>NZ_JBFTSH010000013.1:0-192082 GCF_056399925.1 Cupriavidus sp. 01L43
TCAATACCTGTGTGGTGCCGAAGCACCTCGCTCTTTCGAGCGGTCGCTCACTCTCAGAAAACTGACTCGATCCATTCCGAAGAACGAACCGAACATGTTTTACTGTGCGAGCACTTAATAACTTTTGAAGCAACACGCAGACCGAAGTCCACGTGGCGTTCGCCATCAAGCGCCCACACTTATCGGTTGTTTGGTTGTTAAAGAACTGGCCACACCGGCTTTGCCGGGGGCGGTACTGCTTGTCTGCGCTGCGTCGTTTGCGTTGCAGCAGAGAAACGAGATTATGAAGAACAACCTGCGTTTCGTCAACAGGTCAGCGAAGTTTTTTTCGCTGCGGTCAGCGCTGGAAAACTCCTCAGCCCGACCACCCATCAACCCCGCAACCCTTGTCGCTGCTGCGTTTGCAGCGCGGTTTGTGTTGCGAGGGGACGAATAGTAGGCCCGTTTCCAAGGCTTTGCAACACGCTTGTCATGCCACCGTGCGTGACAAGCGCGCATTATCCAGACAAACCCTTGATCGATAAGGAAATTCCACTCCGCAGAATATTTTTGCCGCGGGATAATACCCCTCAACTGGCCTCGGGTATTCCCTAGTCAGTACTCAACGATGCTTGAAATCAGGTGCGCGTTTCTCCACAAACGCGGCCATGCCTTCCTTCTGGTCTGCCGTGGCGAAGGTGGCGTGGAACAGCCGGCGCTCGAAGTGGACGCCTTCATTCAGTGTCGTCTCATAGGCGGCGTTCACGGATTCCTTGATCATCATGACCACGGGCAGCGAATAGCTCGCGATGGCGTCCGCCGCGGCGAAGGCTTCCTCGAGCAACTTGTCGGCGGGCACCACGCGCGATACCAGCCCGGCACGTTCCGCCTCCGCCGCGTCCATCATGCGGGCCGTCAGGCACAAATCCATCGCCTTGGCCTTGGAGACCGCGCGCGGCAGGCGCTGGGTGCCGCCGGCGCCGGGCATGGTGCCGAGCTTGACCTCGGGCTGGCCGAACTTCGCGCTATCCGCGGCGAGGATGATGTCGCACATCATCGCCAGTTCGCAGCCGCCACCCAGCGCATAACCGGCCACCGCGGCAATCACGGGCTTGCGGATGCGCCGGATGGTTTCCCAATTCCGGGTGATGTAATCGCCCTTGTAGACGTCGATAAACGAATATTTCGCCATCATCCCGATATCGGCACCCGCCGCGAATGCCCGCTCGCTGCCGGTAATGACGATGCAGCCGATCGCCTCGTCCTGGTCGAAGGCGGTCAGCGCGGCGCCGAGTTCGTCCATCAGCGCGTCATTCAGCGCGTTCAACGCCTTGGGACGGTTCAGCGTGACCAGGCCAACGCGCCCGCGCGTTTCCACCAGGATGTTCTCGTACGACATGTCTGCTCCTCTTTCTCTCTAATAAATGGGTTGGTCTGCTGCCAGCGCACGATACTGGCGCGGGGGCGGCTGAATGGTCAAGCGGGAAGACCGGCGCGACGCTTGCGCGGCGCCATACCGTCGCCTAATCTGAACCCACGATTTTGCGGTAACACTTACAAAAAGCGCCGCACCTCCTATTGCGCCGAGCGGCATCCCAGATGCTTTGCCAGCATCCGCATTCGACCCCGTCGATGCGGAGAAGGGAGCCATCATGAATCGTCGCACGGCCACATTCTCCTTAATCCCCCTGATCGCCTTCCCCGGCCTCGCCTTTGGCGCGAGCAAGGCGGAAGAGCAGGCTGAAGTACGCAAGGCTGCGCAAAATGCCCTGAATGCGCTTTACAAGGCGCAGCCGGCGGCGCGCAAGCAGGTCGAGTCCGCCGCCGGCTACGCCGCGTTCAGTAACTTCGGCATGAAGATCCTGCTGGCGGGGAGCGGCAAGGGGGAAGGCATCGCCGTCAACAACAAGACCAAGTCCATGGTCTATATGAGGATGGTCGAGTTGCAGGCCGGGTTGGGCATCGGCGTGAAGAAATTCCAGATGGTCTGGGTGTTCGAGAACGACAAGGCGCTGAACGAATTCATCAACTCTGGCTGGACGATTGGGGGGCAAGCCACCGCCGCCGCGAAAACCGGTGACAGCGGCAGCGCCTTCCAGGGCGCGGTGGCCGTCGCGCCGGGGATCTGGGTCTACCAGATCACGGACAGCGGGCTGGCCGTCGAACTGACGGCCAAGGGCACCAAGTATTACAAGGATGAAGACCTGAACTGAGTCGCCCTGCGCGTGCGTCGCCATGTCGCCCGGGCATTCGCGGGCCGGACTGGCCGCCTGGGTGGCGGCGACCATCGGCATGGCCGTGCTCGTGACCGGTTGCGCCGGCCCGGCGCCCGAGTCCGGCGCCGGCTACCGGGACCGCATGCGGTCACGTTCGGACAGCGGCGTCAACGTGTCGGTCTCGGTCCTGTCCGCGACGGAGAGCGAAGCGCTCTACGGGGTGCCGCTGGCGAAGCGGGGCATGCAGCCGGTCTGGGTCGAGATCGGCAATGAGACAGATCGCCCGATCTGGCTCATGTACGTAGGACTGGACCCCAGCTTCTTCCCCAGCTCCGAAGCCGCCGATGTCTTTGCCGCCGACGCCTCCCGCGAAGCGCGGCGCGAGGCCGCCGAGCGATTTGGCCGCCTCGCCTTCCGCAACCCGGTACTCCCCGGCCAAACCCGTTCGGGCATGGTCCTGACCCACCTCGAGGAAGGCGTCAAGCTGATCCAGCTCGACCTCGTCGCCAAAGACCACGCCCACGCCTTCTCGATCTTCACCGTCGTGCCGGGCTTTCGCGGCGATTACCAGACCAGCGCCGTCTTCCGCCGCGAGGTCTATCCGCCCGACCAGATTCGGGACTACGACGATGACGACGCCTTCCGCGCGGCGCTCGAGGCCCTGCCCTGCTGTGCCACCAACGAGGGCGGCAGCAAGCCCGCCGATCCGCTCAACCTGGTGATCGTTGGCGGGCTGGACGATGCCTTCCCGGCCCTCGTGCGCCGCGGCTGGCGGCCGACGGAGACCAAATGGTCGGGCGCCATCATGCGAGTTGTCTCATCGGCACTCTCAGGCGAGCGCTACCTCAACGCGCCCGTCAGCGACCTCTACCTGTTCGGCCGCCCGCAGGACCTCGCGCTGCAGAAGGCGCGCGACACCATCCACCAGCGCAACCACCTGCGGCTCTGGCTCAGCCCCCTGCGCTATCGCGGCAAGCCGGTCTGGGTCGGCCAGATCAGCCGCGACATCGGCAGCCGCCTGACCATCCACTCGCCCACGCTGACCACGCACAAGATCGACCCGGATGTCGATGAAGCCCGCACCGCGCTGGCCGAGGACATGGCGTATTCGCAAAGCCTGGTGATGATCGGTTACGCCTCGGGCGTCGGCGCCGCCCCGCCCGAGCAGCCGCGCCAGAACCTGACCACGGACCCGTACTACACCGATGGGGACCGCCTGGTGATGGTGTTCGACCGCCGGCCCGTGTCGCTGGACAGCATCCAGTTCTTCCGCTGGCAGGACCACGACGCCCAGCGCCGGGCCACCCCGGGGATCGGCCGATGACCCTGCGGCGATTCTCCCTGCGCTGGCTGCCCGCGCTCTTCCCGATGACGTTCCTCGCCTGGCTGCTGGCCGGCTGCTCCACCTGGCAGCCGCCAACCACAGACGCGGTGACCGCGCTGCGCGCCCGCGCGGAGACCACGTCCAAGCAGGGCATCACGCTCCGCGCCGCCGTGCTGAGCCAGGCCGACACCGACCGGATGTTCGGCATCGACATCCGGGGCACGGGGGTCCAGCCGGTATGGATCGAGGTGGAGAACGCCTCCGAGCGGTCAATGATCCTGCTCCGCACCGGCACCGATCCGGACTACTTCTCGCCGCTCGAAGTGGCGTGGTCCGTGCATAGCTGGTTCGACCGCAAGTCCAACGCGCGGCTGGACGAGTGGTTCAACCGGCAGGGCTTCCGCAATCCGATCCCGGCCGGCGCCACCCGCTCCGGCGTGGTGTTCACCAATCCGTCGCGCGGCACCAAGCTGCTGAATGTCGACCTGCTCGGCGATCAAACCCTGATCGCCTTCACGCTGTTCCTGAGCGTGCCGGACGATGCCAGCCACCCGGACTTCTCGCGCAAGCTGTTCGCCTATCCGCCCGCCGCCGTGACGGACTATCCCGACCTCGGCAGCCTGCGCGCCGCGCTGGAGCGCCTGCCCTGCTGTGCGACGGACGCCGCCGGGCAGGGCGTGGGTGAGCCGCTGAACGGCATCGTCGTCGGCGCCGTGGCGGATTTCAGCGCGGCCATGATCCGCCGCAACTATCGGCGCAACCAGCAGGACTTCGACAACGCCCAGCGCGTGTTCGGCCGGATTCCGGACGCGGTGCTGCGCAAGCAGGCGCAGGCGGGGGCGCCGGCCACGTGGATCCGCGTCTGGCTGGCGCCCATCAGCTATCAGGGGCGACCGGTGTACCTGCTGCAGGTTGGCCGCCCGGTGGGCGGACGCTTCGCGGCGGCCGATGTCGCGCAGCTGATGCATGGGGATGTCGATGAGGCGCGCAACCTGATGGTCCAGGACTGCATGTATTCGGAGGGCCTGGAGAAGCTGGCCTTCGTCCGGGGCCCCACGCCGGTGCCGCTGGCGCAGGAGCGGGCCACCTTCAGCGGCGCCCACTACCACACCGACGGGCGGCGCGCGGTGATGTTCTTCGTGCTCCGCCCGCTCAGCCTGTCGGACATCGACATCCTGGACTGGGAGCCGATCGTCGAAGGGGAGTCCCATGCGCGCGAGTAGCCTAGCGTTGGTACTGGCGTTGGCCTTGGCGGGCTGCGCCTCGAAGCCGCTGGTGCCCTACTCCACCGAGACCCCGCCGCTGGTCCTGCTGCCCGCCGCCGCCGCCGGCGTGGGCGATGGGCGGGCGCGCTTCCGCGAGATCTTCTGCGCGATCCTGCAGACCCGCCAGCAGACCGTGCCCGACTATCGCCCGTGCGAGGAAGCCCTGACGCGCGTCGGCACGGAGCCGTCCGGCACCGGCAAGCCGGCCGACCTCGGCCCTGCGCGCCGGCCACTGGTGGCGATGGTCGTGCCCGGCATCGGCTTCAATTGCTTCGCGCCGTGGCTGAATCCGCCCGATGCCGTGGGCAAGCACCTGCGCGAGTTCGGCTATGACGGGGCGATGCTGTCGGTCGATGCGCTGTCCAGTTCGGCCTACAACGCGCGCCAGATCCGCGACGCGGTCATGGCCACGCCGCTCGACCCCGCTGGGCCGCGACTCGTACTGATCGGCTATTCGAAGGGCGCGCCGGACATCCTCGAGGCCCTGGTCAACTACCCGGAGATCCTCGGCCGCGTGGCGGCGGTGGTCAGCGCGGCGGGCGCGGTGGGCGGCTCGCCGCTCGCCAACGATGCCGAGCAATATCAGGCGGACCTGCTCCAGCACTTCCCCGGCTCCACCTGCCAGCCCGGCGATGGCGGCGGCGTGATGAGCCTGCGGCCGGCCGTCCGCAAGGCCTGGCTGGCGGCACATCCGTTGCCGGCGGGGCCGCGCTACTACTCACTGGTGACGTTTCCCCAGCCGGGGCGTATTTCGTCGATCCTGACGTCGAGCCATGAAAAGCTGGCGCAGATCGATCCCCGCAATGACAGCCAGATGCTGTTCTACGATCAGGTGATTCCGGGCAGCACGCTGCTGGCCTACGTCAATGCGGACCATTGGGCACTCGCCGTGCCAATCGCCCGCACGCGCACCACCGTCGCCGCGCTGTTCGTCACGCAGAACGCCTACCCGCGCGAGGCGCTGTCAGAGGCGCTGCTGCGCTATATCGACGAGGAACTGGCGGGACCAGCGCGCTAGATCCAGAGATCCGCCTATTAATACTTGATGTCGCGCGCGGTCTCCCGGCCCTGCTGCTTGGTCTGGCGCTTGTCCTGCCGGCACTGCGGATTGCTCTTCTGGTCGTTGGCGCGGCAATCCTGCTTCGTCTCCCGCGATCCCTGACGGGTGTCCTGGCGCACGTCGCGCCCTTCGCGGCGTTGCTGGGCCTGCTCGGTGGCCGAGGCCGTGGCGGGCACCACGGGTAATACCAGCGCCGCCATCAAGACGGCCAGCCATGGATTCCATTTGCGCATACGGGCCTCGCAGAGGTGATGAAAGCGCTAGCTCACGCGCTAACCGTAGTCGAAGGGCAAGAATTGTCAAATCTGCGAGGGGATGGCAGTCGGCCTGATCGAGGCGGCTGCGCGTAACCCCATCTTGCGCCCAATCCGCAGGCCTACTATTATTTGCCGACCGACTGGTCGGTTTATTTAATTGCGCGCGATGGCTGTCTACAATGGCCGGGCGCGCATCGTGGCGTCAGATCCACTCACCGACCCGGAGAACAATATGGCGCAGGAGACAACCATGCCCCCATCCTCATCGTCGGCCACGGCCCGGGCGACGCTCGACGCCGGCCCGATCCTGCTGCGCTGGCAGGGCGACGTGGCCGTGGTCACGCTGAACCGCCCCGACAAGCTCAACAGCTTCACGCACCAGATGCACGAGGCGCTGGTCGCCGCGCTCGACCACGTGGAAGCCGGCGGCGCCCGCGCCCTGCTGCTGACCGGTGCCGGACGCGGTTTCTGCGCCGGCCAGGATCTTGCCGATCTCGATTTCACGCCCGGCCACAGCACCGACCTCGGCGAACTGATCGACACCTGGTTCAACCCGCTCATCCGCCGCCTCCAGGCGCTCCCGCTGCCCGTGGTGGCGGCCGTCAATGGCACGGCAGCCGGCGCTGGCGCCAACCTCGCGCTGGCCTGCGACATGGTGCTGGCGGCCCGCTCGGCCTGCTTCATCCAGGCCTTCGTGAAGATCGGTCTGGTGCCGGACTCCGGGGGCACCTGGCTGCTGCCCAAGCGGCTCGGCATGGGCCGCGCGATGGGGCTGGCGATGACCGGCGACCGCCTCAGCGCTGACGAAGCCGAGAAATGGGGCCTGGTCTGGGAAGTCATGGACGACCCCCTGCTGGCCGAACAGGCGATGGCGCTGTCCACCCACCTCGCCGCCCAGCCCACCCGCGCGCTGGCGGCGATCAAGCGGGCGATGTACGCCAGCGCCACGAACACGCTCGACACCCAGCTCGACCTCGAACGCGACCTCCAGCGCGACCTCGGCCAGTCGCACGACTACACGGAAGGCGTGAACGCCTTCCTGGCGAAACGCGCCCCGCACTTCACCGGCCGATAGCCCGCTGCCCAAAATCGCCCCCTATATATATAGACAGCCCGAGGAGACCCGCTTGCCCCAAGACCCCCAGGCCCTGGCCGAAGCGGCCGCCGCCGCCATGTATGAGGCCGATGCGTGCAGCCGCTGGCTCGGCATCGTCGTGGAAGCCGTGCGCCCCGGGTACGCCCGGCTCTCGATGCCGGTGCGGCCCGAATTTCTCAACGGCCACGGCATCTGCCATGGCGGGCTGATGTTCACGCTCGCCGATTCCAGCTTCGCGTTCGCCTGCAACAGCCACAACATCAACACCGTGGCCGCCGGCTGTTCGATCGAGTTCCTGCGCCCGGTGCACGGCGGCGACGTGCTGACGGCCGAGGCCCAGGAGCAGGTGCTGTCCGGCCGCCACGGCGTCTACGACATCCGCGTGTCCAACCAGGCCGGCGAGCCGGTGGCGATGTTCCGGGGCAAGTCCGCCCAGATCAAGGGCCACGTGGTGGAGCCGACATGAGCGCGCGCCTCACCGACCTGCCGCTGGAGCCCATCGAGACCGCCAGCCGGCAAGACCTCCAGGCCCTGCAGCTCGATCGCCTGAAATGGTCCGTGCGCCATGCCTACGACCATTCGCCGGTCTATCGGCGCAAGTTCGACGCCGCCGGGGTCCATCCGGACCAGATCCAGTCGCTGGCGGACCTGGCGCGCTTTCCGTTCACCACCAAGCAGGACCTGCGCGACCACTACCCGTTCGGCATGTTCGCCGTGCCGCAGGACCAGATCGCGCGCATCCACGCGTCCTCCGGCACTACGGGCAAGCCCACGGTGGTCGGCTACACACTGCGCGATATCGACACCTGGGCCACGGTCATGGCGCGCTCGATCCGCGCCTCCGGCGCGCGGCGCGGCGACAAGGTCCACGTCAGCTACGGCTACGGCCTGTTCACGGGCGGGCTGGGCGCGCACTACGGGGTGGAAAAGGCCGGACTGACGGCAATCCCGTTCGGCGGCGGCCAGACCGAGCGCCAGGTGCAACTGATCCAGGACTTCAAGCCCGAAATCATCATGGTCACGCCCAGCTACATGCTGGCGATTGCCGATGAATTCGAGCGGCAGGGCATCGACCCGGCCAGCACCTCGCTGCGCATCGGCATCTTCGGCGCCGAGCCGTGGACGCCCGAGATGCGCCTGGCCATCGAGCGCCGCATGGGCATCTCGGCGGTCGATATCTACGGATTGTCCGAGGTGATGGGCCCCGGCGTGGCCAACGAATGCGCCGAGACCAAGGACGGCCCGACGATCTGGGAGGACCACTTCTACCCCGAGATCATCGACCCGGACACCGGCGAAGCGCTACCCGATGGCGAGTTCGGCGAACTGGTCTTCACCTCGCTGACCAAGGAGGCGATGCCGGTGGTCCGCTACCGCACGCGCGACCTCACGCGGCTGCTGCCGGGCACGGCGCGCGCCGCGTTCCGCCGGATGGAGAAGATCACCGGCCGCACCGACGACATGATGATCGTGCGTGGCGTGAACGTGTTCCCGTCGCAGATCGAGGAATTGATCCTGAAGCACGCCGAACTGGCGCCGCACTACCAGTGCGTGCTGGGCAAGGAAGGGCCGATGGATACGCTGACGGTGCGCGTGGAATGCGCCCACGGCGCCGAGCCCGAGGGGGCGCAGCACGCCCGGTCGGGGCTGGTCCACGATATCAAGGCGTATATCGGCGTCACCGCCGCCATCGAGATCCTGCCCGAAGGCGGCGTGGAGCGGTCGGTGGGCAAGGCGCGGCGCATCGTGGATCAACGGCCGCGCTAGCCCGAAGTGGAAGGCTGCCGCTTAGCTGCGCGGCATCAGCACCCACATCCGGCCGCCCTGCTTCATGCGGCCGGCCGTCTCGCCGGCGGCGTCGCCGGCACCCCAGAAGAAGTCGGCCCGCACGCCGCCCTTGATGGCCGAGCCGGTGTCCTGCGCGAACATCAGGCGCTGGATCGGTTCGGTCGAGAGCGGCCGGGTGGTCGAGAGGAACACCGGCACGCCCAGCGGAATCGTGGCCGGATCGACGGCAATCGACCGCTCGGCCGTCAGCGGCACGCCCAGCGCGCCGACCGGGCCGTCGTTGTTCGCGGGGAGTTCGCGGAAGAAGACGTAGCGCGGATTGACGTTGAGCATCTCCTCCACGCGGGCCGGATTGGCGCGCGCCCACGCCTTGATGCCCTGCATCGTGGCCTGCGCGGACGTGATCTCGCCCCGGTCGAGCAGCCATTTGCCGAAGGACCGGAACGGCTGGTCGTTGGTGCCACCGAAGCCGACGCGCATCACCGAGCCATCGGGCAGCCGGATACGGCCCGAACCCTGAATCTGGAGGAAGGCGGCTTCCACGGCGTCGTCCACCCACACCACCTCGTTGCCGCGCAGCGCCGGGTTGCGCAGCAGCTCGGCCCGGGCCGGCAGCGCGCCCTTGCCCAGTTGCGGCGGACGGCGGTACAGCGGAATCTGGAAGGTGCCCTGGCGCGTGCGCGATCCGTGCAGGATCGGCTCGTAATAGCCGGTGATCAGGCCGCTATCGGTGCCGTCGCCATTGATCACGCGGAACGGCTGGAAATGGGTCTCGAAGTACTCGCGCATGGCGGCGAGGTCGCCGGCATCCACCATCAGGCCGACCGCGCAGACGCGGTTCCAGTCGGCGCGCTTCTTCAGGGCCTGGCAGCTGGCCTGCAGCGCGGGCCAGGCGGCGCGCACGTCGTCCTGGCTCCAGCCGCCGATCTCGGCCCAGCTCGCCGGCTGCAGCCGGCCGGCGTTGGCGGAGGGCGGGGGCGTCGGGGTGCCGGGCGTGCCGCCCGGGCCTTCCACGCGCGGCGGCGGGCCGCTCATGCAGCCGGCCAGCAGCACGGCTGCCCCGGCCAGCGCCAGCCACGTGCGCCATCCAGCCATGGATGTCACCGATTTCCCGCCCGTTGCCGGCCGGTTGCACGGAGATACCGCCCCAAAGGATTCCTGATATGCCATCGTCTTCGTTGTTAGCACCGTGCGCGCGCTGCACGGCGGCACGCATGTCCTACAATCTCGTACCTGTCTGACCGATCCACGCCTCGATCCCGATCCTGATCCCGATGAGCCAGTTCTTCGAAGACCATCCCACCCTGCTGCTCGCGGCCGAAGCCGGCGTGGCGCTGTTGCTGCTGATCTTCATCGTGGTCTGGACCATGGGCACGGCGCGCAAGCATCCGCGCCCGAGCCGCGCGCCCAAGGATCATCCATCCCGGACCGCCGAGGCACCGAAGGACGCAGACCCGCCGCCCGCCGCCTGAGTTCCCGCCAGTCTTAGTGGAGCATGCGCGGCAGCACCAGCGCGAACTCGGGAATCGGCACCTCGAAGCGATGGCCATCCTCGGCCACGCAGAAGTACAGGCCCTTCATCGACCCCACCGGGGTGGAAATCGTCGCCCAGCTCGTGTATTCGAAGTGCTCGCCCGGCTTGAGCAGCGGCTGATGGCCCACCACGCCGAGGCCGGCCACTTCCTGCGCGGCGTTGTCGCTGTCCGTGATGGTCCAGTGGCGCGAAATCAGCTGCGCGGCCACTTCGCCGGTGTTGTGGATGGTGATGGTGTACGCGAACGCGAAGCGTCCGCGATCGGGGTCCGACTGGTCGGGCAGGTACTGGGTGCGTACCGCCACGGAAAAAGCGTACTCGCTCATTGCTGGCTCATGCGTCGACCGGGATCGACGGATCGGATGGAGGATCGGGGCGGCCTGCGGCGCCAGGCGCCACGGTCGGGTGTCCGCATTGTGCGGCAAGGCCCCGGCAGGGGCAAGCGGGCGGATTTTGGGCGTGGTTGGGCGGGATTCTGGGTGGCGCCGGCGCCGGGGGCCCGGTCCGGCGTAAAATACGCGCCATTCCCATGCCGACGATCCGGATGCCGGCCGGGCCACCCGCCCCGCCCGCACCGCCCCACACCATGAGCACGCCCACCTATCGCATCGCCCCGTCCATCCTGTCCGCCGACTTCGCCCGCCTGGGCGAGGAAGTGCGCCGCGTCACCGAAGCCGGTGCCGACTGGATCCATTTCGACGTGATGGACAACCACTACGTGCCGAACCTGACCGTGGGCCCGCTGGTCTGCGAGGCCATCCGCCCGCACGTGACCGCCCCGATCGACGTGCACCTGATGGTGCGCCCGGTAGACCGCATCATCCCGGACTTCGCCAAGGCGGGCGCCAATATCATCACCTTCCACCCGGAGGCGAGCGATCACATCGACCGTTCGCTGGCCCTGATCCGCGACCACGGCTGCCAGGCCGGCCTGGTGTTCAACCCGGCCACGCCGCTGCACCACCTGGACCACGTGATGGACCGCCTGGACGTGATCCTGCTGATGTCCGTCAACCCGGGCTTCGGCGGCCAGTCGTTCATTCCCGAGACACTGAACAAGCTGCGCGCCGTGCGCGCCCGCATCGACGCCTACACGGCCCGCACCGGCCGGCAGATCCTGCTGGAAGTGGACGGCGGCGTGAAGGTGGACAACATCGCCGAGATCGCCGCGGCCGGCGCGGACACCTTCGTGGCCGGCTCCGCCGTGTTCAGCAAGCCGGACGCCGATGGCGGCTACCGCGGCGTCCTCGGCCAGCTGCGCGACGCGCTGGCCACGGCTGGCCGTTGAGCGGGCGGGCCGGACAGATGGGTCTTGAAATCCTGCGCCGCACGGACTGGAGCGGCATCGAGGCGGTGATCGTCGATCTGGACGGCACCATGGTCGATACGGCGGGCGACTTCCACGCCTCCGTCAACGCGATGCTGCTGGCGTTGGCGCACCTGCATCCGCACCTGGGGCCGGTGGCGCCGATGTCCACCCAGGAGATCGTCAGCTTCGTCGGCAAGGGCTCGGAAAACCTGATCCGCCGGGTGCTGGACGCGCGCTTCTCGCCGCTGCACGCCAACGGCCTGTTCGCCGAGGCCTACGCGCTCTATGACCGCGAGTACGTGCGCATCAACGGCCAGTTCTCGGCGCTCTACCCCAATGTGCGCGAGGGGCTGGCGGCGCTGAAGGCGGCCGGGTTGCGGCTGGCCTGCGTGACCAACAAGCCCTGGAATTTCACCGAACCGCTGCTGGCCAAGACCGGCCTGGCGCCGTTTTTCGAACTGGTCTACGGCGGCGACGCCTTCGCGCTGCGCAAGCCCGATCCGTTCCCGCTGCTCAGGGTGGCCGAGGCATTCCGCCTCGATCCGGCCGCCGTGCTGGCCATCGGCGACTCCGAAAACGATGCGCAGGCGGCCCGCGCGGCCGGCATGGGTGTGCTGTTGGTGCCATATGGCTACAACCATGGGAACCCTGTACAAGGCGTTGACGCCGATGGTATAGTCCCCGACATTGCCCGCGCCGCAGCGCTTGTTACCGCACAGCGCGCACAGCGGGTACCACGCTGAAAACTCCATGTTTCTCAACCGCAAACGCATCTTTTCTGGCAGTGATCGGCAGGCCTGGCCCTGGCGTCGCTGGCGCGCCTCTGAACAGGCGTAAAGTGCGTTCGCGAGTCACCTGACGGACTTGCCGGGCCGGGCCAAGCTGCTTCACGCGGCCAGCCGTCCCCGACGAGTTCCGGTTCCGCCGGACCCGGCCCCGCCACACCAGGCCGGCCTCCGCGCCGATCCCCAGATCCCTCCGCCAGCGCCGTAGCCGCATGTGCTACGGTTAGCTCAAGAACGCGCCGCACGCCACGCCCGGCCGTGTGCGCGCTTGTGCGCCTTCGTGCAAGCCCTTCGCACCACGGTCCGCCCCCGGGGCGGGTTGCCAGCGTTGCCAGCCCTCCCCTGCCGACACAAGCGGTGCCGCGCCCCACATCCGATACGCGGGTGCCGCAAGAAGAGGATCGACATGACCGAACTGGAATTCAAATCGCTGGCCGACCAGGGCTACAACCGTATTCCGATCATCGCCGAGGCGCTGGCCGACCTGGAGACGCCGCTCTCGCTCTATCTGAAGCTGGCTCAGTCGCAAACGCGCGGCGTGAACACCTTCCTGCTGGAATCGGTGGTGGGCGGTGAGCGCTTCGGCCGCTATTCGTTTATCGGCCTGCATGCCCGTACGCTGCTGCGCGCCTACGGCCAGCGCGCCGAGGTGGTCACCGACGGCAAGGTCGTCGAGACCCATGAAGGCAATCCGCTCGACTTCATCGCCACGTTCGAGAGCCGCTTCAAGGTGGCCATGCGCCCCGGCCTGCCGCGCTTCTGCGGCGGCCTGGCCGGCTACTTCGGCTACGACGCGGTGCGCTATATCGAGAAAAAGCTCGCCGACAGGCAGAAGCCGGACGATCTCGACCTGCCCGACATCCAGCTGCTGCTGTGCGAGGAACTGGCGGTCATCGACAACCTGTCCGGCAAGCTCTACCTGATTGTCTACGCCGACCCGACCACCCCCGAAGCCTACCCGCGCGCCCGCCAGCGCCTGCGCGAACTGCGCATGAAGCTGCGCCAGCCGGTGGACGTGCCGGTGACCAGCCCGTCCGTGCAGTCCGAGGTCTACCGCGAATTCGCCAAGGCGGACTACATCGCCGCCGTGCACAAGGCCAAGGAATACATCATGGCCGGCGACATGATGCAGGTGCAGATCGGCCAGCGGCTGGTCAAGCCGTACCGCGACTCGCCGCTGTCGCTGTACCGTGCGCTGCGCTCGCTGAACCCGTCGCCCTATATGTATTTCTACAATTTCGGCGACTTCCAGGTGGTGGGCGCCTCGCCGGAGATCCTGGTGCGCCAGGAAACCCGCAAGATGGGCACCAACGGCGATGCCGACAGCAAGCACATCGTGACGATCCGCCCGCTGGCCGGCACGCGCCCGCGCGGCAGCACGCCCGAGCGTGACGCCCAGCTCGCCACCGAACTGCTCAACGATCCGAAGGAGATTGCCGAGCACGTGATGCTGATCGACCTGGCGCGCAACGACATCGGGCGCATTGCCGAAACCGGCACGGTCAAGGTGACCGACAAGATGGTCATCGAGAAGTACTCGCACGTGCAGCACATCGTCAGCTCGGTGGAAGGCACGCTGCGCGAGGGCATGAGCAATCTGGACGTTTTGCGTGCCACCTTCCCGGCCGGCACGCTGTCCGGCGCGCCCAAGGTGCGGGCGATGGAAATCATCGACGAACTGGAGCCCCGCAAGCGTGGCATCTACGGCGGCGCGGTGGGCTACCTGTCGTTCGGCGGCGAAATGGACCTCGCCATCGCCATCCGCACCGGCATCATCAAGGACGGCAATCTCTATGTGCAGGCTGCCGCCGGCATTGTCGCGGACTCGGACCCCGAGGCCGAATGGAGGGAAACCGAGGCGAAGGCGCGCGCCGTGATCCGCGCCGCCGAGCAAGTCCAGGACGGCCTGGACGCCGACCTCTGACCCCAGGAACTGGAGAAACGACCATGCTGCTGATGATCGACAATTACGACTCGTTTACCTACAACCTGGTGCAGTACTTCGGCGAACTCGGCGCCGATGTGCGGACCTACCGCAACGACGAGATCACCCTCGAGGAGATCGAGGCGCTCAACCCGGAGCGCATCTGCGTGTCGCCGGGCCCGTGCAGCCCGAAGGAAGCCGGCATCTCGGTGGCCGTGCTGCAACACTTCGCGGGCAAGATCCCGCTGCTGGGCGTGTGCCTCGGCCACCAGGCCATCGGCGAGGCATTTGGCGGAAAAGTGATTCGCGCCAAGCAGGTGATGCATGGCAAGGTCAGCACCATCGAAACCACCCAGGAAGGCGTGTTCGCCGGCCTGCCCCGGCACTTCGACATCACGCGCTATCATTCGCTGGCGATCGAGCGGGAGACCCTGCCCGATTGCCTGGAAGTGACCGCGTGGACGCCGGACGGCGAGATCATGGGCGTGCGCCACAAGACGCTGGCCGTGGAAGGCGTGCAGTTCCACCCGGAATCGATCCTGTCCGAACACGGCCATGCGCTGCTGGCCAACTTCCTGAAGGTGCCGCGATGAGGCGGCTCGATCCCGCAACGTTCGCCCCCGCCCCCGACCCTATTCAAGAATCCGCCATGTCCATCACGCCGCAGGAAGCGCTGACGCGCTGCATCGAACACCGCGAGATCTTCCATGACGAGATGCTGCACCTGATGCGGCAGATCATGCAGGCGCAGATCTCCCCGGTGATGGCGGCCGCCATCCTGACCGGGCTGCGCGTGAAGAAGGAAACCATCGGCGAGATCTCGGCGGCGGCGCAGGTGATGCGCGAGTTCGCCAACAAGGTGCCGGTGACGGACCGCGACAATTTCGTCGATATCGTGGGAACGGGCGGCGATGGGTCGCATACGTTCAACATCTCCACGGCGTCGATGTTCGTGGCGGCAGCCGCCGGCGCGAAGATCGCCAAGCACGGCAACCGGGGCGTGTCGTCCAAGTCGGGCAGCGCCGATGTGCTGGAGGCGCTGGGCGTGAACATCATGCTCACGCCGGAGCAGGTCGGCCAGTGCATCGAGCAGACCGGCATCGGCTTCATGTTCGCGCCGACGCACCATCCGGCCATGAAGAACGTCGCCCCGATCCGCAAGGAGATGGGCGTGCGCACCATCTTCAACATCCTCGGCCCGCTGACCAACCCGGCGGACGCCCCCAATATCCTGATGGGCGTGTTCCACCCGGACCTCGTCGGCATTCAGGTGCGCGTGATGCAACGCCTGGGCGCCAAGCACGCCATCGTCGTGTACGGCAAGGACGGCATGGACGAGGTCTCGCTCGGTGCCGCCACGCTGGTCGGCGAACTCAAGGATGGCGAGGTGCGCGAGTATGAGATTCACCCGGAGGACTTCGGCCTGTCGATGATCTCCAACCGGGGCCTGAAGGTGGCCGATGCCGTGGAATCGAAGGAGATGCTGCTCGAAGCGCTGACCGATGTGCCGGGTACGCCGCGCGAGATCGTCACACTGAACGCCGGCACCGCGCTCTACGCGGCCAACGTGGCCAGCTCGATCGAGGACGGCATCGAACGCGCCCGCAAGGCCATCGCCAGCGGCGCCGCCCGCGAGAAGCTCGACCAGTTCGTGCGTGCCACGCAGCAATTCAAGTAATCCGCCATGTCCGACATCCTGCAAAAAATCCTGGCCGTGAAGGCCGACGAAGTGGCCGCCGCGCGCAAGAAGCGCGACCTGCCCAGCCTGCGCGCCGAGGCCGAGGCCCTGCGCACCGAGCCCGGCCTGGCGCCGCGCGGCTTCGAGCGGTCCCTGCGCGAGAAGATCGCGGCGGGCCACGCGGGCGTGATTGCCGAGGTCAAGAAGGCGTCGCCGTCCAAGGGCGTGCTGCGCGAGCATTTCGTGCCCGAGGCCATCGCGGAGAGCTACGCCAGCCACGGCGCGGCCTGCCTGTCCGTGCTGACCGATGTGAACTTCTTCCAGGGCCATGCCGATTTCCTGAAGCGCGCGCGCGGGGCCTGCCCGCTGCCGGCGCTGCGCAAGGACTTCATGGTCGACCTGTATCAGGTCTACGAGGCCCGTACCTGGGGCGCCGACTGCATCCTGCTGATCGTGGCCGCGCTGGACCCGGGCCTGATGGCCGAACTGGAAGCCTGCGCGCTGGAACTGGGCATGGACGTGCTTGTGGAAGTGCACGGCGCCGACGAACTGGACCACGCGCTGCGCCTCAAGACCCCGCTGGTCGGCGTGAACAACCGCAATCTGCGCACCTTCGAGGTCTCGCTGGACAACACGCTGGACCTGCTGCCGTCGATGCCGCCGGAGCGGCTGGTGGTCACGGAGTCCGGCATCCTCGGCCCGGCCGATGTGAAGCGCATGCGCGACGCCAACGTCAACGCGTTCCTGGTGGGCGAGGCGTTCATGCGCGCGCCGGATCCGGGCGTGGAACTGGCACGGCTGTTCGCATAACGACGGATCGCTGCCATGCCGCGTGAAATCGAACTGAAGCTGGCCGTGCCAGACGCCGCGCTGGCGGCCGTGGCCGCGTGGCTCGATGCCAACGGCGAGGCGCGCGGCGAAACCACGTTGCTCAACGTCTACCTGGACACGCCCGCGCGCGACCTCGCCCGCCAGCGTGCCGCGCTCCGACTGCGCCAAAAGGGCGACCAGAAGGGCAGCCAGTGGCTCCAGACGCTGAAGACCGCCGGCAGCAGCCAGGGCGGGATGGCCTCGCGCAACGAGTGGGAGTGCGACGTGGCCGGCGAGGCCATCGAGCTGTCCCGCTTCCCCGACGAGGCGCGCGCCGTGCTGGCGCCGCTGGCCGACCATCTGGCGCCGGTATTCCGCACCGATTTCGTCCGCCGCACATGGATCGTCATGCAGGACGGCGCGCGCATCGAAGCCGCGCTCGATACTGGCAAGATCACCGCGCCGGGGCAGGCCCAGGTCGAGACCATCCAGGAACTCGAACTCGAATGGCTGCCGGGCGATGACAACGGCGGGGCCGACGACAGCCAGCTTGCCGAAGCCGCGCTGCGCGCGTTCGCCGCGCGGCTGTCCCATGTGGCGCCGCTCACCCCGTCCGATCTGAGCAAGGCCGCGCGCGGCTATCGCCTGACAGGCGGCGAACTCTCCTGACTCTCTCCCCTCCCCGCATGCAAGCCGACTTCTTTGCTGCACCCGTGGCCGCCGAGCCTCCTGCCATCGCCCCTTTGCAAACCCAGGTCGATGCGCTGCCCGCCGCGTGGCGCACCCTGCTCGCGCCGTGCCTCGGCCATGCCGCGTGGGACGAGTTGGCGCGCTTTGTCGATGGCGAGCGCGCCGCCGGCAAGCCGGTGTTTCCGCACGCGGTCTTCCACGCGCTGCACCTGACCCCGCCCGATGCCGTCAAGGTCGTGATCCTGGGGCAGGACCCGTATCACGGCACCGGCGTGGTCGGTGGCGCGGAGATTCCGCAGGCGCACGGGCTGGCGTTCTCGGTGCCCGAGGGCGTCAAGGTGCCGCCGAGCCTTCGCAATATCTTCAAGGAAATCGGTGCCGAGTACGGCGCCGAGCCCACGCGCGCCTCCGGCAATCTGGAGGGCTGGGCGCGCCAGGGCGTGCTGCTGCTGAACACCGTGCTGACCGTGGAGCAAGGCCAGGCGGCCAGCCACGCCAAGCGCGGCTGGGAGGCGGTGACCGATTGCCTGATCCACGCGCTGGCGGCGTCGCAGCCCAATCTCGTGTTCCTGCTATGGGGCAGCCATGCGCAGGCCAAGCGGGCACTGCTCGATGGGCAGACCGCGCACACGCATTGCGTCCTGGAGGCGCCGCATCCGTCGCCGCTGTCCGCGCATCGCGGATTCCTGGGTTGCGGGCATTTCCGGCAGGCCAATGACTGGCTGGAACGGCATGGCCGGGCGCCGATTGATTGGCTGAAGGCCGACTAAGCGCTGTCTAATATTTAAGCAGTCGGCAGCCAGCGGAACCCGCTGAAGGGCCCTTCGTCGTCCGCCGGGGTCATCTCCACCTTCGACACCTGCGCGGCCGGCGGGCCCGCCGCCATCCACGTCCGCAGCGCCTCAAGCCGGTCACGCGGCCCCTGCGCGATCACCTCGACCGTGCCATCGGTCCGGTTGCGCACCCATCCCACCAGCCCCAGCGCCACGGCGCGGTCCGCGCAGGCCGCGCGATAGCCCACGCCCTGCACGCGGCCATGGGCGATGAGATGCCAGGTTTCATGGATGGCTGTCATCGGTGATTCTCCGTTTGAGGTGCTGCGGGCGCCTGCCCTCTCCCCCAGCCCCTCTCCCGGAGGGAGAGGGGAGCAAACCATTACCCTTCAGCCGCTGCCTGTGGTCTCCCCTCGCCCGCTTGCGGGAGAGGGGCCGGGGAGAGGGTCGGCGCATCCAGTCGCACGGTTCTTTCAATCCTTCTCCGCCATCGATCGGCCAATCGCGCCGGTGCGCAGCGCGATCTTGGCGGCGTCTTCGCGCAGCGCGCGCAGGCGGCGCTCCAGCACCGCGTTGGCGGCGCGGCCGGTCGAACTCGCGCCCGACTCGGCAGGTTGCGCGGCGGCATCGCGCTCGTCCGCGCCGATCTCGCCCGCCGCGGCGGCCTGGACCAGCACGTCCGCCTTGCGCCGATCCGCCGAATCGGCGATCCGTGCGCGGCGCTCGCTGGCTTCGTCGTCATCGGCGGCGGCCCCTGCGACCAGTTCGTGCGGCGGCAGGCCCACCCCGGCGACGGCAGTTTCCGTCGGCGTGCGGATAAAGCCAGCGCCGCGCGGCCCGTGCCGCTCCTCGCCCGCCAGCCGTTCGCTCGCCAGCGTCAGGCTGCGCGTGGCGGCTTCCGTGGCCTGCTCGATGGCCGCCTCGGCCGCCGGCACGTCCAGTTCCTCGTAGTGCTGGCGCACCTGGATGCGCGCCGCCGCCACATGCGCCGCCACCAGATAGTTCTGATTGATGAAGCGGCTCAGGTTGTCCACGGCGCGGTGCCGGCTGCGCGGTTCGTCGAGCATGCGCTGGAACGAGGCGATCAGCGCCGACAGGTTGTCCATGAACTGCTTGCGCTGTACGCGGTAGGCAAAGTCGTCCTGGGCGCGGCGCAGCAGCAGGTCGCGCGTGGCGGCGATATAGCGCCGGTTGGCCTGAAGCACGTTCTCCACCAGCTTCGGAATCGCCCGGTATTCCCAGCTCGGCAGCACAAAACTGAAGATGGACGCGATCACGCCGCCGATCACCGTATCGATCAGCCGCTCGCCTACCACGGTCTGGCTGCCCGGCATCAGCAGGTTGATCTGGATCAGCACCTGCACGCAGGCGGCGATTGCCGTGTAGCGGTACTTGATGGTGGAAAACGCCGAACTGGCCACCAGTGCCACGTAGAGCACCGCCAGCAGCGCCAGCGGCTCCGTCACCACGCGCAGCACCACCACGCTGATCAGGCAACCAATCAGCGTGCCGATCAGCCGGTCGTTGTAGCGCTGCTTGGTCAGGCTGTAGTTCGGCTTCAGGATTACGACAATCGTGAGAAGAATCCAATAGCTGTGCGACGCATACGGCAGCCGGTCGCCCAGCCAGAGCCCCACCGCCACCGCCATCGTGATGCGCAGCGAGTAGCGAAACGCCGGCGAGCGCCAGCGCAGGTTGTCCAGGATCACGCCCAGCTCGTACTTCTGGCGGGTCAGGAACGGTGTCATGTCCGACCCCGGCATCACCTTGGCCGGCTCCACCGGTGTGCGGGACGCCTCGTGCAACTGGCCGACCAGCGTGATGGCGCCGCGAATCATCTCAACCGTCTCCGCGACCGCCGTCATGGCCGCCGCCGACACGTGGTGATGTCGTAATTGTTCGATTTCCGTCGTCACGGCGCGCAGGTCGGGGCCGTAGTCATGGGCGCTGTACGAAGGCTTGCCGCGTGTGACGTCGTAGGCGATTTCCTCGAGATCCTTGCCCAGCCCACGTACCAGTCGCCGTATCGCGTCCAGCGCCGGCGTGCCACCGAAGGTCTGGCGCAGCAAGGGATAGTCGGTGTTGGTGGAAAGGATGTACTCGTAGAGATCGAGCATCCGCAGGTGCACGCGTACCAGCAGGCCGTCACGCTTGGTGCGGTTTCCACGCAGCACCAGATCGCGCGCCGCCTGCTGGCGCTCGGCCACCACGATCTGCTGGCGCACCAGCTGGTTGAACTGTTCCTCGTAGTCGGTGCCGGCATCGTAGAAACCTGCCTTGATCTCGAGGTAGTGAGACATTTCGTACAGCGACTCGGCCAGGATCTGCTGGCGCGTGCGCCGCTCCATGACCCAGCTGACCGCCATCGCATAGGCCATGTAGGCCACCGCCCCGGCCCCGAACAGCCCGGCATGGACGAACGCCTTCTGGAGCACGAAGTCCTCGTTGACGGTGAGCGTCATGACGAACAATGCCGAAAACTGCAACGGCATGGTCTTGTTGCCATAGACCGTCATCATGCCGGCGAGGAAGGTCACCAGCACCAGCACCCACGGCAGCACGCGCGGGAACGGCGTGGCCAGCGCCACCACGGCGGTCACGGCGGTACACAGCAGCACGCTGGCCAGCATCTCGTTGAACTTGTGGTTCAGCGGGCTGGGCAGGTCCATCAGGCTGGTGCAGAGCGCGCCCATCGACACGACCATGGCGCTGGGCAGGTCCATGACCTGCATGGCCAGCAGCGTGGCGCCGATGACCCCCGTGGCCGAGCGCAGGCCACGGTAGATATAGTGGGAGAACAGAAACGTACGAGGATCGTGCGCGTATTCCATGGGGCGATGTTGGGCTGGCGGACGATGGCGACGTTGGGGCAGCGGGGGCAATTGTCGACTGTCGACTGGCGCCCGGTGTCAGGACCCGGGCGCCGTCATCGGCCGGTTACTGCCCCAGCCAGCGCGTGCGGGCCGCATGCTTGCCGGGCTCCACGTTCACTTTGTACTGCATGGCCGGCTCGCGCGCCAGCGTGACGGGCAGCACCTGGAGTTCATCGCGCCGGAACAGGTGGAGCTGCACGGCGTCGCCGGGCCGGTAGCGCGCCAGTTGCTTGTCGAGCTGGCCGGGCGCCAGCCGCAGGCCGTCCAGCGCCACGAGCAGGTCACCCGCCGAGACGCCGGCGGCCTGCCCCGCCCCGCCGTCGAGCACCTGGCTCACGCGCACCCAGCCTTCCTCGTTGCGGGTCTTGATACCCAGCGCCGCGCCGGCAGATGGCTTGCCCGGCTCGACCTTCTCGGCCTTGATGCCGAAGGCGCGGAACAGCGGCGGCAGGTTGATCTCGCCCGTGCCCTCGGTCAGTGCCCGCAGCAGCGTGCCGAGCCGCAGCCCGGTCACCTGATCGAACAGGGCATGGACCTCGGCCTCCGTCACGCCGCGCTGGGTGGCGCCCGGCGCGTAGAAGTCGCGGCCGTAGCGCTGCCAGAGCGCGCGCATGATGTCATCGAGCGATTTCCGCCCGCCGGTCTTCTCGCGGATGGTCAGGTCCAGCGCCAGCCCTACCAGCGAACCCTTGGTGTAATAGCTGACGATGGCGTTCGGCGCGTTCTCGTCCTGCCGATAGTATTTCGTCCAGGCATCGAAGGCGCTGTCGGCCACGCTCTGCTTGGTGCGGCCGTTGCCACGCAAGACGCCGTTCCAGGTCTTGGCCAGCATCTCGACGTACTGGGTGGTCGAAACCAGCCCCGTCCGGGCCAGGATCAGATCGTCGTAGTAGCTCGTAAATCCTTCGAACAGCCACAGCAGCGGCGTATAGGTTTCCTGCGCGAGCTGGTACGGCACGAACGCCGCCGGCTTGATCCGCTTGACGTTCCAGGTGTGGAAGTACTCGTGGCTGCACAGCCCCAGGAAGGTGCGATAGCCCTCGCTGGTCTCGGCGTTGCCGCGCACCGGCAGGTCGCCGCGCGCGCACATCAGCGCCGTGCTGGCGCGGTGCTCCAAGCCGCCGTAGCCGTCAGTGGTCACCATCGTCATGAAGACGTAGCGGCGATTGCTGTCCAGGAACGGCGCGCGGGCCGAGCGCGGCTCGAACAGCCGGATCTGGGCCTCGCAGATCTGTTTCAGGTCGCGGCAGACGCGTTGCAGGTCGAGGTTCGGCACCTTGCCCGTGAACACCACGTCGTGCTGGGCGCCGCAGGCACGGAAGCTGGCCATGGCGAACGTGCCCATCTCCACCGGATGGTCGATCAGTTCGTCGTAGTTGGCTGCCTGATAGCGCCCAAAGCCGTAGCGGCGCGCGCCGCCGGGGCCGCGCGCCTCGGGCAGCGCCGTGGCGACGCGCCAGTCGGCATACGCCTCGCCGGCGGGCGCATGGAGATCGACGGTGCACGGCTGGTCGTCCTGCCCCACCACGCGCAGGAACACGGAGCTGCCGTTGAAGAAGCCGTGGGTGGTGTCGAGGTGCGCGCTGCGCACCGACAGGTCCCAGGCATAGACCTCGTATTGCAGGACCAGCGGCCCGGCATCGGCAGCCACCGGTGCGGCTTGCCAGCTCTGCTTGTCGAGCTTGGTCAGTGGCACCGCCGCCCCGCCCGCATCGGCCCGAATGCGGACGATGTTGCGCGCGAAGTCGCGGATCATGTAGCTGCCGGGAATCCACGCGGGCAGCGTGAAGACCTGGCCGGCGGGGTCGGGGACGTCCACCGTCACGGTCACGGCGAACAGATGGGCTTCGGGCTGAAGCGGGGCGATGGCGTAGCGGATCGGCGTCATGGTTGTGATTGTAGCGCCACGCCCCGTCACCCTTCGAACGTGGACTTGTCTTGTGGGCGTTCCCTCGGACGTTCCCTCAGGCGTTCACATCGACCACCACGCGGCCGCGCATGCCGCCCGCCATGATCTGGCTGGCGGCGTCGATGGCCTCGCCCAGCCGGATCTCACGCGTGATGGCCTGGAGCCGGTCCGGGGCCAGATCCCGCGCCAGCCGCTTCCACGCGGTTTCGCGCAGCGACATCGGCGCCATCACGCTATCGATGCCGGCCAGCGTCACGCCGCGCAGGATGAACGGCGCCACCGAGGCCGGGAAATCCATGCCCTGCGCCAGCCCGCACGCCGTGACCACGCCGCCGTAGCGCACCTGGGCGCAGGCGTTGACCAGCGTGTGCGAGCCGACCGAATCCACCACGCCCGCCCAGCGCTCCTTCTGGAGCGGCTTGCCCGGCGCGCCCAGTTCGGCCCGGTCGATCACGTCGGCGGCGCCCAGCGCACGCAGGAAATCCGCCTCGGCGGTCTTGCCGGTGGAGGCCACCACGCGATAGCCGAGCTTCGACAAAATGGCGATGGCCACCGAGCCCACGCCGCCCGAGGCGCCCGTGACCAGCACCTCGCCATCGCCGGGCTTCACGGGCCCAAGCGCGCCGCCGCGCTCCAGCGCCAGCACCGACAGCATGGCCGTGTAGCCGGCCGTGCCGATCGCCATGGCCTGCCGCGACGTGAACGCGTCGGGCAGCCGCACCAGCCAGTCTCCCTGCAGCCGCGCGCGCTGCGCCAGGCAGCCCCAGTGCGTCTCGCCCACGCCGAAGCCGTTCAGCACCACGCGGTCGCCGGTGCGCCAGCGCGGGTCGCTCGAATCGAGCACCGTGCCGGCGCCGTCGATCCCCGCCACCATCGGCCACTTGCGCACCACCGGCGCGCGGCCCGTGATTGCCAGGCCGTCCTTGAAATTGATCGTCGAATAGTCGACGGCCACCAGCACGTTGCCGTCCACCGGCAGCGCGGATTCATCGAGTTGGGTGACGGCGGCGGCCGTCTTGCCATCGGTCTGGGTCAGCAGCAAAGCCTGGAACGTCATGGTGTCTCCTCGATCTCTTTGATTTTTCAGGGAATTTGGTAACGCAGCGCAGGCGCCGGAAAGCAAAACGGCCGGACAGTGCCGGCCGCTTCAGACAGCCGGGAGGGTCCGGCGCCACGCGTTACTTCTTGAGACTGGCGAGCTTGCGCTCCAGCGTGGCGATGTCCGCCGCGCCCGGGATGCGCGTGCCGTCGGTGAAGAACACTGCCGGCGTGCCCGAGATATTCAGGCTCTGGCCCAGCGCCAGGTTCTCGTCCACCGGCGTCTTGCAGCTGCCGTTGCCGGTGATGGCCACGTGGTTCAGCATCCAGTCGCGCCACACCTTGGTACGGTCTGTTGCACACCAGACCTGCTTGGCCTTGGTGGTCGAATCGGGCGACAGCACCGGGTAGAGGAAGGTGTAGACCGTGATGTTGTCCATCTGCTGGAAGGTCTGTTCGATCTTCTTGCAGTAGCCGCAGTTCGGGTCCGAGAACACCGCCACGGTGCGGCTGCCATCGCCCTTCGTCCATTTGATGGCGCGCGCCAGCGGCAGATCGGACCACTTGATCTTGTTCAGCTCGGCCAGACGCTCCTCGGTCAGGTTGGTGTTGGTCTTGGTGTCGATGACCTCGCCATTGATGATGTACCGCCCGGTGGCATCGGTGTAGACGATCTGGCCGCCCACGTTGACTTCATACAAACCCGGTACCGGCGCCTTGGTCACGCTCTTCACCTCGGCGCGGCCGCCCAGCATCTTCTGGATGGACGCCTTGATGCGGTCCGTGCCCGGCTCGTCCGCGGCCAGCGCGTGCAGGGCGTAGCCGCCCAGGGCCAGGCCACCGGCCAGGGCAGCAAGGGCGCCCATGCGGGCGGAACGGCGGCGGAACAGTTGCAACATGGTGACTCCAGGGTTCGGGTGCCTTGTCGGCAGAATCTTTAAATAGTGGTTGGCCGGCTCAGCCCAGCGCGCGGCCGATCAGGAAGCGCTTGAGCAGCCCCTGGCCGCCCACGGCGCGCATGCCGGCGTTGCGTATCAGCCGCGCGGGCGCGCCCGGCAGCGAAAACAGCCGGTGCAAGCCATCGGTGGCGGCAGTCAGGGAGAGCAGGTCCGTGGCGCGTGCACGCTCGTAGCGGCGCAACAGGCGCAAGTCGCCTTCCGATCGGAACGGTTCTTTGTCGGCCATCACGCGCCCAAGTTCCGTCACATCGCGTAAACCAAGATTCATGCCCTGCCCGGCCAGCGGATGGACCACATGCGCGGCATCGCCGACCAGCGCCACGTGCGGCTGGACGAACTGCTCGGCACGCTGGAGCACCAGCGGGAAGCCCTTGGCCGGCGTCAGGCAGCGCAGCGTGCCGAACCGGGCGCCGACCGCCCCGTTGGCCACCTGGGCCACGGTGGCGGCGAGGGCCTCGGGGGACAGCGCGACGAGGTCCTGCGCGTGGGCTTCATCGGCGGACCAGACCATCGACACGCGGTTGCCGGGCAGCGGCAGCATGGCGACGATCTCGCCATTGGCGAGTTCCTCGTCGGCCATGAGCTTCTCGGGCGCGCCCAGGAACCACTGCCATGCGGTTTCCTGATGCGGCAGTTCGCAGGCGAAGTTCGCCACCACGCCAAGCTGGCGGTAGCGCCGCTGGCTGGTGCCGATATGGCATTGCTGGCGCACCCAGGAGCGCGCGCCGTCGGCGCCGACCACGCAGTTGGCGCGCACGCGGGCGCCGCTGGCGAGGGTCAGGGTCACGCCGTCAACGTCACGATCGAGCCCTTCGGCCGCCTCATCGAACCATTGCACCTGGTGCTGGAAGCGTAGCGCGGTGTCCAGCACGCGCTCCACATGGCTCGACTCGATGATCCAGGCCAGTTGCGGCACGGCGGCGGCGTAAGCCGAGAAATGGAGATCGCCATGCGGCGAGGGGCTGGCCTCCGCGGCGCTGACGTCGCCGAAGACGCGCATGTCACGCACGGGCTGCACGCGGGCCGGGTCGAGGGCCTCCCAGACGCGCAGCCGCTCCAGCAACTGCTGCGAACTGGACGAGAACGCATAGATGCGGCTGTCCCAGTCGTCCTCCCCGGTGCGCGCGGTCTCGCCCACGGGGCGGGGCGCGACGAGGGCCACCTGCATGCCCTGCTGGGCCAGCAGCAGTGCGCAGGCCTTGCCGACGATGCCACCGCCGACCACGGCAATCTGAAAGCGGGAGGATGGAGTCGAGGGCATGGAATGGGAGGCGGCGCGACGCGCCGGTGCGGCTGATCCGGTCATGCCTCGATTATAGCGACGTGACGTGCGCGCCATCGGAGACAATCGCACAAGCCGTGGCGGGCCGCCCGCCGAGGGATAAAGGCTGGCCAAGGGTGGCCATCCGCTAGAATACAGCCTTTGCTATTTCCAGCCAGACACCATGAGCCTCAAATGCGGCATCGTCGGCCTGCCCAACGTCGGCAAGTCCACGCTGTTCAATGCCCTGACCAAGGCCGGCATCGCCGCCGAAAACTATCCGTTCTGCACCATCGAACCCAATGTGGGCGTCGTGGAAGTGCCGGATCCGAGGCTTACGAAGCTGGCTGACATCGTCAAGCCAGAGCGCATCCTGCCGGCGACGGTGGAATTCGTCGATATCGCCGGCCTGGTGGCGGGCGCGTCCAAGGGCGAAGGCCTGGGCAACCAGTTCCTGGCCAATATCCGCGAAACCGACGCCATCACGCACGTCGTGCGCTGCTTCGAGGATCCGAACGTGATCCACGTGGCGGGCAAGGTCGATCCGCTGTCGGACATCGAAGTCATCAACACCGAACTGGCGCTGGCCGACCTGGCCACGGTGGAAAAGGCCCACGCGCGCTATATCAAGCCCGCCCGCGCCGGTGACAAGGAAGCGCTGCGCCTCGTGGCAGTGCTGGAGAAGGCACAAACCGTGCTCGATCAGGCCAAGGCCGTGCGCACGCTGGACCTGTCGCCCGAGGAATGGGAAGCCATCCGCCCGTTCTGCCTGATCACCGCCAAGCCGACGATGTACGTGGCCAACGTGCGCGAAGACGGCTTTGAGAACAATCCGCACCTCGACGCAGTGCGTGAGCACGCCAAGCTGACCAATTCGCCGGTCGTGGCCGTCTGCGCAGCCATCGAAGCCGAGATTGCCGACCTGGAAGACGCCGACAAGGCCGAATTCCTTGCCGACCTGGGCATGGAAGAACCCGGCCTGGACCGCGTAATCCGCGCCGGCTTCACGCTGCTGGGCCTGCAGACTTACTTCACGGCAGGCGTGAAGGAAGTCCGCGCCTGGACGATCCACGTGGGCGACACCGCCCCCAAGGCCGCCGGCGTGATCCACACCGACTTCGAACGCGGCTTCATCCGCGCGCAAACCATCGCCTACGATGACTTCATCCAGTTCAAGGGCGAACAGGGCGCGAAGGAAGCCGGCAAGATGCGCGCCGAAGGCAAGGAATATGTGGTGAAGGACGGGGACGTGATGAACTTCCTGTTCAACGTCTGAGGCAGGCGTAACAAACCCGAGAAAACCCGGCAGATGCCGGGTTTTTTGCTTGAGGGCGCAGCGCGAGCCCTCGCTCGCGGCTACAACGGCTTCAACTGTTCATCCCGCATGCCCACCAGCAGCGCCTGACCGCTGCTATCCAGCCGGAATTCGCCGTAGCGGGCCTTGGCGAACCGCTCCGCCTGTCCTTCCTGGAAGAACCACGCGTCGGTGGAGACCTGCACGATCGGGCCGCCCCAGCGCGAGGGGACGTTCTGGACGCGCAGGCGCCGCTCGCCCTCGGCCAGCGGCTGGCCGTTCTGCAGCCGGACCAGTTGCCCGACCCCGGCGGCGTCGCGGCGGATCACCACTTCGGTCTCCCGCTCGCGCGGGGACTGGGCGCGGGCCTGGGCGGCGGCGATTTCCAGCCCGAGGGCGAAATTCAGCGCCATGTAGTCGCCCTGCATGAGGGACCTCGGGTCCACGGGTGCCAGCCGAAGGTAGACGACCTCCCCATGCGACAGCACCCGTTCCTTGCCGACGATGACCGCCCCGGCCACGCCGATCACCAGCAGCCATGCCACCACGATCCATCGTTTCATGGTCGCGCCTCCATCCGTCGCATCACGATCCGAACCGCCAGCAGCAGCACGCCGGCCGCCACCAGCGTGGCGGACTTGGCCAGCAGCGTCCACTGGAGCGAGCCGTAGTACCAGACAAAGCCCGCGATGAGCGCCGCGATGCCGAGCCCGAGCCATGGCAGCGACCCGCGCCGCAGGGCCAGCGCCAGTACCAGCACCCCAGCGCCGACGGCCGGCGCCATCACCATCAGCGTGGCGAAGGCCAGCGTCACACCCAGCACCGCCGCACCGACGCGCGGCTCGACATGCAGGCGCCGGCATTCGAACAACGCGAACATCAGCAGCACCGCCTCGGTCAGCGCCCCGGCCAGCCACGGCGCGAGCAGGCGCGGTGCGCCACGTTCATCGAAAACCCCAGCCAGCGGATGGTTTGCCCCGGTGACCAGCAGCGCCGCCGCCAGCGCGAAGACCAGCGTGGCGTCCGCGCCGGGCTCCCATCGCCCATGGTCGCCGCGCGCCGCCAGCCAATGCTCTTTCAGCACGAAGACGGTGACCACCGCGCAGGCCAGCGGCATCAGCCATCCGAGCGACCACGGCAGCACGACCCAGCCGTAGTGCCGGGCGCCGGCCAGCGCGATATTCAGCGCGAACGCCAGCGCCGTCCACGCGCCGAGCGCCACCACGAAACGATGGAGCCGGTTCGGCACGATGGCGTACAGCGCCACCTCGAACACGGCCACCGCGAGCCAGAACGCCGCGCGGTCCACCAGCCACTCGCCGCCGAGCATCTGGGCCGTGCCGAAGATCGCCATGCCCTGCCCGCCCAGGCTCAGGGCCAACGCGAACTGGCAGAGCGCGATGCGCCCGCTGCCCTCGCCGGCCATCCGGTACAGCAGCACGGCCCCGCCCAGCATCAGGAGCCCGGTCACGAGCATGGCCGGGCCGTTGCCGCTCGTTGCCGCGAACACCGAGCCGAGCAGGAATACCTGGAAGAACAGCGCGCCGAGCCAGCCCGCCGCGCCCATCAGCAGGCGAATGGGCCACGGCGTGCGCTGCGTGGCCACGTACTCTCCCTCGACCACGCCCTGTGCTGTGAGGTCGTCCCAGAGCTTTCGCTCCACCGCTTGCGCGCTCACGCCGGCCTCCCGCTGGCGTCACGCCATGCCCGCAGCAGCCATGCCGCCGCCGCAGCAGCCAGCCCTACCGTGACCAGCCCGAGCAGCAGGAAGATGCCGAAGTCGCCATGGCCCTCGGCGAGCAGGCGCCCCAGCGCCGACACCACCAGCCCGATGCCGGCGAGACAGGCGAGGCTCAGCACGACGATGTCGAACGACGCGCGCCGCCGGAACCAGGCGCCGAGCCCGGCCAGCGCCACCGCGCCGGCCACTAGCCCCACCGCCTCCACGCGATGGACCAGCACGCTCGTCAGGCCCAGCCAGGCCGCATATCCACAGGCGAGCACGGCGATCAGGCGCGGGCCGGCATCGCCCCGAAAACCCCAGCGGGCCGCGCGGGCCGCCAGCACGTACCAGATCACCAGTTGGATGCAACACGCCAGCAGCAGGAACAGCGTGGTCTCGCGCGCATGGCGCCCCGAAAACAGCAGGTCGAACATGCTGCCCACGCCCAGCCGCACACTGCCATAACGGAGCAGCGCCACGTTGCCGACCACGATCACCAGCCACCAGTGCGGCGCCGCCCGCGCGGCCAGCGCCCATGGCACGGCCAGCAGCGTCCACAGGGCGAACAGTTGCCAGGCATCGGCGCCGGTCTGGTAAGTCTGGCCGATCACGGCCATCCAGACCCCCGACACCACCTGCGCGCCAGCCAGCGCGGCCTGCCCGATGCCGTCCCCGGCCGGCCGCCATGCCGCCAGCGCCGCAAGCCCGGTCAGCACGCCCGCCAGCAGCCCGAACTTGGCGAACTTGTGCAGCGCCTCCCAGTTGAACGCGAAGAAGACGATGACGCCGGCACAGAGCAGCGCGGTGCCGAGCGCCAGCAGCGCCCGCTCAAGCCAGCGGTACCAGTCCGCCCGTACCGGCAAGGTGCGGGCCCACGCGGGCGCAAGGCTTTCCGCGCCAAGGCGATCCTGGGCGCGCCAGTCGGCCAGCGCCTGCTGGGCCATGCGTCGATCTGAAAGGGGTTCCAACGGAATTCTCCCGGGCTGGAATGCGATGGAAAACGATGGAATGCGAACGCAAGCGCACTGTAGCAAAGCGGCCTGCCCGTGCCTATGAGAGGGTTCTGAAAACGCGGCGCCCCGCTTCCGCCGCGCTCCCGGCGCCGGTATGCTGGCGCCTTTCTCATCCAATCCGGGCAGCCATGACCCTCGGCATCCTTGCCGCGCTCCACGACGAAGTCGATGGACTGATCGCCGCCATGCGGCACGAAGACGCGCGCGCCACCGTGCGCACCATCGGCATGCGGGACTACTACGCCGGCACGCTCCACGGGCAGTCCGTGGTGCTGGTGCTCGCGCGCGTGGGCAAGGTGGCGGCGGCGGCCACCACGGTCACGTTGATCCGCGAGTTCGGCGTCGACGAGATCGTGTTCACCGGGTTGGCCGGCGGCGTGGGGCCCGAGGTGCGCGTGGGCGATATCGTCGTGGCGGACCGCACCCTCCAGCACGACCTGGACGCCCGCCCGCTGTTCCCGCGCCACGAGGTGCCGCTGCTGGCGCGCGCCGATTTTCCGGCCGATGCGGCGCTGACGGCGGCGCTGCGGACGGCGGCCGACGACTTCCTGCGCCTCGACCTCGCCACCGAAGTGCCGGACGGCGTGCTGGCCCGCTTCGGCGTGGCCGCACCGCGCCTGCACGTGGGCATGGTGGCCAGCGGCGACCAGTTCATCAACGCCCCGGCGGCCGTGGCCGACCTGCGGGAAAGACTGCCGGGCCTGCAGGCCGTGGAGATGGAAGGCGCCGCGCTGGCCCAGATCTGCTACGAATACGGCGTGCCCTATGCAGTCATGCGTACCGTATCGGACCGGGCCGACGATGTCGCGCATGTGGACTTTTCGGCATTTTTGCGCGACGTGGCGAGCCACTATTCGAGCGCGATCCTGCGGCGCTTCCTGTCCGCGCGGGGTCAAGCCTAGGCAGCCGGCGGGGCGGACAGCCCTACCGTCGCGGGCGCGCCACACCCCAGACGCCGACCAGCAGCGCCGCGCCGACGATCGCGGCGGTCCAGCCCGAGAGCTGGCCGTCGGTAAACAAGTGGGCCGCGCGCCCGCCGTAGAAGGCGCCCAGCGCGCCGAGCACACCCAGCACCAGCGCGGCCGGCAGGCTCACGACCCGCCCGGCCGGGTGCATCTGGCGTCCCGCCAGGCCCACGATCGCCCCCACCACCACCAAGCCGAGCATCGGCACCCCCTATTTGATCCGGATTCGGCCACCACCGCGTGACCGCGCCGTAACAATACTGGCGTTTTGGCGCACTTGGAACAAAACGCCCCCTCGCCCTGCAAAATCGCGGCCCGGCGGTATAATGGCCATCGCTTCCGGCTACGATCCGGATGGCAACGAACCCCACAAATGCAACTGCTCGCGATCGGCATCAATCACACTACGGCACCCGTCTCGCTCCGCGAGCGTGTGGCGTTTCCGCTTGAGCAGATCAAACCGGCCCTGGGCGCCCTGCGCACCCACCTGGCCGGCCGCAGCGGCACCGAGGCCGCCATCCTCTCCACCTGCAACCGTACCGAGATCTACTGCGCCACCGATGTGCTGCAGCCCGGTGCGGACGGCTTCGAGCACACGCTGCGGTGGCTGGCCCAGCACCACAACGTGCCGGCCGGCGAACTGGCCCCCCATCTGTATGCCCTGCCCCAGTCCGAAGCCGTGCGTCACGCGTTCCGCGTGGCCAGCGGACTCGACTCGATGGTGCTCGGCGAAACGCAGATCCTGGGCCAGCTCAAGGACGCGGTGCGCACCGCTGGCGAGGCCGGCGCGCTTGGCACCTACCTGAACCAGCTGTTCCAGCGCACCTTCGCCGTGGCGAAGGAAGTGCGCGGCCAGACCGAGATCGGCGCCCATTCGGTGTCGATGGCTGCCGCCGCCGTGCGGCTGGCGCAGCGGATTTTCGAAAGTGTTTCGACCCAGCGCGTGCTGTTCATCGGCGCGGGCGAGATGATCGAGCTGTGCGCCACGCACTTCGCCGCGCAGATGCCGCGCCAGATCGTGGTGGCCAACCGCACCGTCGAGCGTGGCGAGCGGCTGGCCGAGCAACTGGCCGAACAGGGCCTGACCACGCAGGCCATCCGCCTGCAGGATCTGGGCGAGCGGCTGCATGAGTTCGACATCGTGGTGTCCTGCACCGCGAGTTCGCTGCCGATCATCGGCCTGGGCGCCGTGGAGCGCGCGGTCAAGCGCCGCAAGCATCGCCCGATCATGATGGTCGACCTGGCCGTGCCGCGCGACGTGGAACCCGAGGTGGCGCGCCTGAACGACGTGTTCCTGTACACCGTGGATGACCTCGGCGCCGTGGTGCGCGAGGGCAGCGCGCTGCGCCAGGCCGCCGTGGCGCAGGCCGAGGCGATCATCGAAAGCCGCGTGCAGAACTTCATGCACTGGCTGGAGACGCGCAGCGTGGTGCCGGTGATCCGCGAGATCCAGTCCAACGGCGAGGCCATGCGCCAGGCCGAACTCGAACGCGCGCGCCGCATGCTGGCGCGTGGCGACGACCCCGAAGCGGTACTGGAAGCCCTCTCCGGTGCGCTGACCCGCAAGTTCCTGCACGGCCCCACCCACGCGCTGAACCACACCCAGGGCGAAGACCGCGAGGCGCTGCTGCGCCTGGTGCCGGGCCTGTTCCGCCACAGCAGCCACTCCGAGCGCTAGCCGCGCTCGTCCCCGGCCGGCCGCGCCGGCCCGCTGGCGTCATTGCCAGCCCCTCGGTTCGCCGCTCGGTTCGCCCCTTACGGCGCCGCGCAGGCCTCCCCCTCATCGCGCCCCAGTTTCCTTTCGGATCCCCATGAAAGCCAGCATGCTCAACAAGCTCGACCAACTGGCCGAGCGACTCGATGAAGTCAACGCCCTGCTTGCCCGCGAGGACGCCACGGCCAACATCGACCAGTACCGCAAGCTCTCGCGGGAGCATGCCGAGCTGTCGCCGGTGGCCGAGCAATACGGCCAGTACCGGCAGGCGCAGGAGGATCTGGCCACGGCGCAGGCGTTGCTGGACGACCCCGAGATGAAGGAGTTCGCCGCCGACGAGATCGGCGCGGCGCGCCAGCGGCTGGAAGACCTCGCCGCCAGCCTTCAGACCCTGCTGCTGCCAAAGGATCCCAACGACGACCGCAACCTGCTGCTGGAAATCCGCGCCGGCGCCGGCGGCGAGGAAAGCGCGCTGTTCGCCGCCGACCTGCTCCGCATGTACACGCGCTATGCGGAACGGCAGCGCTGGCAGGTGGAGGTGATGAGCGAGTCCGAGTCGGACCTGGGCGGCTACAAGGAAGTGATCGTGCGGATTGCCGGCGACGCGGCGTTCTCGAAGCTGAAGTTCGAGTCGGGCGGGCACCGCGTGCAACGCGTGCCGGCCACCGAGGCGCAGGGCCGCATCCACACCTCGGCCTGCACCGTGGCGGTAATGCCGGAGGCGGACGAGGTGGGCGAGGTGGAGATCAACCCGTCCGACCTGCGCGTCGATACCTTCCGCGCGTCCGGCGCGGGCGGCCAGCACGTGAACAAGACCGATTCGGCGGTGCGGCTGACCCACCTGCCCACCGGCATCGTGGTGGAGTGCCAGGACGACCGCAGCCAGCATCGCAACAAGGACAAGGCGATGAAGGTGCTGGCGGCGCGCATCAAGGACATGCAGCTGCGCGCGGCGCAGGCCAAGGAAGCCACCACGCGGCGCAACCTGATCGGCACGGGCGACCGCAGCGACCGCATCCGCACCTACAACTTCCCGCAGGGCCGCGTGACCGACCACCGCATCAATCTCACGCTCTACAAGATCGACATGATCATGGACGGGGACCTCGACGAATTGCTCGCCTCGCTCTCCGCCGAACACCAGGCCGACCAGCTCGCCGCGCTCGGCGACGAGGGCTGATTTTCATCGCGCAGTGATGATTTCATCACCCGTGGGCAAGGGTTTGTAACGGAGGTAAATGCTTGAAACAGCACTGGCCCGCCAAAACGCGGTGTCTATAATCGATTCGACCAGACCGCCCCCATGCGTCACTTTCCGCACCTGGTGGCATACGAAGTCTGGGCCGAAGTCGACTCCTCAAAACAGACACCAAGGATGAAATCATGAAGAAACTGCTCGCCCTGTTGATGATCACTGCCGCCATGGCGGCTTGCAGCAAGAAGGAAGACGCCCCGGCCGCCAACGCCGACGCCGCCATGCAGAGCGCTGCCGAATCGGCCAAGGCCGCCGCCAGCGATGCCGCCGCCGCCGCAGCAAACGCCGCGGACGCCGCCAAGGCCGCCGCGAGCGGTGCCGCCGCCGATGTCTCGGCCGCCGCCGAACAGGCCAAGACCGATGCCGGCCACGCCATGGCCAACGCCAAGGAAGCCGCACGCGATGCCGTGAACACCACGGCAGACAAGGCCAAGGAAACCGTCAATAAGTAATTGGTCCATATGGAATCACGCCGCTCGCGCGCCCGCGCGTTGCCAAATCGGCTTACACTGAGCGGCTAATACCGGGCGCCCTTGTGGCGCCAGCAAAGAACCCCGTCGCGCCAGGTCCCGACGGGGTTTTTTGCACCCGCTCTCCCAGTTTCAGCCATCTATTTCCGATGTCTTCCACACCGTCGGGCGCCCTGTCGCCCGCCCCCACGCTGCGCGAAGCCCAGACGCTGGCTGCGATGACCGGCCTGCCGGCGCTCGAAGCCCGCATGCTGCTGTCCCACGTGACCGGCCTCACGCGTACGCAACTCATCACGCGTGATACCGACCATCTCAATGCAGCACAACGTGATGCATTCTCCACGTTGATGGCGCGGCGGCTGGCCGGTGAGCCGATGGCCTACCTGCTGGGCGAGCGCGAGTTCTTCGGCCGCACTTTCCGCGTGACGCCCGATGTGCTGATTCCGCGTCCTGATACCGAGATAGCCGTGGAAATGTCGCTGGCGCGCGTGGCCCATGTGCACGCGCCGCGTGTGCTGGACCTCGGCACCGGCTCCGGCATCCTGGCTGTGACGATTGCCCGCGAGCGCTCCGACGCCGAGGTCTGGGCGACCGATATCTCGCCGGGTGCGCTGATGGTGGCCCAGGACAACGCCCGCGCGCTCGAGGCGCATGGCATCCACTTCCTGGTGTCGGACTGGTACGAAGCCGTGCCGGACACCCTGCGCTTCCACCTGATCGTCAGCAATCCGCCCTACATCGCCTCTGGCGACCCGCATCTGGTGGAGGGCGACCTGCGTTTCGAGCCGATCGACGCCCTCACCGACCACGAGGACGGCCTGTCCGACCTGGCCACCATCATGGCCGGCGCGGCGGATCGCCTGCTGCCCGGCGGCTGGCTGCTGATGGAGCACGGCTACGACCAGGGCGCGGCCACGCGGGCGCTGCTTGAGGCGGGTGGATTTACCGAGGTGGCCACCGCCCGCGACCTCGCCGGGCAGGAGCGGTGCAGCGGCGGGCGATGGTCGGGCGAATCCGGTAAAATTCCGACCTGACATCCGCTTCGGCGGAAATCCCCATCCCAGACACTGGCGACGCCACACGGCGCCGCGCGCAACCGGAAGCTACACACCATGAGTGACGTACAACAGAAGATCGACCAGATCGTGAAGGGCAGCCCCGTGGTCCTGTTCATGAAGGGCACGGCGCAGTTCCCGATGTGCGGCTTCTCGGGCCGTGCCATCCAGATCCTGAAGGCCTGCGGCGTGGACACCCCGACCACGGTCAACGTGCTCGAGGACGAAGGCATCCGCCAGGGCATCAAGGAATATGCGAGCTGGCCCACGATTCCGCAGCTCTACGTGAACGGCGAGTTCGTCGGCGGCTCGGACATCATGATGGAGATGTACCAGAACGGCGAACTGCAATCGCTGCTGAAGTCGTAATCATGCCCGTACCGGATGGCGCCGTGCCGCAACGGCTGATCGTCGCCATCACGGGCGCAACGGGCGCCATCTATGGCGTCCGGCTGCTGCAGGTGCTGCAAGGCGTGGCGGGGGTGGAAACCCATCTGCTGATCTCGCCCGCCGGCGTGATGAACCTCCAGCACGAACTCGATATCAGCCGTGCCCAGGTGGAGTCGCTGGCAGGCGTGGTGCACAACGTGCGCGACATCGGCGCGACCATCGCCAGCGGATCGTTCCGCGCCCATGCGATGGTCGTGGCGCCCTGCTCGATGCGCACGCTCGCCGCCATCGCCCATGGCCTCTCCGACAACCTGATCACCCGCGCGGCGGACGTCACGCTCAAGGAACGGCGCAAGCTGGTACTGATGGTGCGTGAAACGCCGCTGAACCTGGCGCACCTGCGCAATATGACGGCGGTCACGGAGATGGGCGGGATCGTGTTCCCGCCGGTGCCGGGCTTCTACCAGAAGCCGCAGACGATTGCGGAACTGGTCGACCATACGGTCGGGCGCGTGCTCGATCTCGTCGATCTGCCAGAGATCGGCCAGTCGCTCACGCCAAGTTGGGGCGGGCTGAACCCGGCTGCGGCCGACGCCGGCAACTAGGGCTCTGCCCGCTTCTGCTTGTTCTACCTGCTTCTGCTTCTGCTTCTTCTTCTACCCGCTTCTTCCACCTGCTAGTTTGGCGACGGCTTACCAGCCGCCGCGATAGTAGCGTCGGCCGCCGCCGTAGTAGCCGCGATGGTAGCCACCGCCGTATCCGCCGTAGTAGTACGGCGCGGGGCGCACCACCACGGCGGGCGGGCCCACATAGACCGGCGCTGGCGCCACGGCCACCGGGGCTGGCTCGATGGCCGGGCCATACGGCGTGGGATACACCGCGCAGCCACCCAGCAGCGCCGCGCCTGTGGCGGCCAGACCCATCACAATCGTTCTTGTCGTTCCCATCGCATCGTCCTTGAGAGTGCCAGGCATTGCCTGCGGCAGCGCCTACCCTCATAAACGTTATACGGGGCGGTCTGGTAATACAGCGTCAACTTGCTGTAACCCGTGTTACGAGTCGCAACATCTTCCTGCACGTAAATCGGCGAACAGCGATGGACGCGATCGGCACGGGAGCGATTACAGATCGAAGCGAATGCCCTGTGCCAGCGGCAATGCATCGCCGTAGTTGATGGTATTGGTCGCCCGGCGCATGTAGCCCTTCCACGCATCGGAGCCGGACTCGCGCCCGCCGCCGGTGGCCTTCTCCCCGCCGAAGGCGCCGCCGATCTCGGCGCCGCTGGTGCCGATGTTCACGTTGGCGATGCCGCAGTCGCTGCCCGCCGCCGAGACGAACAGTTCCGCCTCGCGCAGGGACTCGGTGAAGAGGCACGACGACAGCCCGTGCGACGCCGCGTTGTTCAGCGCGATGGCCTCGTCGAGCGAGGTGTACGGCATCAGGTAGAGGATGGGCGCGAAGGTCTCCGTCAGCATGGTGTCGTGCTGGGTGTCGGTCAGCACCAGTGCGGGCCGCACGTAGCAGGCGTGCGGATAGCGGTCCGCCAGCAGCCGTTCGCCGCCATGCACGACGTTGCCCTGCGCGCGGCAGGCGGCCAGCGCGTTGGCCATGGTGTCGCCGGCGGCCATGTCGATCAGCGGGCCGACCAGCGTGCCCGCCTGCAGCGGATCGCCCACCGGCAGCCGCGCGTAGACCTGGCGCAGCCGGTTGGTCACGGTCTCGATCAGGTCGACGTGGACAAAGGCGCGCCGCAGCGTGGTGCAACGCTGGCCGGCGGTGCCGGCTGCCGAAAAGGTTATCGCGCGGATGGTCAGTTCCAGGTTGGCCGATGGCGCGACGATGGCCGCGTTGTTGCCGCCCAGTTCGAGGATGGTGCGCTTGAACCGCCCGGCGCAGGCCATGCCCACCTCGCGGCCCATGCGCGTGGAGCCGGTGGCGCTGATCAGCCGCACGGCCGGATGCTGCACGAGCTGCGCGCCGAGCGTGCGCCCGCCCGGCAGCACCACGCAGAGGCCGGCGTGCTGGGGCGCCGCCTCATCGAATACCCGATCGAGCAGCGCCTGCGCGGCCAGCGCGCACAGCGGCGTCTTCTCCGACGGCTTCCAGACCACGCCGTTGCCGCAGACCAGCGCCAGCGCCGCGTTCCACGCCCACACCGCCACCGGGAAGTTGAACGCCGAAATCACCCCGCACAGCCCGAACGGATGCCAGGTCTCGCGCATCGCGTGCGCGGGGCGCTCCGAGGCAATCGTCAGCCCGTGAAGCTGGCGTGAGAGTCCGACGGCAAAGTCGCAGATATCGATCATCTCCTGCACTTCGCCGAGTCCTTCCTGGAGGATCTTGCCGGACTCCAGCGCCACCAGCCGCCCCAGCGCGGCCTTGTGCATGCGCAGCGCCTCGCCGAAGCGCCGCACCACCTCGCCACGCGCCGGGGCCGGGGTCAGCGCCCAGGTGGTCTGCGCCGCGTGCGCGCGGGCGATGCGGGCATCGGCGTCGGCCACGGGGCAGGCCGGCAGGTGGCCGAAGATTTCCCCATCGACGGGCGAGCGCAGCGCAAGGGCCTCGCCCGCGCCATGCGAATCGTCCCAAGGCTGGCGCAGGCCCATGGCCTGCCAGCATGCGGCTATGTCCTGCGCTTTCATGCGAGCGTCTCCTGTAGCGGGTGGTGGCTGTAATGCTGGCCAAACCGGTTGGCCAGGAAGCGATCGAGCGGCATGGCTTCCTGCGGCACGAAGCCGGACTGGGGCAGCACGCCCGTCGCCACGAGGTCCAGCGCCGTGCAGATGCCAGCCGCCGTGGTGAGCTGGATGGCGTTGACGTGCCCGATGCCGCCAAAATCCTCCATCCCGCCGATCCGCGCCGAGAAGGACGCCTGCGTCAGCGGCCCCCGCCCACCCTGTCCGCCATGGCCACCCTGCCCGGCTTTGGCGCCGGGATGCCCCGTGGCGCTCGCGAACACGATCACCACATCCTGTTCGGTCACCGGAATGGCGTGCTCGAAGATCTCGCGCAGCCAGCTCCGGCGCTCGCGCAGCCGCAGGTCGTTCAGCAGCAGCTTCATCTGGGCGCAGTGCCCCGGGTAGCGGATCGACTTGTAATCGACATGGCGCGCGCGGCCCGCCAGGGTATCCGGCAGCGTGCCCAGGCCCCCTGAGGTATTAAAGGCTTCGTACTCGATGCCGTCCAGCGCGAAGGACTCCTGGCCCTCCAGCGCCGGCAGTTCCACGCGGCGGCCATCGACAATGGCCTCGCACGGGTTGCAGTACTCGTTGATCAGCCCTTCCGTGCTCCAGGTGAGGTTGTACTTGAGCGCGTTGCTCGGGTAGCGCGGCAGCGCACCCACGCGCATGCGCAGGTCGAGCAGGTCGCCGCCGTCCCGCAGGAAGCGCCGCGCCAGATCGTTGCCCACCACGCCGATAAATCCCGGCGCCAGGCCGCACTGCGGCATCAGCACCGAGCGCGCGCCTTGGGCCAGTTGGCGGATGGCGTGGGTGGCCGCCACATCCTCGGTCAGATCGAAGTAATGCACGCCGAGCCGCGCGGCCACGGTGGCCACGTGGATGGCCGCGTGGAACGGCAGCGCGTTGAGCACGGCATCGGCGCCAGCCAGCAAGGCGGCGCAAGTGCCGGGCTCGGTCGGGTCCCCGGCGCGCACGGCGATCTGGCGCGGCAGGCCGTCCAGCCGGTGCGGGTCATGGTCGACCAGACAGACGCGGTAGTCGCCGGTGTCGGCGAGCATCGTCGCGATCACACGGCCGATCTTGCCGGCGCCGAGCACGACGACCGACAGCGGCCGGGGCGACTGGGTCAGGTCCCGTGCTGCGCCGGGACCGAGGTTGGATGGTTGCATGATGGCTCCCCCGTCAAGAATGCGTGAATCCGTGAGGGAAGTATGGGCAGCGGCGCGCACGTTTTGTAGCTGCAAGATCGACGAAAACGCCCCATAATCGGACGTATCGACGATCCATCCTGACGAAACGTCACCCCGAGCGAACACCATGGCAGACCTCGACCAGACCGACCGGCACCTGCTGTCCCTGCTGCAGGGCAACGCGCGCGAGAGCGCAGCCAATCTCGCCCGCGTGCTGGGCATCGCCCGGACCACAGTGGTGGCGCGCATTGCCCGGCTCGAAAAGTCCGGCGTGATCGCCGGCTTTGGCGTGCGGCTGGGCGGGCGGATGGAGGACAACGCGATCCTGGCCTTCTGCGGCCTGTCCGTGCAGCCGAAGGCCGCGCCCACGGTCGTCCGGGCGCTGCAACGCTTCCCCGAGATCGAGGAGCTGAACTCGGTCAGCGGCCCGGTGGACTACATGGCCGTGATCCGCTGCGATACCCACGCCCGCCTCGACAAACTGCTAGACGAGATCGGCATGCTCGATGGGGTGAATCACACCACCACGTCGATCGTGCTGGCGCGCAAGATCGACCGCCGACGCGCGGCCGGATAGCGCGCTATGCTTGGGCGCTTTGGTCAGGCGCTTTGGCCAACATTAAGGAGATGACGATGAGCGATCGGATTCGCGTTGCCGTGGGCGGCGTCACCGGCTGGGCCGGCGGCGAACTGGCGCGCGGCGTGGCGCACGCGCCGGACATGACGCTGGTAGCCGGCCTCTCGCGCGGCGCCGCCGGGCAGCCGCTGGCGCAGGTGACCGGCCATGCGGACACCCCCGGCGTGGCCGCCGCCAGCATCGAGGCGCTGGGCGCCACGCCCTACGACGTCTACGTCGAATACACCAAGCCGAACATCGCCAAGCACAACATCCTGCAGGCGCTGGCGCATGGCGCGCACGTGGTGGTGGGCACGTCCGGGCTGACCGACGACGACTACGCCGAGATCGACGCCGCCGCGCGGCAGGCCGACCGTGGCGTGCTCGCCTGCGGCAATTTCGCGATCACGGTGGTGCTGTTGCAGAAGTTCGCCGAGATGGCGGCGCGCCACCTCGACCACTGGGAAATCATCGACTACGCCAAGGCGGGCAAGGTCGATGTGCCGTCCGGCACGGTGCGCGAACTGGCCTTCCGGCTCGGCGAGATCAAGGCCGCCACGCAGGTGGTGCCGGTGGATCAGGTCAACGGGCCGAAGGAAACGCGCGGCGCGACGATGTCCGGCTCGCAGGTCCATGCGGTGCGGCTGCCCGGGTACCAGTTGGGGGTCGAAGTGATCTTCGGTGCGGACGGCCAGCGCCTGCACCTCAAGCACGAGGCGGGCGATGGCTCGAAGCCGTATGTGTCCGGCGCGCTGCTGGCCATCCGCAAGGTGCGCGGCCTGCGCGGGCTGGTGCGGGGGCTGGATAAGGTGATGGAAGGGCTGTAGGCACCGGGGAAGGCCGGCGCGAATTGGATGCGCCGCCCCTCTCCCCCGGCCCCTCTCCCGCAAGCGGGCGAGGGGAGCAAACCGGCGGTGTTCCTCCCCTGTCCCTTTGGGAGAGGGGTCGGGGGAGAGGGCGAGCGCCCGCTACCCGACTACACCCCAATCACCAAGAACCCGGGTTCACCGGCTTGGCCGGTTCCTTCTTCGACTTGTCGGCCTTCTCTGACTTGTCCGATTTCTTCGCAGCCGGCGCCGAAGCCGGCGGAGCGAGCGCCTTGTCCACCTCGGCATCGCGGTTCGCCATCAACGCACGCGCCTGCGGCAGCATCAGCTCGATGGTGCCCTCGTTCGGATTCTCGGGAATCGCGTACAGCTCCACGGTGAGCGGGCGCCGCATCCAGCCGGCGTGGATCGCCTTCACGGGCTTGCCGGCCTTGTCCTTCATGTCTTCCTGTTCCTGCCGGAACGGCTTGCCATAGCGCGCGGTCAGCGACTGGACTGCGGCGTCCTGCGAGCGGATGCCGTCGGTCGGCACGATTACGCCGACCAGCGCGTTGCCATCGACGAACGCCACCAGGCGCGCACCATCCATGAACGCGGGACGCTTGTCGCGCGGCACGCCCACCTGGCGCATCACGCCGTCGCCGCGCAATTCCACGCAGAACGCGGTCACGTCGCGGCCATCGGGGGTGCGATGGTCGGCGCAATCGGGCAGTGTGGGCAGCGGATTGCCGATCTCCAGCACGTGGAGCATCGGCGCCAGCAAGTCATTGGCGGACGGCGTGGTGGATGTGGACGGAGCGGCGGGGGCGGCGGGGGTGGCGGCAGGCTGCGACGCGGCGGCCTTCGGTGCGGCATGGGCGGCCGTGGCCGCCAGCAGGGCGGCGGCGGCCAGCCCGGCGAGGGAAACTCTCAAAACTGACTCCTGAAATCGGCTCCGCATTGGAGCCCACCCCGTGGCAGGGGTTCCAGCCGCGACCTTACCACGGCGCGCAAGAGCGCTTAATAGCGCACTTAGTAGAGCACTTGTTTCAGGTAATGGCAGCCGACCAGGGCGATGCCGATGACCACGGCCCAGAGCATGAGGCGCGGCACGATGCTCGGCGGCAGTTGCGTCGACGGCGTGCGCTGGACCAGCGGCGTGCGCATGCGGGAATTGGTTTGCAGCCCGCGCGTGTGCCAGATCGCCGTGTCGGCGCCCAGATCCTGCACGATCGGACGATGCGTGGCGGTCGATGTCGTCGGCTTGGTGGCCGGGCGCGTGCCGGCCGGTCGTTGCGATCCCATTCCAGCTCCCCCTCAGAAGATTCCCGACGCATCGCGGTGTGCCGCCGGTACACAGCGCGGCCGGGAAGTCTGCTGCTGCCGGTCCGCGCGCGGCACATGGTATGCCATCGCCAGCCCCCACGCCACAACGGCCAAGGGGGGCGATGCGAAACTGAGACACCCCCGCGGAAACGCGCCCGCCAGGAGGTCAGCCCGGGGCGGCCTTGCGGCCGATGGCCATCGCCTCGCGCCGGAACGCATGACCCATGTGGTGATAGAACGGATGCGGGTTGAACTGGCGCGACAGGAACGACGCCAGCAGCGACGACGCCAGCAGGAACAGCGTCAGGTCCTGCGTCCGCGTCATCTCCATGACGATCACGCTGGCGGTGATCGGCGCCTGCGTGGCGGCGGCCAGGAAGGCGGCCATCGACACCAGCGCCAGCACGCGCGGCTCGGTCATGCCCGAGAGGAAGTGCGACACGGTCTCCCCGATGCCCGCCCCGATGGCCAGCGCCGGCGTGAAGATCCCGCCCGGAATGCCGGCGAAGTACGACACCACCGTGGCCCCCAGCTTGGCCAGCCCGAACCACAACGTGTGGTGGGACTCACCATTGATGAGTGCCGACGCCTGCTCGTAGCCAGTGCCGAAAGTGGCGCCGGCCGTGGCCCAGCCCAGCGCCGCCACCACCAGCCCGCAGCCGAATGCCACCCAGATGGGATGGTCGACCACCCACGCGCGCCAGCGCGACGGCGTGAGCCCCGGCACGCCCGCAATCAACACCTTGGCGAACAGCCCGCCGAACACGCCGTTGACCACGGCGCAGAGCAGCACCGGGCCCCAGGCGTCGTGGAGCACCAGCATCGGCACCTTCACGTTGAAATACGGGTTGTTGCCGAGCACGGCCAGCGACAGGAACCCGGCCGTCAGCACGCCGGACAGCACCAGGCGGTCCCAGCGCACGGCGGTACCGCGTCCGAGTTCCTCGATGGCGAACACCACACCGGCCAGCGGCGTATTGAACGCGGCGGCCAGCCCGCCCGCCGCGCCGGCGGCGATCAGCGCATTGGGATGAAAGCCGATCCGGAAGCGGAACTTGTCCTGGCACCAGCGGCCCCAGGCCAGCATCGCCGCCGCGCCCACCTGCACCGATGGGCCTTCGCGGCCCACCGAGGCGCCGGCCATCAGCGCGCCAGTGGTCAGCAGCACCTTCCACATCGACTGGCGGAACGACACCAGCACGCCCTGCGCCACCCCATCGGGCGGCAGCGTGACGGCGGCAATTACCTGCGGAATGCCGCTGCCGCGCGCCTGCGGGGCGAGGCGGATGGTCAGCCAGCGCAGCGCGGCCAGCCCGAACGGCAGCAGCACGAACGCCAGCCACGGCGTGGCCGTGGTCACCTGCGCGTTCCAGCGCAACGCCAGTTCGGCGATATAGGCGAAGACGATGGAGAACAGCGCGACGCAGCCGGCGCCGCACATAAACACGCCGTAGCGCAGCGACGTGCGCGAGATGCGGCTGACCTGGCGGGTCTTGCGCCGGGCCGCGTGGCGGGCCTGCAGGTGCAGCGCGCGCAGGCGGCCGGTCTCGGCGGCGGCGCGGGAATCGGCGGACGGGGGGGACGTCGGGGAATCTGACGAGGGAGGCGAAGCGGACGAAGGCGGCGATGCAGGCGAATCGGACGAAGCGGACGGATCTGGCGGCTCGGCGGAATCGGTCATGGCGGGGGCGGTGAGGATCGAAACGTCCCCGTACTATACGCCCCCACCCTCCCCCAAGCTGCCCCGGTCGCCCCGTCGGCTCAGTCCAGGCTGATGTGGTTGGCCCGGATGACCTTGCCCCAGTTGTCGCGGTCGGCGGCCACGTAGCGGTCGATCTCGGCCTGCGTGCGCGGCGCCTGCACGACCAGCCCCAAGGCGCCGAAGGTGCTGCGGAACTGCGGATCGACCAGCACGCGCGCGGCGGCGGCCTGGAGCCGGGCCACGGCCTCGGGCGGGGTCTGCGCCGGCACGGCGAGCCCGAACCACGTGGCGGCGTGGAAGCCCGGATAGCCGCTTTCGGCCACCGTCGGCACGTTGGGCAGCACGTCCAGTCGCGCGTTGCTGGTCACGGCCAGCGCCTTGAGCTTGCCAGCCTTGATATGGGGCAGCGAGGTGCTGACCACATCGACCATCAACTGGGTGTCATTGGCCAGCAGCGCCGACAGCGCCGGCGCGCTGCCGTTGTAGGGCACGTGGGTCATGTCGATGCCCAGCTCGGACTTCAGCATCTCGGTGGCCAGTTGCAGCGGGTTGCCGAGCCCCACGGACGAGTAGTTGAGCTTGCCGCCAGCCGCCTTGGCATAGGCCGCGAAGTCCCGGATATTGGCCGCCGGCACCTGCGTGTTTGTGACGACTACCAGCGGCACCTCGATGCCGATGGCGATGACCTTGAAGTCCTTCGGGTCATAGCCGGTCTTCTTGTACAGCATGGGATTGAGCACCATGCTCGCGCTGGTCCCCATCAGCATGGTGTAGCCGTCCGGCTGCGCGCGCGCCACGCTTTGCGTGCCGACCATGGTGTTGGCGCCGGGGCGGTTCTCCACCACCACGGGCTGCTTCAGGTCGCGCGCCATGCCTTCGGCCAGCGCCCGGCCGAACTGGTCCGTGGAGCCGCCCGGGGTGTAGGGCACCACCAGCTTGACCGGCCGCTCGGGCCAGGCCGCGAAGGTGGCCGGTGCGTGGCCGATGGCCAGCGCAAGGCCGAACGCCCCCGCCGCCAGTTGGGCGAATGTGCGATGCATGGTTGTCTCCTGTTTGTATTTATATAGAGGGCGGGTGCGCCGGGCCGGGGTTCAGACCCGCCGCTGGCGCCCCGCCCAGTGCTGGTCGCGCAGCCGGCGCTTGGCCAGCTTGCCGGTCTCGTCGCGCGGCAGGCGCGCGGTGATCTCGATCGTCCGGGGCACCTTGAAGCCCGACAGCCGCGCCTTGAGCCAGTCGATCACGGCCGCCGGCACGATCTCCGCGCCCGGCATCGGCTCGATCACGCCGTGGAGCCGCTCGCCGTATTCGTCGTCCGGCACGCCGAACACCACGCAGTCGGCCACGCCCGGATAGCGCACCAGTTCATGCTCGATCTCGGCCGGGTAGATGTTCACGCCGCCCGAGATGACCATGTCCGACGCGCGGTCGCAGATGAACAGGTAGCCATCGGCATCGAGGTAGCCGAGGTCGCCCAGCGTGACCCGGCCTTCTCGGTCGATGGCCCGGCGCGCGGCGTCGTTGTTCAGGTAGGTGAAGTCCGGGTAGGCCGGCTGGCGCACGTAGACCAGGCCGGTTTCGCCGGGCGCGCACGGCTGGCCGGCTTCGTCGAGGATGCGCACGCTGGCGGCATCGACAGGCCGGCCCGCCGTGCCGGGCCGCTGCGCGGCGTCCTCGGGCGTGGCGACGGTAATCATGCCGGCCTCGCTCGACGCATAGGTCTCGTGGATCACCGGCCCGAACCATTCGATCATCGCCCGCTTGACCTCGGGCGAGCACGGCGAGCCGGTGGACGCCACGAAGCGGATCGACGACAGGTCGTAGCGCGCGCGCACCTCGGCCGGCAGCTTCAGCAGCCGCACGTACATGATCGGCACGAGGTAGAGCACGTCGATGCGGTGTTCCTCCACCAGCGCCAACACCTGCTCGGCGTCGAAGCGCGGCGTCAGCACCAGCCGCTTGGCCATCTGCAGGGCGTTCTGGATGAACACGCCCGGCGCGCTGTGATAGAGCGGCGCGGACATCAGCGCGCGGCAGCCGGGCACCACGCCGATGGCCTTGGCCACCACCGAGCGCATGCGGGTGAGCTGGTCGTCGAGTTGGTCCAGCGGCACGGCTTCGCGCAACACGCCCTTGGGGCGGCCGGTGGTGCCGGAGGTGTAGGCCAGATGGCCGCGCGGGGCCACACGCGGGCCGTCGTACGGGGTCTGGCTGGCAAGCCAGGGTTCGTATTCGATGGCGTCAGCGGAGGTGCCGGGATGCGTGCCACCCACCGCCAGCACGGCCACCCCGGCGGGGATCACCGCGTTGAGGGCAGGCAGCAGGTCCGCATGGGCGATCAGCACGCGCGCGCCGCTGTCTTCGAGCAGGAAGCGCACTTCCTCGGCCGTGAAGTGCCAGTTGATCGGGCAGTAATAGGTGCCGGCGGTACGACACGCAAAGATCACATCGGCGAAGACCGGGTCGTTGCGCAGCAGCACGGCCACCACGTCGCCCTCCTGCAAACCCAGCCGTCGCAAGCCGCCCGCGAGGTGCGTGCCGCGTGCCAGTACCTCCGTGCCGGGTCGGTGCAGCGATTCGAACCAAAGGTCTGCGGGCATGCGGTCTCCATCTCAACATTCGACAAGCGGTCCATCGTAAAGCCCACCGCTGAGATCGACAATCCGGTAGTTCGGAATCACAATGTTGCGCCAGACTTTACAATCTTTCAGACACCTCGCATGGACCTCAACCTGATTCAGGCCTTCGTCGACATCGTGGAAGCCGGCAACCTCGCCGAGGCGGGCCGGCGGCGCGGCGTCACGCGCTCGCAGATCAGCCGGCAGCTCGGGCAGCTCGAGGATCAGGCCGGCACGCAACTGCTGCGGCGGACCACGCGGCGGTTGGAGATGACGGACTCGGGGCAGTCCCTTTACGAGCATGGCCTGCGCATCCTGCAGGAAGTGGCGGCGGCGCAGGCCGAGATCGACAGCCTGGGCAAGACCCTGCGCGGCCATGTGCGGGTCAGCGTACCCACCGGGCTCGGCGACGCCTTTATCGCCCCGCTGCTGCTGCAGTTTGCCGAGCGGCACCCGGGCATCTCGCTGCGTGTGTTCTTCGCCAACCGCGTGACAGACCTGATTGCCGCCGAGATCGACGTGGCACTGCGCGTCACGTCCGAACCGCCGCTGGACACTGTGGCGCGCGAGGTCTGCGCCATCCGCTGGCAGTTGTGCGCCTCGCCGGGCTACCTCGCCCAGGTGCCGCCCGTGCGGGAGCCGGCCGATCTCGCCGCATGCCGATTTCTCTGTCCGCCCTACACAACCAGACGATTCTCATTGACCTTGGGCCGCGATAGCTGCAATGGGCCGGAACGATGTAGCGTCGAGATCACCCCCTACCTGCAGTCGGAACACTTTCCTTTCCTGATCCGGGCCGTGCGCGAGGGCCATGGCATCAGCCTGCTGCCGGTCTACGCCGGCTGGGAGGATGTGCGGCGCGGCTCACTGGTGCCGGTGCTGCCAGACTGGAAGCCCGAAGGACTGGGCAATCGGCTCTACATCATCACCACGCCGAATCCGCATCCGTCGATGGCCACGCGGGCGCTGATTTCGTTCCTGCGGGAGGCGGTGGCCGGGCTCGACGTCTTCAGCACATCCTAGAAAACGGGCTGGCAAACTTTCAATTTGCAAGCTATTCTCTCCTCAACTTGCAGATCAAAAGTAAAAGAGGAGACATGGCCCCCACCGATTTTTCCAACATGCCCTGCCCCGTGGCGCGCTCGATGGCGATGCTCGGCGAGCGCTGGGCGATCCTGCTGATGCGCGAGGCCTACTACGGCAGCACGCGCTTCGACGAGTTCGAACGGCACCTCGGCATTGCGCCGAACATTCTCAGCGCGCGGCTCAAGACGCTGGTCAGCCATGGCCTGCTGGAGAAGTCACCGGCGCCGGGCGGCGGCGCGCGCCATATCTATACGCTGACCCAGATGGGCCGCGACTTCTTCCCCGTGTACGTGTCGCTCAAGCAGTGGGCGGAGCGCTGGCTGGCCGATGAGAAAGGGCCGCCGACGATCTTCGAGGACAAGCGCGACGGCGGCGAGATCGTCGCCGGCGGCCTGACCCGGCCCGATGGCAGCACGATCACCGCGGACGACCTGCGCGTGCGGCCCGGCCCCGGCGCGGGCCGCTACATCCGCGCGCGCTTCGGCGACGCGGACGACCAGATCGAAGCCGGCGCAGGCAGCGAGGCCATCGACCATGAATAAGCCCGATGCCCTCACCCTCGGCGCGAGCGCCCAGGCCCCTGCCGACCCCGTTCCCGCCTCCGAACTCGCCCGCCGCATCGCCGTGCTCGCCGCGCCGACCAGCCTGGTGGCCTTCCTCCAGGCGGGCGCGCAGTTGATCGAAACCTGGCTGGCCGCGCGCCAGGGCACCGCCTCGCTGGCCGGCTGGGCCGTGGTACTGCCGTTCGCACTGCTGCTCCAGCAGATGTCCGCCGGCGCGATGGGCGGCGGCGTGGTGTCCGCCATCGCCCGCGCGCTCGGGGCCGGCAAGCGCGAGGACGCCTCGTCGCTGGTCATGCACGCGGTGATCATCGCCGTGGTGGCAGGGCTGGTCTTCGCCGTGGCGCTGGCCGGCTTCCCGCACGCCGTGCTCGGCGCCGTGGCCGGCCCCACCGCCGCCGAGGCCGCCGCGACCTACGCGATCTGGCTGTTCGGCGTGGGGGCGATTCCCGCGTGGCTGACCAACACGCTGGCCTCGGTGCTGCGCGGCGGCGGGCGCCACGCGCTGGCCGCGCGCGTGCTGTGCGTAATGTGGATCGTGTTCCCGGTGCTGTCGTGGTATTTCGCCGAGCGTATGGGCATGGGTCTCGCCGGCATCGGCGCGGCGCTGGCGGCGGTGTCCTGGGCGGCCTCGCTCGCCATGGCCTGGGTGGTGATGCGCGGGGGCGCTGGCTTTGTGCCGACGCTGCGCGTGCGGCCCTCGGGCGCGCTGTTCCATCGCATCCTGTCGGTCGGGCTGGTGGCGTGCGCGCTGGCCTCGGTGGCCAACCTGACGACCATCCTCGTCACCGCGCAGCTGCGCCACTACGGCACCTCGGTGGTGGCCGCGTATGGCATTTCGGCGCGCCTGGAATTCCTGATGATTCCGCTCGCGTTCGGCGTGGGCTCGGCGCTGACCGCGCTGGTCGGCCGTGCCGTAGGCGCCGGGGACTGGCATACCGCGCGCCGCACGGCGTGGGTGGGCGCACTGATCGCGCTGGTCATCGCGGGGGCCGTGGGCGCTGCCGTGGGACTGGCGCCGATGTCGTTCGCGTCGCTGTTCACCGACGATGTCGAAGTCCGCGAGATTGCCGCGCGGGCGCTGTCCTGGGTGGGGCCGGCCTTCGGCGGCTTCGGGCTGGGCATGGCGCTCTACTTCGCCTCGCTGGGCGCCGGGCGGATGCGCGGCCCCATCGCCGCCGGGCTGTGCCGCATCGCGCTGGCGGCCGGTGGCGGCTGGCTGCTCGCCAATGTGGCGGGGATGGGCATCGACGGCCATTTCCTCGGCGTGGCGCTGGGCATCACGGCCTACGGGCTGGTGACGGCGCTGGGCGTGCGGCGCGGCGAGTGGTCGCCGCGCTGAGGGAAGGGACTTCTATTTAGCGGGAGGAGGCGGAGGCGGCACAGTGGCGCGGGCGTCGCCGGTCAGGCCGGCGTCCCGCACGTCGCTCGGGATGGCCGGCCAGCCGCCACCAAGCGCCTTGTACAGCGAGGCGGTGCCGGTCAGGACATCGACCTGCCCCTGGATCGCCGCCAACTGCACCGTGAACAGCTTCTCCTGGGCGTCCGTCACTTCGAGATAGCTGGAATAGCCGCCCTCGTAGCGCGCGCTGGACTGGTCCGCGTAGATCAGCAGGCTCTGCTCCTGCCGGCGCAGGCTGCCGAGCCGGTTACGGGTCTCGATGCCGTTGGACAGCTGGTTGTTCACATCGGCCAGCGCATTAAGCACGCTGAACTGATAGCCGAGCATGGCCTGGTCGCGCACCGCTTCGGCCGTATTCACCTGCCCCCGGATCGCCCCGCCCTGAAACACCGGCTGGGCGAGGTTGGCGCCAAAGCCCCAGATCTGCGAGGCGCTCTGCCACAGGCCCGCCGGCGAGGTGGCCAGCGCGCCGAAAAACCCCGACAAATTGACCGACGGCAGGAACAGCGCCAGCGCGGCGCCCACCTGTGCGTTGGCGGCCACGGCGGTTTGCTCGGCCTGCAGGACGTCCGGCCGGCGCGCCAGCAGCGCGGCAGGCAGGTCGGCGCCGATGGCCGGCGCCGTCAGCTCGTTCACCGGCTTGCCGCGCTCCACCGGCCCCGGCTCGCGGCCCAGCAGCACGGACAACGCGTTCTCGGTCTGGGCGATCGACGTGCGCAGCGGCGGGATGGTCGCCTCGGTCGAATAGAAGTCGTTCTCGGCCTGGGACAACTCCACCTGCGAGATCACGCCGCCCTGATAGCGTTGCTGGAAGATGTCGAGTGCGCGGCCGCGTGCGTCGAGCGTGGCGCGCGCCACCTCGAGCTGCGCATCGAGCCCGCGCAGCGTGGCGTAGCCCTGCACCACCGAGGCCGCCAGCGCCAGCACCACGCCGCGCCGGGTGTATTCGGCATTCCACAGGCTGGCTTCGGCCGACTCGGCCTGTCGGCGGATGCGGCCCCAGAGGTCGATCTCCCAGCTGGCGTTCAGCAGCGCCTCGTAGCTGTTGCGCGGGCCGCCCAGCGCTGCGAACGGCGTGCCGTTGAACGAGCCGCTTTTCTGCCGCGCCGCCGAGGCGGTGGCGTTCAGCTGCGGATAGAAGCCCGAGCGCGCCACCATCAGCTGGCCCCGGAATTCGTCGATGCGGGCCGCCGCGATGCGCGCGTCGTAGTTGCTGCGCAGCGCCGCCTCGACCATCGCGGTCAGCACCGGGTCGTTGAAGCTGTTCCACCAGTCGCTGTCGGCGGCCACGGTCAGCACGCCGCTGTCGATCCGGTAGTTGGGCGGCTCGGCCGCCTCCGGCCGCGCGTAGTCCGGGCCGATGGCGCAGCCGCCCAGGATCGCCAGACAGGCGGCCGACATCGCAGTGCTACGCAGTACGGCATTCATGATGGCTCCCCGGCGCTCGGTGAAGGATGCGAAGTGGATGGCGCCGCGGCCTTGCGCGGGCGGCGCGCCGCCCACTTGTCGGCGGCCGTGCCCACCAGCCACGAGAACAGCGGCACGAACAGCAGCGCGAGCGAAGTGGCCGCGATCATCCCGCCGATGATGCCGGTGCCGATGGAATGCCGCGAATTCGACCCCGCCCCCGAAGCGATGAACAGCGGCACCGCGCCGAGGATAAAGGCGAGCGAGGTCATCACGATCGGCCGCAGCCGCAGCTTGGCGGCCTCCACGGCGGCATCGGCGTGGGAGAGCCCTTCCTTGTGCTTCATCACCGCGAATTCCACGATCAGGATGGCGTTCTTCGCCGCCAGCCCGATCAGCGTCACCATGCCGATCTGGAAGTACACGTCGTTCGACAAGCCCCGCAACAGGATCGCCATCAGGGCGCCGAAGATGCCGAACGGCACGGCGGTCAGGATCGACAGCGGCAAGGACCACGACTCGTACTGTGCCGCCAGGATCAGGAACACCATGACGATGCCGAACACGAAGACGATGGTGGTGGTATTGCCGGATTTCTTCTGCTCGAAGGCCTCGCCGCTCCAGGCGAAGCTGTAGCCGGCGGGCAGCACCTCCCGCGCCACCGCCTCCATGGCCGCCAGCGCCTGGCCCGAACTGTGGCCGGGCGCGGCATCGCCGGTGATCTTGGCCGCCGGGAAGTTGTTGAAGCGCGAGAGCAGGTCCGGCCCGCTGGAGTAGTAGGTCTTCAGCAGCCCGGAGACTGGCGCCATCTTGCCGTCCCGCCCGCGCACGTACAGGTATTCGAGATTCGTCGGCGTGGCCCGGTACTGCGGCTCGGCCTGCAGGATCACCTGCCACACGCGGCTGTACTGCGTGAACTGGCTGACGTAGAGCGAGCCGAATTGCGTCTGCAGCGTGCCGTAGACATCGGCAATCGGCACGCCCATGGTCTCGGCCTTTTCCTTGTCCACCTCCACCCGCATCTGGCGCGACGCCGACTGGATCGTGCTGGTCAACCGGCCCAGTTCCTTGTGCGCGGCCGCTGCCTGGATGAAGCGGCGCGTCACGCCTTCCAGCTCGGCCGTGTTGCCGGTGCCCCGGTTCTGGATCCAGAACTCGAAGCCGCCCTGCGAGCCCAGCCCGGGAATCGACGGCGGATTGACCGGAATGATCACCGCCTCGGGAATCGCGCGCAGCTTGGGCGTCATCTCGGCCAGCATCGCCGGCACGCCCAGATCGGCGGAACCGCGATCCTTGAAGCTCTTCATGCCGACGAACACCGTGCCGGCGTTGGTCTTGTACTGGCTGTCGATGAAGCTGTAGCCGGTCAGCGCGGAGGCATCCTCCACGGCCGGGTGCTTGCGGAACATTTCGGCCACCTGCGAGGTGACCTTCTCGCTGCGGTCCAGGCTGGCGGAGTCCGGCATGATCACCGCCACGAGGATGTAGCCCTGGTCCTCGGACGGCACGAAGGCCGTGGGGATGTGCGCGAACAGCTGCCACGTGGCCAGCAGCATCGCCCCGAAGATCGCCAGCGCGACCACCGCGCGCCGCATCACCGTGCGCACCCAGCTGCCGTAGTGGTGCACCAGGCGGTCGAACCGCTCGTTGAACCAGACGAAGCCGCGCCACGGCGTGTGGTGCCCCGGCTTCAGGATCAGCGCCGCCAGCGCCGGCGAGAGCGTGAGCGCGCAGAAGCCCGAGATGACCACCGAGATGACGATGGTCAGCGCGAACTGCCGGTAGAGCTGGCCGGTCGTGCCCGAGACGAAGGCCACCGGGATGAACACCGCCGAGAGCACCAGCACGATGGCGATGACCGGCCCGGTGACCTCCTCCATCGCCCGCAGGGTGGCCTCGCGCGGGGAGAGCTTGAACTCGGCCATGTTCCGCTCGACGTTCTCTACCACCACGATGGCGTCGTCCACCACGATGCCGATCGCCAGCACCAGCGCGAACAGTGTCAGCAGGTTGATCGAGAAGCCCAGCGCCAGCAGGCCGGCAAAGGTGCCGATGATCGACACGAACACGGCCAGCACCGGGATCACCGTCGCCCGGATGTTCTGCAGGAAGATGAAGACCACCAGCACGACCAGGATCACGGCCTCGACCAGCGTATGGACCACTTCCTCGATGGAGGCGCTGACGAACTCGGTGGTGTCCAGCGAGACCTTGTACGCCACGCCGGCCGGGAAGGTCTTGGCCATCTCGTCGAGCGTCTTGCGCACGTCGTTGGCCACCTGGAGCGCGTTGGAGCCGGGCTGCTGGTAGACCGCGATGATCGTCGCCGGCTTGCCGTTCAGGGCCGAGCGCAGCATGTACTGCTGCTGGCCGATCTCGGCGCGGCCCACGTCCCGCAGCCGCACGATGGCGGCGCCCGTGGCATCGGCACGCAGGATGATGTTCTCGAACTGCTCGGGCGTGGTCAGCCGGCCCGGTGTCACCAGCGGGAACGACAGCTCCACCGGGTTGGCGTTCGGCGACTGGCCGACGCTGCCGGCGCCGAACTGCTCGTTCTGGCTCTGCACCGCGTTCTGCACGTCCTTGCTGGTGATGCCGAGCGCCGCCATGCGGTCCGGCCGCAGCCAGATGCGCATGGCGAGGTCCGCCGAGCCCATGATCTGCGCCTGGTTGGCGCCGTTGACGCGCTTGATGGCGTCCAGCACGTACAGGTTCGCGTAGTTGTTGATGTACTGCTGGTCGAAGCGGCCATCCGGCGAATAGATCCCGATCAGCAGCAGGAAGCTGGTGGAGCGCTTCTCCACGTTGATGCCGGTCTTCTGCACCGCCTCGGGCAGCTGCGGCAGCGCCAGGTTCACCCGGTTCTGCACCTGCACCTGGGCGGTGTCCGGGTCGGTGCCGATGTCGAAGTAGACGTTGAGCGTCATCGAACCGGTGGGCGATGACGTGGACTGCATGTAGATCATGTTGTCCGCGCCGTTCACCTGGGTCTCGATGGGCGCGGCCACGGTCTGGGCGACGGTGTCCGAGTCGGCGCCCGCATAGGTGGCGCTGACCGTGACCTGGGGCGGGGTGATGTCCGGGTACTGGGCGATCGGCAGCGCGAACATCGCCACGCCGCCGCCGATGACGATGATCATCGACATCACCACCGCGAAGATCGGCCGCTTGACGCAGAAGGCGGAAATCATGGGGCGCTCCGGTTCAGGTCTTGGCCGGGGCCGGGGGGGCACTGGCCGGGGCACTGACGGGGCGGCTGCCCTCGCCGACCGCCGCCGGCGGGGCCTCGCCGGTCACGCGCACCGGTGCGCCGGCCGCGAGCTTGCCGGCGCCGTCCACCACCACGGTCTCGTTCGGCTCGAGCCCCTTGGCGATGCGCCACATCGAGCCGGACAGCTCGCCCACCATCACCGGACGCGGCTGGGCCTTGTTGTCCTTGTCCACCACGTAGACCAGATCGCCCTTGGGGCCATGCATGACCGCGCGCTGCGGCACGACGATGGCGCCGGGCCGGCTCGCGCCACTGACCAGCACGCGCACGAACTGGCCGGGCCGCAGCTGGCCGCCCGGGTTCGGCATCAGCGCGCGCACGAGGTAGGTGCCGGTGTTCTGGTTGTACGTGGCATCGGCGAAGGTGATGCGGCCCTTTTGTGGGTACTCGCTGCCATCGGCCATGATCACGGTCACCGTGTATTGATCGTCGTGCGGCACCACCAGCGACTTCGCCTCGCGCTGGGCGCGGAACTCGAGCGTCTGGGGCTCGGAGATGCTGAAGTTGATCCGCATCGGCTGGAGCGTGGAGACCGTGGTCAGCAGGCTGTTGGACGTGCTGACATAGGCACCCACCGGCAGCACGGCGAAGCTGGACACGCCATCCACGGGCGAGCGCACGTAGGTGTAGGACAGGTTCAGTTCCTGGGTCTTCACCTCGGCCTGGGCCTGCTCCACGCCGGCGGCGGCCTCGTGGAAGTTGCCGTTGGCGTCGTCGAGATCCTTCTGCGAGAGCGCGTTGCGCGCCGCCAGCGGCTTCACACGGGCGAGGTTGGCGCGGGCCACCTCGAACCGGGCCTTCTGCTGGGCCAGTTGCGCCCGGGCGGCGTCCAGCTGGACCTGGAACGGCTTGTGGTCGATCTCGAACAGCAGCTGGTTTTCCTTGACCACCGCGCCTTCGGTGTAGTTGCGCTTGATCAGGAAGCCGGCCACGCGGGCGCGGATATCGACGGCCTGGTCGCTCTCGGTCTGGCCGACGAAATCGAAGGTCACGGGCAGGTCCTGCGCCGCCGTCTTGACCACCTGCACCGGCACGGCCTGCTGGGCTGCCGGCGGGGGTTCGGATTTCTTGCAGGCACCCAGGCCGAGCGCGGCAACGGCCAGGACGATGGGGAAAACCAGTTTCATGTGCCGCTCCGCTGCGGTTGGGTCTCGCTGCGCGGCGGCGTGCCGCACAACGTTCGTGTGGGCAGGTTAAAGCGGTGTCGGCGGCGCCACCATTCAATCTTTTCGTCGCCGCCTTCAACAAAATCGTTCGATGCAGTCTCTGCGGACAGGCGGGTTCGAGACTGCGCGCGATCAGCGCCGGAAGCCGTGGAAGCGACCGCCTCCGCCGCCGAATCCGCCGCCACCGAAGCGCCCGCCCCCGCCCTGGAAGCCGCCCCCGCGGCCCTGCCACTGCTGCGCGGAATTGCCGAAGCGTTGCTGGCCGACATCGCGCGCCTGCCGCTGCTGGTCGAGCCGGTTCTGCACGTCGCTGTTTGGCTGCACCGGCTGCCAGCCGTTGGGGGTGTGCTGCTGCCAGCCATCGTCGGTGCGCTGGTAGACGTTGCCGTCGTGGCCGGCGTAGACGTTGCCGTTGTTCCACGCCACGGCATTGTTCTTGTTCGGATTGACCACCACACCGCGGCTGCCGGCGGTGTGGTCGCCGGTCTGGGTGTTGCCGGCCACGCCGAACTCGGCGGCGCCAGCCCGGCCGGTTTGCGCGTTGTAGCCCGCCACCTGCCGGCCGCCCGCGTAGTTGCCCGTGTACTCGTTGCCGACCACGCCGCCGCGCCCGGCGCCTTCGCGCCCGGTGGATGGATTCGAGAACGAACCCTGCCGCCCGGCGGCGTAGTCGCCCGAATACGGATTGAATGCGGCGCCCCGGCTGCCCTGGTAGCGCGCGCCGGTGGCCGGGTTGTAGCCGGACCCCGCCGTGCCGCGCCACTGGGTGCCGGTCCACGCGTTCCAGCCCTGGGCGTGCGTGACCGTGCCCTGGCCCCATCGGCCATAGAAATTCGCCTGATTCACGTTGACGTAGTTCCAGCCGTAGCCGCCGCCCCACCAGTACGGGCCCCAGTACGGCGACGCCGCGCCCCAGATGGCGCCGGCCGCGAAGCCGAACGCGAAGCCCTCGGTCACGCCCACGGCAAACCCGGCGCCATAGCCGTAGGTGGCGGGGTAACCGTAGTAGTAGGCGCCCACATAGGGCGGATAGACATAGCCGGTGCCGTAGACCACGGTGCCGTCGGGGTTGACCACCACGCCCATGTAGCCGGGGGTGTAGCCGACCACCACCGCCTCAGGCGTGACCGAGTAGATCCGCACGTAGGTGACGTAGTAGATCGGCGAACTCGGCGGGATGGTGTAGATGGCGGACGGCACCTCGGTGGCCACATGCCACGGTCCGCCCGGCACGCTCGCCGTGAACCAGACGCCGTTGGCCACGGCGTAGTAATGGTTGCTATCCACCTCGATCACCGGCGTGCCCGTGTTCACCGCGTATTGCAGCGAGGTGCCGGTGATCGGCACGAACTTCGGCGTGCCGTCATAGACCACGGCCACCGTGGCCTTGGCCCGCGCCACCGATGCCGTCTGCGGAATCGTGGCGGCGATCTCGGCCTCGCGCGCCTGCGGCGTGCCCGGCACCGAGACCAGCACGTTGGCCTTGGGATCCTGCGGGGAGATCTTGGCGAAGTCGGCCGGTAGCTGATTGCCAGCCACGTGCGTCCACGGCCCGGTCAGCATTGGCGCGCGGAACCAGCGGCCCGAGAGCAGCACGTAAGACTGGTTGGTGGATGGATCGACGAAGACCGCGTGATCGGCGTTGGACACCGTGAGCAGGCTGGTGCCGCCCACCGGGGTCATCTTCGGCTCGCCGCTGGTGACGATCAGTTCGGCCGGCTGCGTGGCCAGCAGCACGGCCGGCGCCTGCGCGGGCGGCTTGCCGCTGGCCGGCAACATCGGATCGGGCTTCGGCTCGGCCTTGTTTGCCTGGATCTTGCTGGCCGCGCCGAGCAGGGCCGCCGGCGGCGACGGCACCACGGCCCACGCGCCGCCCGCCGACTCGGACTTGTACCAGTAACCGGCGGCGTTGAGCCAAAGCTCCCCGCCCGCTTCGCGCAACAGCAGGGCGCGGCTGTTGATCGCCCGCTCCAGCGACGTGCCGCCCACGGCGCGCCACGCGGGTTCACCATCGACATGCACCAGCAAGGTCGGCGTGGTGGCGAACAGGATCTGCGGCACGTCGTTCTTCACCGACACGCGCACCGCGCGGCCCAGTTGCTGGGACACCGCGTAGCTGGCCTGCAGTTGATCCAGCGGCACCGTCAGCCCCTTGGCCGGCAGCCGCGCGATGACCGCCTGGCGCACCGTGTCGGCCGCGTCGGGGCGCGTGGGGACTTCCACGCTTTCGATCTCGATCTGGGAGAGCTGGACCAGCGCCGAGGGCTTGTCGATGTCGGCCGTCGCGGAGAAATGCACCACGCCGTAGGTCGGCGTGCCGTCGCGCGGGCCCACCGCCACGGCGGCGCGGCCCGACATGCGGGTGCCATCCCATTTCTCGATTTCTGGCTGATAGAGCTCGATGTGGTCGCCGGCGGTATCAAAGTTGCGCGGCCACGTGAGTGGCGTGAGCGGCGAGCGCGCCGGCGGCTGTGCAGCCAGGATTGGCGCGGTGGCGCCCAGCAAGGCCAGGGCGACCATCGCCCGGCAGGACAACCCACGCATGAAGCGGAACGACATGGCGACTCCGTCGAATTGCGCAGCATCCGGCACAAGGGGGCTGCTGAGAGGAATCTAATGGAGGCGCTGAGGCGGGACAATCCCTGTCGAAAACATTCATTTCGTACGTTGAATCCGCGCAGATCACCGCAGCACTGGGTACGGTTTGGGCCGCCCGGCCTGAGGCCAGGTGTGCATCTTGCTTCGCTTGAGAATCCCCTGAATCTGGCACCCTGCCCTTGAAGCCGCGTTATGCCAGCCTCACCTTCCTCGGATAACTACGATGCCTAAGGCCATCCGATGAGCGCCCTGCCGCCCCGCCGTTCGATTCTCTTTGCCGCCTCCATCACGGCGCTGCTGCATGGCTATATCGGCGTGCGGCTGTTGCCGGACCTGCCCGTGCCGATGGCCGTGGCCTGCCTGGGCGCGCTCTGGCTCGTCATCTCGGCCCTGCTGCTGCCCACCGCGCTGCTGGCGCGGCGCCTGACGCCGCCCTGGGCGGACCGGGTTTCCTGGCTCGGCATGCTGGCAATGGGATTTTTCTCAACGCTGCTGATCCTGACCGTGGCGCGCGACCTGTTCCTGCTCGGGACGCTGGCCGTGGGCTGGCATCCGCCCGCCCTGCTGCCCGACAGCGCGGCCGCCGTGGTGGGGCTGGCGCTGCTGGTCAGCGTGATCGGCTATTTCAATGCGCGCGGGCTGGCCCGGGTGGTCGAGGTGGATGTGCCGATTCCCAACCTGCCCGAGGCGCTGCACGGCTTCACGATCGCCCAGATCAGCGACATCCACGTCGGCCCGACGATCAAGAAGCCCTACCTGGACCGCATCGTGGACCGCGTGAACCAGTTGCAGGCCGATGCGGTGGCCGTGACCGGCGACCTCGTGGACGGCACCGTGCGCGAGCTGGCCGACCACACCGCACCGCTGGGCCGGCTATCGGCCAAACACGGGGCCTTCGTCGTGACCGGCAACCATGAGTACTACTCGGGCGCCGAAGCGTGGATCGTTGAACTACGCCGATTGGGCCTGCGCGTGCTGATGAACGAGCATGTGGTGGTGGAGCGCGACGGCGCGGCGCTGGTGCTGGGCGGCGTGACCGACTATTCGGCAGGCCACTTCATCGATAGCCATCGCAGCGACCCGGTGCAGGCGCTGGCCGGCGCGCCGGCGCACGCGGCAGTGCGGGTCCTGCTGGCCCACCAGCCACGCACCGCCCCGGCGGCGGCGGCGGCGGGCTTCCAGCTGCAATTGTCCGGACATACCCATGGCGGGCAGTTCTGGCCGTGGAACCTGTTCGTGCCGATGCAGCAGCCCTATGTGCATGGGCTGAACCGGCATGAAAACCTGTGGGTCTATGTGAGCCGCGGAACGGGCTACTGGGGGCCGCCGAAACGCTTCGGGGCGCCTTCGGAGATCACGAAGGTGAGGCTGGTGCGGGGGTGATGCGGGGGTGATGCCTGCGGATTCCCCTCCCCCGCGCGGGGGAGGGGAATCCCACGATCAACGTACGATCGGCTTGTAGCGGATGCGCTTCGGCTTGGCGCCTTCCTCGCCGAGGCGGCGCTTCTTGTCCGCCTCGTATTCCTGGTAGTTGCCGGGGAAGAATTCCACGTGGGAATCGCCCTCGAACGCCAGGATGTGCGTGGCGATGCGGTCCAGGAACCAGCGATCATGCGAGATCACCATCACGCAGCCCGCGAATTCCAGCAGCGCATCTTCCAGCGCGCGCAGCGTTTCCACGTCGAGATCGTTCGACGGTTCATCGAGCAGCAGCACGTTGCCGCCCGCGATCAGCGTCTTGGCCATGTGCAGCCGGCCGCGCTCGCCGCCGGAGAGCGTGCCCACATGCTTCTGCTGGTCGCCGCCCTTGAAGTTGAAGCGGCCGATGTAGGCGCGCGACGGCGTTTCGTAGCGGCCCACGGTCAGCACGTCCGAACCGCCCGAGATTTCCTCGAACACGGTCTTGTTCGGATCCAGCGCGTCGCGGCTCTGGTCGACGAACGCCATCTTCACGGTCGGCCCGATCTTGATCTCGCCGCTATCCGGCTGCTCCTTGCCGGTCAGCATGCGGAAGAAGGTGGACTTGCCGGCGCCGTTCGGCCCGATGATGCCGACGATCGCGCCCGGCGGCACCTTGAAGCTCAGGTTGTCGATCAGCAGGCGGTCGCCATAGCCCTTGCTCACGCCGTCGAACTCGATGACCTCGTTGCCGAGGCGCTCGCCCACGGGGATGAAAATCTCCTGGGTTTCGTTGCGCTTCTGGTATTCCTGGCTGTTCAGTTCGTCGAACCGCGCCAGACGCGCCTTCGACTTGGCCTGCCGGCCCTTCGGGTTCTGACGCACCCACTCCAGTTCCTTGTTCAGTGCCTTCTGGCGCGCCGACTCGGTCGACTCTTCCTGCTTCAGGCGCTGCTCCTTCTGGTCCAGCCACGAGCTGTAGTTGCCCTTCCACGGAATGCCGTGTCCGCGATCCAGCTCCAGGATCCATTCGGCGGCGTTGTCGAGGAAGTAGCGATCGTGGGTCACGGCCACCACGGTGCCCGGGAAGCGCGTGAGGAACTGTTCGAGCCAGTCCACGGACTCGGCGTCCAGGTGGTTGGTCGGTTCGTCGAGCAGCAGCATGTCCGGGCGCGACAGCAGCAGGCGGCACAGCGCCACGCGGCGCTTCTCGCCACCGGACAGATGGCCGACCTTGGCTTCCCACGGCGGCAGGCGCAGCGCATCGGCGGCGATATCGAGCTGGAGGTCGACGTTGTTGCCGTCGCTGGCGGCCAGGATGGCCTCGTATTTCGCCTGATCGGCGGCCAGGGCGTCGAAATCGGCGTCCGGCTCGGCATAGGCCGCATAGATCTCGTCGAGCTTCTTGCGCGCCTCGAACACGCCGCCGAGCGCCTCTTCCACGGACTCGCGCACGGTCTGCTCTGGATCGAGCTGCGGTTCCTGCGGCAGGTAGCCGATGTTCAGGTTCGGCATCGGCGTGGCTTCGCCCTCGATCTCCTTGTCCAGGCCAGCCATGATCTTCAGCACCGTGGACTTGCCCGAGCCGTTCAGGCCCAGCACGCCAATCTTGGCGCCGGGGAAGAAGGACAGCGAAATGTCCTTGAGAATGTGACGCTTGGGCGGAACGATCTTGCCCACGCGATTCATGGTGAAAACGTACTGTGCCATGGAGGTGTGCGGTGTGTGACTAGGAATGGCGGGAGTGTAGCAGGCGGATGGGCGGGGCCGGCGTGCCGCGGGCACGGCAAAAATGGCGCCCAATTTCAGACTCGTCTCATTGCAGAGGCAAGGAGCGGTTCGGAGAATCAGGCGGGTTCACCACTGGATCGGACCCGACATGGCAAAACTATTGCGCCGCAGCGGCGCGGCAATGGGCGCGCAAATCACGCTCATCGCTGGAAACCAACTCCCTTTCAGGGTCTCGGGCCTGGGCCCGAACCGCAGGCATCTCGCCTTCCGGAGCAGCGACTCCACCTTGAGAATCCTCCCGCTCAAGGTCAATGACCGGGATATCGAGCAACAACTGAAGATCGAAGTCAGCGAAACCGGCATCGTGAGCCGGCGGGTGGTGCATGTCGATGCCTATATATATGGCACCACCCAGCGGGATGCGAATACGCCGAGGCTGACGGTGGAGGTGTTGCCAAGGCTGGAACTACCGGATGCGGGGACCGAGGCGGGGATTCTGGCGCGGATGTTGGTGGTGGAGAACGCGAACCCCGATAGCGACAAATTCAGCAGTCTGGATGAGGCGCTCAAGTGCATGCAATGGATGGTGCATGTCATGCGTAATCGGCTACGCCTCGGGGCAACACATTTTGCAGCGCGCGGTGCCACCAGCTTGACCGATCTTATCAAGGCACCCAATCAGGTAGAGGGTTTCGAAAGCTACCCGATCATTGCGGACCGTCCGGCGCTTCTGCTGAACAAAACCATGAACATTGCGAACGACGGTACGCACGCAAAAAACGCGGCCTTCCGAACCTACGTGGAAAATGCGATAGCGGTCGCCAGTGGAAAGCATTTTGGAAACGACCCATCTGCCGGCGAGATGTACGCATGGCGAACGCTTCCGTCAAAGCCACCGGGGCCCAATTTCGAGCCATTTCAACAACTTGGAGGCCAGCAGTTCTACACATTGACCAAGTCGTTTCTTGCGCAGTTGAATGCCAAAAAATAGGGCGACTTCCATGAGAAAGACAATCCTGGCTCTCTTGGCCTTCTGCTCGATAAATGCCATGGCCAAAGACAAGCTACCGGACGCCGTTTCGGAAACCGCAACGGGACGCACAAGAGCTTCGACGAACCCCTATTACAGGGATCCCGCTAAAGCCATTCGCTATCTGGTCGCCAGTAGCGGCAAGAACCAACAGCGCAATCGATTTTGCACTGTTGGCTACAGGATGCCGCAAGGATATTTAGTGGTCTGGACCTTGTGGGAGGAGGAGCGAACCCTCCTGCTCTGGCGAGGAAGCTCTGACGCGGACATGCGGCTGGCCGGCTTGGCAATGGCGCGCCACAGCCTAATGCTCGGCCGCGACACCGTAGCCACCGAGAACGACATCAACGGCAGCACCTATCTCGTCACAGTCGACTGGTGGATCTCCATCGCCAATGACTGCCGCAAGCACGGCGAGCAGTACGAAATCGAGCCGTTCGCGATCACGGAGCCGCGTCAATGAAAATAGCGCCTTGGGGCTTCCTGCTATTCGCACTTCTAGGGTGGAGCAGTACACAAGCGAATCATGATCTACCTGATGCTGTTGCCGGCAATGCCTCCGGGCGGTTCAGAGTCTCCGCTGATCCGGGCTACCTAGACCCAAGGGCGACAATCAAGTACCTCCTCGCGATAGAGAGAGCAAACCGAGAGCGGAATCGCTTTTGTGTCGTGGGCTACAAATTCCCCAGCGGCAACGAACTGGCCTGGGTGGTCTGGGAAGAAGAACGGCTGATGATGCTCTGGGACCCCAGCCTCTACGCCGACACCCGATTGAAGGCCCTGACAAGGGCCCGCCGAAATCTCAAACTCGGCCGCGACACCGTTGCCACCGAGAACGACATCAACGGCAGCACGTATATCGTCACGGTGGACTGGTGGATCTCCATCGCCGATGACTGTCGCAAGCATGGCGAGCAGTACGAAATCGAGCCGTTCCGGATTGCCCCGTCGAAAACCAGCGATCCACGCTGATTCGTGGGCATCGTTACAATGTCGCCTTTGTCCCGCGAATCCCGCGAGGCCTCCGACACTCGGTCCGAATTGCCATGAAAGCTGCTCTTACCCTCAAGTTCAAGTGCAAGAAGTGCACCAAACCCGTCACACTGTATCTGCAAAAGACGTCGGCCTGCTCGCACATCCTGCCGTACCAGGGTTTCTGCAAGTGCGGCGAGATGATGCGCCATGCCACCGGGGACAAGGACGCCGTCGAGTCGTTCGTCAACTCGGTGGATAACAGCTGGATGCACCATCACCATCATCACCACTAAATAGGAAGGGTCTGTGAGCGAAGGCTGGCGCCCCGGCGTGAAGGATCCGATGCGCTTCCTGGGTGGTTATCCGCCCGGGGTGCTCGACCAGGTGCGCGCGTTGATCGCGGCGGGCGGGCTGGGGGATCACCTTGCGCGGCGCTATCCGGCGCCGCACACGGTCCAGACGGATCGCGCGCTGTACGACTACACGTCGGACATCAAGCAGGAATACCTGCGCAGCGCGCCGCCGCTGCACAAGGTGGGCTACGACGCGCGCCTCGACACCGCGCAGCACGCGCTCGGCCTGCACACCGCCATCTCGCGCGTGCAGGGCGGCAAGCTCAAGGCCAAGAAGGAAATCCGCGTGGCGTCGCTGTTCAAGGAGGCGCCAGCGGACTTTCTCCGCATGATCGTCGTCCACGAACTGGCCCACCTGAAAGAGAGCGACCACAACAAGGCGTTCTATCGGCTCTGCGAGCACATGGAGCCACGCTATCACCAGCTCGAATTCGACACGCGGCTATTCCTGGCGTGGCGCGAGCTGGAGAAAACCGGCAAGACGCCAGACTGAGGCGGCTCGCCGGCCTCCCCCGGCCTGAATTGCAACAGCCTAGTCGCAGGTGTAGCGGAAGTTATCGTTCAGCTTCAGCGGCAACACCACCGTACGCAGGTTCAGCGCCTGCGCCTTGGCGCAGAGCGCAGGCCGCCGCGCGGGGTCCTTCCATTTCGCGGCATATTCCACATTGAACACGGCCTTGCCCTGCGTGGTGAACGCCGCATAGACCCCGCACTCGTTGTACTGGAAACACTGCTCATTGACCGCGAAGTCGAAATCGCCGGCAAGCTGGGCGACCTGATCGATATCGTTCTTGAGGCCGATGGCCAACCCGCGCGCGTGCGCCTCGGTGGCCAGGAAGCGGTTGTACTCGAGCTGCGTCGCGGCGGTCAGCGGCACGCCGGGGTTGTTGGTGTAGCCGTCGACATTGTCCGTGTCGATGCCGTCGCACCCCTTCGCCTTCGCGAGGTCCATCCGCGCCGTCATGATCTTGCGGACGTTGGCGGAACGCGTGTCGAGCCAGCGCTCGCCCGCCCAGCCATCGAGCGGGTTGCCCTGGTCAGCGGCCGTGAATTGAGAATAATCCGAACGCCAGTTCTCGCTGCTACCGGCGGAGAAGTAGCAGACCACGCGCTTGCCTTGGGACTTCAGCGTGTCGATGGTGGCCTGCGGGGTGTCGAAGAGGTCGAAATCGAACACGACGGCGTTGTACGACGTGTTGAGCTTGCCCTGGAGCTGGAGCTGCCACGTGTCCGTGGCGGCCGGCATCCAGCGTGTGGTGGGAAGTGCGCTGGCGCTGGCGGTAGCCTTGCTCGTCGTGGCGGTCACCTCCGAGACGCGGACGACGGAACCGCCGTCGTCATCGCCCCCACCGCCGCAGGCGGCAAGCGTTGCCACGGCCACCGCCGCGGCGAGGCGCGCGAGGTCGCCCATGCCCTGATTGTTATCCATCATTGACCCTTCCTGTTGTTATCCCAACTGTATGCGGCACATTATGCGTGCAAGCATGGGCGATCAGGCAAGGGGGTCGGCATCGGCGGCACGGCGCTTGACGCGCGGCCGTTTTGGGGCGCTTGCGGCACGGCGTGCTGTCGGCTCGGCGGGCGCGCCGCCGGGGCTCATCTGCTCGAGCCACGCCAGGCCATCGACATAGGACAAGAAACGCTGGAAATAGCCCGGCGATACGTCCTGCATCAGCGCAAGTGCGCCATGCACAAGATGATTCGTATTGAGCGGCCCGGCGTTCGCCGGCACGCTGTCCAGTGCCTCGCGCAACTGGCGGTCGGCGCTGACGCGCGCCCAACTGTCGCGGAAATAGTCGATCAGGGCCGGCGCCGGCTCGGGACCGCGTTGCGCGCCAGCGACAGGTGGCAGCGCACTGGCTGAGGACCGCGCAGCGATGTATTCCACGAGTCCGCCGAGCGGGCTGGCGTCTGGCTTGGCCGGCCGGTCAGCGCGTGGGGCGGCTTGCGTGAGGGCATCGCCAAAGGACGCCACGAGGTGCGCAAGCCGTGCATCGAGCAGTTCGCGCGCTTCGCCATGCTGGGTCGCCGAGCGCCGCGCCAGCGCTTCCAGGAATCGGAAGCGCACCGGGTCGATCCGTTCGGCGCCGCGCTCGCGCCAGGCGGCGAGGCGGGCGCGCGGATCCTGGCGCGGGTCCTGGTGCGGGTCCTGGTGCGGGTCCAATTCAGCCATGAGACTTTGCCGCACCCGTGGACACTCTCGGAATCGGCGCGATCTCCACGCGGCGGTTTTTGGCGCGGCTCGCGACGTCGGCATTCGGCACCACCGGCTGCTCGGCGCCGAACGCGGCAGAGAACACCATCGCGGCGGGAATGCCCGCATCGATTAGCGCGCGCGTCACAGTCAGTGCGCGCTGGGCAGACAATTCCCAATTGTCGGCAAAGCGGCGATTGCTGTCGCGCATCTGGGTGTCATCGGTATAGCCGCTCACCATCAGGATCTCGTCGCGCGCATGCAGATAGGCCCCCAGCGGCGCAGCGAGCCCCTTCAGCAACTCGCGCCCTTCTGGCTGCAACTGGTCCGAATTCACCGCGAACAACACGTTCCCGCTGATGCCGATGCGCCCGTTCACGAGCGTCACACGGCCCGCCGAAAGCGGCCCCGCCAGCGCCTTCTCGAGCGTCTCGCGCCGCTGCATCTCCTCCTGCCGCTGCTTGACCTCGGCTTCGAGCCGGGCCGACAGCTCCATCTGGAAGCCGATCACCCCAAGCAAAATCAGCACGAAGCCGCCCAGTAGCACCGACATCAGGTCACCGAAGACGGCCCAGACGGGCGCCGTTGACTCCACGCCGGCGTCGAGGTCCTCACTCATGCGGCCTCCGCGCCCGGTCCGTTGGCCGCGCCCGGCGCTGCCAGCCGTTGCAGGTCTTCCAGGATTTGCTTCTGCGACAGCATGCTGAGATCGACCACTTCCCGCGCCTGCGCCACGTAGTAGGCGAGCTGCTCGTCGCTGCGCGTCATCGACTTGTCGAGCGCAGCCTCGATGCGTTCCAAGTGTGCGACCAACTGCCCGTTGGCATCGCTGAACACCTGCACGGCGGCGCCGAACGACTCGCCAAGGCTGGCGGTCTCGACGGCGCTGCACGACACCTGCGCGGCAATCGTCGCCATGCGTCCGGATTCGGACTCGACCGTCTCGGCAAACCGGGCACCGACGCGCTCGAGCAGCTCCGCCGTGGTCGTCACGAGGCCGTCAACCGCGGCGCGCTGGCCGGTGGAGGCATGGTTCACGGCATCGAGCAGCGTCTCCAGCGAGGCCAGCAGGCGCCCACGTTCGGCGAGCATCGCGTTGTCGCGCGCGAGGCCGTCGGAGAGCTTCTCCCGCAGTTCCTCGATGATGGCGGCCGCTGCCTTGGGGGCCGCCGTCGTGGCCTCGACGAGGCGAGACACTTCCGCAATCGTCTCACTGGCCTGGGCTTGCGTCTGCGTGGCGATGGCGGCGGCCATGGCGCCGAGCGCATCGGTCCACGCGGCCAGGCGCTGTTCGTCGCGAGCCAGCAACTGGGCCTGAAGATCAGCGTGCGACTGGCTCACCGTCGCCGCCAGCGATGCTGATTGCGATGCGAAACTGGCCGAAGTGCCAGCCAGTGCTTGCTGGTTCTCGCGTACCAGGGCTTCACCGAAGGTATCGAGCGATTGGCGGAGGTCGCGCGTCAGGGCTTCGCTTGCGTGTCGATGGTCGCCCAAGGCCTGCTGCCAGACATCGGCGACATTGGCAGTGGTTGTCGCGAACTGGGTCGAGATGCCTTCGAGTTGTTGCTGCACCGTCCCAGAGACGGTCTCGCGCAATGCCGACATCTCCTGCGCGAGACCGGCCATCGTCTCCCTGACGGCGGGCTCGACCACCGCGCTGACTACGCGCGCGCTCTCGGCAATACTGGATTTCAAGCTTTCTTCGACGGAGGACGCCAGCCGCGTGTAAGTCGCTTCGGTCGAACCGTGAAACGCCTCCTGGCTCGCGGCAAGGCGCTCGGCCAGGGTCCGGCTCTGGCGCTCCATCGTGGCCATCATGTCTTGCAGACGGTCGACCAGCGTCGGCATGACCTCGGCCTGACGCTGCACGAGCCGGAACATCTCATCGCGCTGATGGCTGCGCGAGAACGGGCGCAGCGTGGTGGCGATGCGGGTGTCGAGTTGCCGCACGGCTTCGATGCGCTCGCGCCGACACAGCGCCGCGATCAGGCCCAGCATCGCCGACGTGGCAACGCCCGCGACCGAGGTACCGAACGCGAAACCCAGCCCCTTCACCGGTGCCGCCAGCGAAGCACGCATGGCTTGCAGGTCCGTCGCCCCTTCCAGTGCCATGCCCGTGCCGCGCAGCGTGGCCACCATGCCGAGGAAAGTGCCGAACATGCCGAGCAGGACTAGCAATCCGACGAGATACGGCGTCAGCGTCGGCGCGGGGAGCGTCACGCGCTCGCCCTCGACGCGCAGCCGGACGGCATCGCGCAGACCGGCTGGAAGCGTGTCCAGCCACTGGCCGAGACCCGCCGGTTTCTCGGACAAATTCGAGACCGCATGCGCCAGCGAGGCCGTCGCCTGCCGATAGCACTGGAGTTCGAACGCGCCAGTCACGTAGAAGGCACCGATCACCAACGTCACGGCGAGGGCGAGCGCGTTCGCGCCCGCGTAGCCGGCACCGATCCAGCAAACCACGGCGAGACCGGCAACAAAAGCGACGATATGGGGAAGAATTCTGTTCATGTCTATGCAGTTAGCCAGCGCGCAGGGCGGCGAGCAGCCCTTCGACCGGTTCAAAACGGATGTCCAGTTCGGCAAGCAGGACAGCCTGCATGTCTTTGCGGAACTGCGTGAGCCAGGCGCCGGGCGCATGCTCATGGGCTTGGCGCAAGTGCTCGAAATGGGTTTCCAACAGCGCCGGCACGCTCGCCAGCAGGCTCTGCTCGCGCGCACCCACCACGCGCTCCATGACGGTATCCACCATCGCCAGCTTCGCCATCGCGGGCTGCCGGGCGGTCAGCGCCCTGCGTAGCCGGCCTCGCAATATGCCGATTTCCGTCGCCATGGTTTGTTGCGTGGTCAGATAGCGGTGGCGATAGACAGCAAAATCGACCGTGGCGTCAGGCGACTCCGCCGGCACGGCTGGGCGCCCCGGCCCACGACGCCGCGCGCTTGATGTGCCGTCATCGACAATCGCATTGGCCAGCGCCGCGCGCACGCGCACGGCATCACGCGCCTCGGCATTCCCCGGGCGCGGCGGCAGCGACGATCCCGGCACTGGATGGCTGGTAAGTGCGGCGGACAGCGCGATGGCATCCGTCCACCCGAGCCATTGGCTTAGCTGGTGGGAGAGGGAACTGGCAGGTTCCGCAGCATCGACGTGGATCAGGCGAGACAGGAGCCGAACGAGCGTCGGGCCGCTATGGGCAGTGCGCCGTGGCAGATGGGACATACCGCCGGTTTCCGATCGAAAAACCAAGCAGTTTACAACGGACAAGGGGTTACAGCGCTTGCTGTAACCCCTTGTTTTATCTGGTGCCGGCTGCAGGACTCGAACCCGCCACCTGATGATTACAAATCAACTGCTCTACCTGATGAGCTAAGCCGGCATTTTGTTGCAGACCGCGATTCTACTGCATGCGATCCACTTTGACGATGGCTACTTCACCACCTTCAGCGACGGCTTCTTGCCTCCGATTCGCGGTACCGGGGGCGGAGTCGGATCGTCGTCCGTGCCGCCCTGTTCGGCCGTGACCGGCGTGTCTGCATCCACCGGTGCCAGCTTCGGCGGGGGATTGTTTTCACGCTCGGTGGCGGCCTGCGTCTCGGGGATGCTGCGCTCCACCGGGAACGCCATGCCCTGGCCATTTTCCCGCGCGTAGATCGCCAGCACGTTTTCCACGGGCACGTCGATCTTGCGGGAAACACCACCAAAGCGCGCGCTGAATCCGATCCACTCGTTACCCATGTCCAGCCCGCTCGTCGCGTCGAAACTCACGTTCAGCACGATCTCGTTGTTCTTCACGAATTCGCGCGGCACGTTCGTATTCCCGTCGACAAACACGGCGATATACGGCGTAAAACCGTTATCCGTGCACCACTCGTAAATGGCGCGGATCAGGTAAGGCTTGGTGGATGTTTCAGACATTACGCTTCCGGTGGCGTCGATACCGTCTTAACGACGCATGACCTTTTCAGACGGGGTCAGCGCCTCGATGTACGCCGGGCGGCTGAAGATCCGTTCCGCATACTTGAGTAGCGGCGCGGCGTTCTTCGAGAGCTCGATCCCGTAGTGATCCAGGCGCCACAGCAGCGGCGCGATGGCGACGTCGAGCATCGAAAATTCTTCACCGAGCATGTACTTGTTCTTCACGAAGATCGGTGCGAGCTGGGTCAGGCGGTCGCGAATTGCGGCGCGGGCGCGCTCGTGATTCTTCTCGGCGGCCTTGCCCTTCTCGTTCTCGAGCACGTACACGTGGGTGAACAGTTCCTTCTCGAAATTGAAGAGGAACAGGCGGGCGCGTGCACGCTGCACCGGGTCGGCCGGCATCAGCTGCGGGTGCGGGAAGCGCTCGTCGATATACTCGTTGATGATGTTCGATTCGTACAGGATCAGGTCACGTTCGACGAGAATCGGCACCTGGCCGTACGGGTTCATCACCGAAATGTCTTCCGGCTTGTTGAACAGATCAACGTCGCGAATTTCAAAATCCATGCCCTTTTCGAACAGGACAAGGCGGCAACGTTGGGAAAACGGGCAAGTCGTACCCGAATACAACACCATCATGGTTGAATTCCTTGGGTGTAAAGTCGCCGGATGCAGTGCATGACGGCGAACTTGGCAGCGCTAGATCGGACAGGGCAAACATTCTGTCAGAACGCCCCATCGAAAAGCAAATAAGTTACAAATAGAGAAAGAGACGCTTGAGTCACCTAGACAGCCGATCCGCAACGGAAAAGGGCCGGCGCGGTGCTGCAACAGTGCAACTTCCGCGCCGGCCCTGCCGGCAGCCGCTGACGGCTGTTACAACTTACTTCACGTCCTTCCAGAAAGCCGCGTTCAGGCGCCAGGCAAAGACCGTGAACACGCCGAGGAACAGCAGCACCCAGACGCCCAGACGCTTGCGGTGGCTCTGCGCCGGTTCGGCCATCCAGTTCAGGTAGTTCACGATATCGGCCGCGGCCTGGTCATATTCCTGCGTGCTCAGCTTGCCCGGCGTGACCTGCTCGAAGCCCGCGAACTTGTGCACCTTCTGGCCGTGTTCTTCCACTTCGGCGAACTTGGCCGTGCGCTGGCCCTGCAGCTCCCACAGCACGTGCGGCATGCCGACGGCCGGGAAGACGAGGTTGTTCCAGCCCGTGGCGCGCGTGTCGTCGCGGTAGAAGGTACGCAGGTAGGTGTACAGCCAGTCGTTGCCGCGGGCGCGGGCGATGACCGACAGGTCCGGCGGCATGGCGCCGAAGAACGTCTTGGCGTCCTTCGGTGGCATCGCGATCGTCATGGTCTCGCCCACCTTGTCGGCCGTGAAGAGCAGGTTCTGACGGATCTGGTCATCCGTCAGCGCCAAGTCCCTGAGCCGGTTGTAGCGCATCATCGACGCGCCATGGCAGTTCAGGCAGTAGTTGACGAACAGCTTGGCACCGCGCTGCAGCGACGACACGTCGCTGGTGTCGAGCGGCGCCGGCTCCAGGGGGTAGCCCCCCTCGGAAGCCATCGCGGGCATGGCCGCAAAGCACGCGCCGACCAGTGCGAAGATCGAAAGCAACTTTTTCATCTTGTGTCCTTGTCCTCTTTTGGGGGTCGCGCGGCGCTTAGTGCGGATGGAACGTGACACGCTCCGGCACCGGCTTGAACTCGCCGGCACGGCTCCACAGCGGCATGGTCAGGAAGAAGGCAAAGTACAGCAGCGTACCGAGCTGCGACACCTTCTCACCCACCGGCGACGGCGGTTGCACGCCCAGGTAGCCGAGGACCAGGAACACCACCACGAAGACAATCAGAATTGTCTTATGGAAGGCGGGACGATAGCGGATGGACTTGACCGGCGAGCAGTCGAGCCAGGGCATGAAGAACAGCACGACCACGGAGCCGCCCATCACCAGCACGCCCCAGAACTTGGCTTCGATGAAGTAGAAGCCTGCCGCCAGGATCACGAGGATCGCCACCGAGCCGATCTTCACGYGCACATCCTTGCTGCGCAGGACCACCAGGCCCAGCACGATGGCGAAGAACAGCCACAGCACCGGCAGGAAGTTCGACGTCGTGGCGCGCAGCATCGAATAGAACGGGGTGAAGTACCAGACCGGCGCGATGTGCGGCGGCGTCTTCAGCGGATCGGYCGGGAAGAAGTTGTTGGCTTCGAGGAAATAGCCGCCCACTTCCGGGAAGAAGAAGATCACCGCCGAGAAGAAGAACAGGAAGCCGCCCACGCCCAGCAGGTCATGCACCGAGTAGTACGGGTGGAACGGAATGCCATCCAGCGGGATGCCGTTCTCGTCCTTCTTCGCCTTGATCTCCACGCCGTCCGGGTTGTTCGAGCCTACTTCGTGCAGCGCGATGATGTGCGCCACGACCAGGCCGAGCAGCACCAGCGGCACCGCGATCACGTGGAACGAGAAGAAGCGGTTCAGCGTGGCATCGCTCACCACGTAGTCGCCGCGGATGAACAGCGACAGGTCCTGGCCGATCACCGGGATCGCCGAGAACAGGTTCACGATCACCTGCGCGCCCCAGTACGACATCTGGCCCCAGGGCAGCAGGTAGCCCATGAACGCCTCGGCCATCAGGCACAGGAAGATCAGGCAGCCGAAGATCCAGACCAGCTCGCGCGGCTTGCGGTACGAACCGTACAGCAGCCCGCGGAACATGTGCAGGTAGACCACGACGAAGAACGCCGAGGCGCCGGTGGAGTGCATGTAGCGCACCAGCCAGCCCCACGGCACCTCGCGCATGATGTACTCCACGCTGGCGAACGCCACCGGAATGCCGGCCGCGTTGAGCGTGCCGTCCGGCTTGTAGTTCATCACCAGGAAGATGCCGGTGACGATCTGGATCACGAGGACCAGCAGCGCCAGCGAGCCGAAGAAGTACCAGAAGTTGAAGTTCTTCGGCGCGTAGTACTTGGAGAGATGATCTTCCCAGAGCTGGGTGGCAGGGAAACGGGCGTCGATCCAGCCCAGCAGCCCGGTGGTCTTGACTTCTTTTTCGGCCGCCATGATCAGGCTTCTCCTTTCTCGTCCTTGCCGATCACGATCTTGGTGTCGGACAGGAACTGGTACGGGGGGACGTCAAGGTTCTGCGGGGCCGGCTTGTTCTTGAACACGCGGCCCGCCAGGTCGAACGTCGAGCCGTGGCAAGGGCAGAGGAAGCCGGGATCGGCGCCGAGCTGGGGGTTGGCGCCAGACACGAACGGACCGGACGGCGAGCAGCCAAGGTGGGAACAAATGCCGACGACCACCAGCAGGTCCTTGTGCTCGGCACGGGAGCGGGTTTCGTTTTTGGCGTAGTCCGGCGTCTCCATCGTGAATGGCACAGCGGACTTGGGATCAGCCACCTCGCTATCGGTTTTCTGGAGCGAGGCCAGCATTTCAGGGGTGCGACGAAGAATCCAGACCGGCTTGCCACGCCATTCCACGGTCATCATCTCGCCGGGCTTGAGGCCACCGACATCGGCCTCGACAGGTGCCCCGGCGGCTTTGGCCTTCTCCGACGGTGCAAAGGTACTGACAAAGGGCACTGCTACTGCTACGCCTCCTACGCCGCCCGCGACAGATGTCGCGATCAACCAATTGCGGCGACCTTTGTCCACGTTCTTCACGTTTTGCTGGTCACTCATTCCAAACCCCAGGGGATGTCATCAATTAGATCTTGCGTCAACCAAAAATTATACCTGAGGCACATCCCTCGACGATAGGCGAACTACCGATAGCCGACTGGTCGATAATCGGTCATGGCAGCGCGAATCCCGCCCGCGGGCTTGCGCTCAGGGGTGCGATGATGCAGTCTGTGTCAAACGCAAACGTTAATCTGAAACAACAAAGCGGAGAATAACCAATGAGCATGATCAGCGAATTCCGTACTTTTGCGATGCGCGGCAACGTGATTGATCTCGCCGTCGGCGTGATCATCGGCGCAGCTTTCGGCAAGATCGTGGATTCCGTCGTCAACGACCTGATCATGCCAGTGATCGGCCGCATCATCGGCAAACTGGACTTCTCGAACATGTTCGTCGTGCTTGCGGACCCGCCTCCCGGCGTGCCGCATACCCTCGATGCACTGAAGAAGGCCGGCGTGCCGGTCTTCGCTTACGGCAACTTTCTCACCATCGTGGTGAACTTCGTCATCCTCGCCTTCATCATCTTCTTGATGGTCCGCGCCTTCAACCGGATGGCCGCGAAGCACGAGGCGCCGGCCACGCCGGCCGCCACGCCCGAGGATATCGTGCTGCTGCGCGAGATCCGCGACAGCCTGAAGACGCCGCGCGCCTGACCGCGCGCCACGCCCGGAGCCCGGCTCAGACCGGGTTCGGAATATCGATGAAGGTATGGCGCAGCCCGAAACGCTGCGCCAGATGCTCGCCCACCGCGCGGATGCCGTAGCGTTCCGTGGCGTGATGACCGGCGGCCAGATAGGCCACGCCGCTCTCGCGCGCGAGGTGGGTGGTCTGCTCCGACACCTCTCCGCTCAGGTACACATCGACGCCAGCCGCTACGGCGGCGTCGAAATAGCCCTGCGCACCGCCCGTGCACCAGCCCACCTTGCGAATCATCTGATCGGGGTCGCCAATCGCCAGCGGCTCGCGCTGGAGCACCGCACCGACATGCGCGGCCAGCGCGTGCAGCGGCATCGGCTGCGGCAGTGTACCGGTCCAACCCAGTTGATCGTCGCTGAAACGGCCGTTTGGCATGAAGCCGAGCTGCAGGCCAAGCTGCGCATTGTTGCCCAGCTCGGGATGGTTATCGAGCGGCAGGTGGAAAGCCATCAGGTTGACGTCGGCGCCAAGCAGCCGTTTCAGGCGCGCATGCTTCTGGCCGATGACCCGGGCATCCTCGTTTTTCCAGAAATAGCCGTGATGGACCAGGATGGCGTCGGCGCCGGCCTCGATCGCCGCTTCGACGAGGGCCAGGCTGGCCGTCACGCCGGTGACGACGTGGGTGACCTCCGATCTACCTTGCACTTGGAGGCCGTTCGGGCAATAGTCCTTGAAACGGGAAACTTCCAGTAGATCGTTCAAGTACAATTCAAGCTCTTTTGTTTTCATTTTCTGCTCAAAACTCCAATATGTTGCGCCGATTCTGGCTGTTTTTCGCCCAGGCTGTCACCGTGGTGCTGGCCGTGTGGTTCGTCGTGGCCACGCTGAAACCCGAGTGGCTGCAGCGCGGGCGGGTGGCCGTGCAATCAGGCTCACCAATCGTGGCACTGAAGGAAGTGGTGCCGAGTGTGACGGGTTCCGCGGCCGAGGGCTCTTATAGTGACGCGGCGCGCCAGGCCATGCCTGCGGTGGTGAATATCTTCACGAGCAAGAACGGCTCGCGGCGGTCGCCCAATCCACAAACCGAGGATCCTTGGTTCCGGTTCTTCTTTGGCGACCGGCTGCCGGAGCGCCAGGAACCGGTGTCCAGCCTGGGCTCGGGCGTAATCGTCAGCGCCGAGGGTTATATTCTAACCAACCACCACGTGGTGGACGGCGCCGACGAAATCGAGATCGCCCTGACCGATGGGCGCAAGGCCAACGCCAAGGTCGTGGGTTCCGACCCGGAAACCGACCTGGCCGTGCTCAAGGTCACGCTCAAGGACCTGCCGGCGATCACGCTGGGCCGGATCGAGAATGTGAAGGTCGGCGACGTGGTGCTGGCCATCGGCAATCCGTTCGGGGTCGGCCAGACTGTGACGATGGGTATCGTCTCGGCGCTGGGCCGCAGCCACCTGGGCATCAACACGTTCGAGAACTTCATCCAGACCGACGCGGCGATCAACCCCGGCAACTCGGGCGGTGCGCTGGTTGACGCACAGGGCAACCTGCTAGGGATCAACACGGCGATCTACTCGCGCTCGGGTGGCTCGCTAGGGATTGGCTTCGCGATTCCTGTCTCGACGGCCAAGCAAGTGATGGAATCGATCATCTCCTCCGGCACGGTCACGCGGGGCTGGATCGGCGTGGAGCCACAGGACCTGACACCCGAGATCGCCGAGTCGTTTGGGCTCGAGGCCAAGGATGGCGCGCTGATTGCCGCCGTAGTCCAGGGCGGACCGGCGGACAAGGCTGGCGTGAAGCCGGGCGATGTGCTGGTGTCGGTCGATAACCAGGTGATCTCCGATACCACCGCGCTGCTCAATGCGATTGCGCAGCTCAAACCGGGGGCCGAGGCCAAGATGAAGGTGATCCGGCGTGGCAAGCCGGCCGAGGTCACGGTGACCATCGGCAAGCGCCCTCCCCCGCCACGGCGCGCAATGCCGCTGGATGAGGAAGAGTAGGACTGGCTGGAAGGTCGATCGGAAGCTGAAGGACTAGGTAGCCTGAATGTAAAAACCCCCGCCGGGTAGCCGGCGGGGGTTTTTTGTTGGGGCGTGTGGGTCGATGGTCGATTGTCGAGATCGGGCGCCGAGGGCACCTCCGGCTGACCGCTGCAAGCCACGAGCAGGCCGTGCAGCGCGCGTCGCACAGCTCCCAGGTAGGGGGGCCTTACGGGGCATGCCGATCAAGCCAGGGCACCTGGCATGCCATCAACCACCACCCCATCCCACACCACAAAACAAAACGCCGACATCCTTTCGGATGCCGGCGTTTTGAATCAAGCCGAATCTGATGCGGGCTTACACCCGCGTCAAATTAGAACTTGTGACGCACACCAACCACAGCGCCGAACTGGTTAGCCGAGCCGTTGGTCGTGCCGAAGCCCGAACCAGCAGCGCCCGAGCCACCCAGACCGAGGGTCGAGCCGTCCTTGTTCTTCGTGTAGGCCACGTTCAGGTAAGCGTCAGTGCGCTTCGAGAAGGCGTAGTCAGCCGAAGCCACGAAGCTCCACGGATCAGCACCCGACGAACGGAAGTCTTGGTAGTAAGCGGCGCCCGTCAGCGACAGAGCCGGGGTCAGCTGGTAACCCATGCCCAGCCAGTACAGGTTCGACACGTTGGCGTCGACCGTACCGTTTGCCAGCGTACCGCCCGGCAGACGAGCGTTCGACAGGGCGTGCGCGTAGCGGTAGCCAGCGAACACCTTAGCCGGACCGAAAGCGTACGTACCAGCCAGCGAAGCGCGTTGGATCTTGGCGCGCGTCGTGTCGATGCCCACACCCGTCGGGTTGCCCAGGTTGGTTTCGTCGAACACAGCACCGATCGAGAACGGGCCGCCTGCGTAGATCAGGCTTGCGCTGTACTCACGGCCGGTCTTGTACGAGCCCGGAACTTCGCCAGCAACGCCGGTGTAGGCGTTAGCCGTACCAACCGTGTTGGCGCCCGTGCTGTACAGCAGCGAGGCGGTCAGGCCACCGAACTTGCCGATGTACTTCAGCGAGTTGTCGGCGCGGCTGCTGAAACCAGCGTCTTGCGACGTGATCGAGTAGTTCGTCGAGATGGCCATCGGGTCGAAGGCCAGACCGAAGTCATAGAACGGGGTCTGGTGACGGCCCAGCGACAGCGTGCCGTAGTTGCTTTGCAGACCAACGAACGCTTGACGACCGAACAGACGGCCACCTTGGCCCGACGTACCGGTGTCAACGTTGAAACCGCTTTCCAGAACGAACACGCCCTTCAGGCCGCCGCCCAGATCTTCCACGCCACGCAGGCCCCAACGGCTGCCGGACATGTTGCCCGAGGTCAGGCGCACAACGTCGTGGCTACCAGCCACGTTCGGCTGGTGGTTCTGGTACTCGATACCAGCGTCAACCACACCGTACAGGGTTACGCTCGATTGGGCATACGCGCCACCGGCGGCCATGGCGGCAACGGCAGCTGCAAACAGTTTCATCTTCATATCGACACTTTCCTTGTCAACTGATTGGGAAATCTTGGTTGCCCAAGTGCTTGGGCGACGCATTAACCTTCACGTCTGCGTCGTATTATGTGACACCCCCCCTCCCCGCCAGAAGACTTTTTCGCCGTAAACACGGTTTACCAACGTGGTTTGTTGTCATCAAGCAACAACAAATGCAGCATTTTTCCCCATGTTGGTGCAAAACCGCCCATTCGGACGTGGCAGAAACATCTCCGTTACAAGTACCGGGGAACTCAGTCGGCGGGGTTTTCGCCCGGCGCGGGCGTACCAAGCGGCTGCTTGGTCACAAATCGGGCGAGCAACAGGCCCAATTCGTATAGCGCGATCAGCGGCACGGCGAGCAGCAACTGCGACATCACATCGGGCGGCGTCACCACGGCGGCGACGATGAAGGCCCCGACGATCACATACGGGCGGATCTGCTTCAGTTTCTCGAGTTCCACCACACCAAATCGCACGAGGACGATGACCACCACGGGCACCTCGAAGGTAATACCGAACGCCAGGAACGTCGTCATGGCGAAACTCAGGTATTTATCGATGTCCGTGGACATGTCCGCACCCAATGGCGCGTTGTAATGCGCCATGAAATGGAACACGGTGGGAAACACGAGGAAATAGGCAAACGCCACGCCGCACAGGAACAGCAGGTAGCTGCTGCTCACCAGCGGCATGATCAGTTTCTTCTCATGCTGATACAGGCCCGGCGCCACGAACTGCCAGACCTGGTAGAGCACCCACGGCAGCGCGATCAGGAACGCCACGAGCATCGTCACCTTCATCGGCACGAAGAACGAGCCGGTGACATCGGTCACGATCATCCTGCCGCCCTTCGGCAGCGATTCCATCAGCGGCGCGGAGAACAGGTTGAAGATCTGCGGCGCCCAGTAGATCAGGCTGAGGAAGACGATGATGACCCCCGCCACCGCCTTGACCAACCGCTCGCGCAGTTCGATCAGGTGGGAGATGAAGGTTTCCTGCTGGGTTTCGTCGTTGGGGTCTTGGGAGGGGGAGTCGCTCATGGCGTAGCCGCTTCAGCCGTGCTGGCTGGCATCGTAGTTATCGTGGCGGCCGCCGCCAGCCTGCACGGCGGCGGGACGGCGCTGCACGGCATGGTTACTCGAAGAACGAGCGGGAGCGTCCGGCGGGCGGGCGATGCCGCTTCACGCGCGCGGCGCCTGACTGCACCCACACGCGCATGTTCTGCTGGCGCTTGAACCAGATCGGCCGCGCGCCCTGCTTGACGCGCCAGCTCTTGCGTCCGTTGTGCGACTTGTGCGCGGCGTCCCAGCTCGGCACGTAGCCGCCACCCACGCCGGGGCTGCCGGTGTCGGAAGCCGCTGTGTCGGTGCCGCCCAGGGCTTCGTTCAGCGCCTGGGACTGCTCGTTCACTTCCTTGTGGATCGTGCGCTCGACATCGCGCGCGGCGTCCTCGAACTCCGTGCGCATCTTGCGCAGTTCGTCCAACTCCACCTCGCGGCTGACTTCCGCCTTCACATCATTGATATAGCGCTGCGCGCGCCCGACGAGCGCGCCCACTGTGCGTGCCACCTTGGGCAGCCGTTCGGGACCGATCACGATGAGCGCCACGGCGCCTATCAGTGCCAGCTTGGAAATGCCGAGATCGATCATGCGGACATGGAGCCAGGGACACGAGGGGGGCGGGCCGACGCGAACGCGGCCGCCATGAGGAATTCAGGCAATTCGGCTTACTGCTGACGCGACTTGTCCTTCGCTTCCACGTCGATCGTGGTGGTATCGCGCAGTTCCTTGGCCGGGGCACCCGGCTCCTCGGCCGCGTTGCCATTGCCGTCCTTCATGCCATCCTTGAAGCCCTTGACCGCGCCACCCAGGTCGGTGCCGATATTGCGCAGCTTCTTGGTGCCGAACACGAGCATGACGATGACCAGCACGATCAGCCAGTGCCAAATGCTAAACGAACCCATTTCTTGCTCCTGATGAAGCCGCGGGCGATGGAGATTGGCCGCCCGGCCCCGTAGTTCCGTCCCTCAAAGGCCGCGTCGGGCGACGGTTGCCGACGCAGCACGTGGCCGGGACGCGAGTCCCGGTCCGCTGATACCCTGGCTGCCCCGATTGCTCAGGGCGCCGGTGCCTTCCACTGTTCGCGCGGGCCGCCGAGCACGTGGACATGAAGGTGGTAGACCTCCTGCCCGCCGTCCGGACCGGTGTTGATCACCGTCCGGAAGCCGTTATCGCAGCCGGCCTGGCGCGCCAGTTCAGGCACCTTGAGCATTATTCTAGCAAGCACATCCCCATCGCCGGGTCCGCAATCCGCCAGCGAATCGACGTGAGTCTTCGGAATTAGCAGGAAGTGTACCGGCGCTTTGGGATGGATGTCGTGAAACGCGAGCAGTTCGTTGTCTTCGTACAGCTTGTTCGACGGGATCTGCCCAGCCACGATCTTGCAGAAAATGCAATTGTCCTGAGATTTCATGACGTTTTTGTTGCGTGATGTCGGATCGTCGCGTTCTCAGAACTGCTGGTCCGGATACATGGGCTTGCGATCGTTCAGATACAGCCAACCCTTGACGATACGATACAGCATCCATAGTGACAACACGCACCACATCACCCAGGCTACCGGCGCCAGCAAAATCGTGAAGAACAGGACCCAGCTCAGCGCGAACCAGAGGATCGACCACCAGAACGTGCGGATCTGCCAGGCGAAGTGCGAGGCATACAGCGTGCCGCGCGTATCGTCGCGCTTCACGTAGTTCACCACGATCGCGATCAGCGCCGTGATCCCGCCCGTCAGCCAGAAAATGGCGTAGAGCGCATACAGGATATGCGTGAGCTTGCGCAGGCTGCTCAGCCTGTCGTCCTCAGCCGTGGTCGTGACTTGCGTGGTGGTGTCAGTCGCCATCGTGCCCTCCAGCGTCCGTTGCGTGCATTGCGCGCGGCGCGGGACGATTCCCGCGCCCACATGCGCATTATGCTACGCCTTGCGGCTCGCCTTCTCGGCCAGGCCGGAAAGTCCCTCGCGCCGCGCCAGTTCGCCCACCACGTCCGCCGGGCTCAGCCCGAAGCGGGACAGCAGCACCATGGTGTGGAACCACAGGTCGGCCACCTCGTAGACCACCTTGCCGGTGGCCTCGGCGCTCAGGCCGGCGGCGCGCGCGTCCTTCGCGGCCATCACGGTCTCGGTCGCTTCCTCGCCAATCTTCTTCAGGATGGCGTCGTCGCCCTTGTGGAACAGCTTGGCCACGTAGGATTTGTCCGGATCGCCGCCGTTCTCGGGCTTGCGGGACTCGAGCGTGGCGGCCACGCGCGCCAGCACGTCGGCCAGATCTGCCGGGACGGCGGGGTTCGGGGTGTCGCTCATGGTTATTTGGCGTAGATGGTGGAGGGGTCCTTGAGCACCGGCTCCACGGTCTGCCAGTCGCCCGACTCCACATCGCCCTCGAATTTCTGGAAGAAGCACGAGTGACGGCCGGTGTGGCAGGCGATGCTGTCGACCTGCGTCACCTTCAGGAGCACCACGTCCTCGTCGCAATCCAGACGCATCTCATGGACCTTCTGCACGTGGCCCGATTCCTCGCCCTTGTGCCAGAGCCGCTTGCGCGAGCGCGACCAGAACACGGCCTCGCCCAGCTCCACGGTGCGCTGGAGCGCCTCGCGGTTCATGAACGCGAACATCAGCACATCGTTCGAGCCGACTTCCTGGACGATCACCGGCACCAGGCCGTTGTCGTCCCACTTCACCTTGTTCAGCCACTTCTTCGCCATGATCACATCCGGACGGGAATGCCCTCGCGGGCCATGAATGCCTTGGCCTCACCTACCGTGTGCTGGCCATAGTGGAAGATGCTGGCCGCCAGCACGGCGTCGGCGTGGCCCAGGCGGATGCCGTCGGCCAAGTCCTGCAGGCCGCCCACGCCGCCCGAGGCGATCACGGGCACCGGCACCGCGTCGCTGACCGCGCGGGTCAGTTCGAGGTCGAAACCGCTCTTGGTGCCGTCGCGATCCATGCTGGTCAGCAGGATCTCGCCGGCACCGCGCGTGGCCATTTCCTTCGCCCATGCCACGGCGTCCAGGCCGGTGGCCTTGCGGCCGCCGTGCGTGAAGACTTCCCAGCGCGGCGGCTCGCCCGGCGCGGAACTGCGCTTGGCGTCGATGGCCACCACGATGCACTGCGAGCCGTACTTGCCCGTGGCATCGGATACCAGTTGCGGATTGGCGATGGCCGAGGAATTCACGCTGATCTTGTCCGCCCCGGCATTGAGCAGCCGGCGCACGTCTTCCACGGCGCGCACGCCGCCACCCACGGTCAGCGGAATGAACACCTGCGAAGCCACAGCCTCGATGATGTGGAGGATCAGGTCGCGGCCGTCGCTGGTCGCGGTGATGTCGAGAAAAGTGATTTCATCGGCACCTTGCTCGTCGTATCGGCGCGCGATCTCGACCGGGTCGCCCGCGTCGCGGAGTTCGACGAAGTTGACCCCCTTGACCACCCGCCCGTTGGTCACGTCCAGGCAGGGGATGATACGTTTGGCTAACATGGGTTTCCTTGCCGCCCGCCCCTTGCCGGGTGGCGGCGTGTTGCCCGGCGCACCCGCGCCGGGGCGGCTTACTCTTCGCCCAGCTTGTCCGCGCGCGCCTGCGCCTCGGTGAAGTTGAGGTCGCCCGAGTAGATGGCACGGCCGCAGATCACGCCTTCCACGCCTTCGCGCTCCACCGCGCACAGTTGCTCGATGTCGGTCAGGTTGGACAGCCCGCCGCTGGCGATCACCGGGATCGACATCGACTGGGCCAGCTTCACCGTGGCGTCGATATTGATGCCCTGCAGCATGCCGTCGCGGCCGATATCGGTGTAGATGATGGCTTCGACGCCGTAATCCTCGTACTTGCGTGCCAGATCCGCCACTTCGTGGCCGGTCAGCTTGCTCCAGCCGTCGGTGGCGACCTTGCCGTCCTTGGCATCGAGGCCGACGATGATGTGGCCGCCGAAGGCCGAGCAGGCGTCCTTCAGGAAGCCGGGGTTCTTGACCGCCGCGGTGCCGATGATGACGTACGACAGCCCGTCATCGAGCCAGCGCTCGATGGTGTTGAGGTCGCGGATACCGCCGCCCAGCTGGACGGGGATCTCGCCACCCACCTCGGCGATGATGGCCTTGATGGCGGCCTCGTTGCGGGGCTTGCCGACAAATGCGCCGTTGAGGTCGACCAGATGCAGGCGACGCGCGCCCTGGTTGACCCAGTGACGTGCCATGGCGGCGGGATCTTCGGAAAAGACGGTGGCCTGGTCCATGTCGCCTTGTTTGAGGCGTACACACTGACCGTCCTTCAGGTCGATGGCCGGAATGAGCAACATAAGCGTGACGAGCGTGGTGGTTGTGTAAAAGGAAAAAGGCAGCGATGCCGGCGCGAGCGCCGGTGGGCTCAGGTCATGTCAGTTTGGCAGTTGGATGCGCAGTCTGGTCGGTGGCTCTGAACGATCGCTGGTCAGTATCGGGGCGCTTCGGTTCTCGGGTGCTTCTCACGCGCTTCTCGGCGCGTTACGGATTCCAGTGCACGAAATTCCGGTAAAGCTGCAAACCCATCGCGGCGCTCTTCTCCGGGTGGAACTGCGTGGCGAAAATATTATCGCGTGCCACCGCGCTGGTAAACACGCCGCCGTAGTCGGTTTCGCCCGCGATGTGCGACGCATCCTGCGCGCGCACATAGTAACTGTGGACGAAATAGAACCAGCTATCGTCCGGAATGCCCTGCCAGAGCGGGTGCGCGCGCGACTGCCGCACGCGGTTCCAGCCCATTTGCGGCACCTTGAAGCGCGAGCCGTCGGGCTGCGTCAGCCCTTCCAGCTCGAAACGGACCACTTCGCCCGGCATCAGTGCCAGGCACGGCGTGGCCGCGTTGCCAGTGCGACTTTCGGTGCTACGGTCGAACAGCATCTGTTCGCCAACGCACACGCCGAGCATCGGCTTGCTCGCGGCCGCCTCCAGCACGGCCTCCTGCAACCCGGATGCGCCCAGCGCGCCCATGCAGTCAGGCATGGCGCCCTGCCCCGGCAGCACCACGCGGTCCGCCGCGCGGATGGCCTCGGGCCGATCCACCACCTGGACATCCGCTTCCGGTGCCGCGGCGCGCAACGCCTGCGCCACCGAGCGCAGGTTGCCCATGCCGTAATCCACAATTGCTATGGTAGTCATGATTTCAAAACAGGCAACAATGTCTTCAGCCCGTCCACAATGAACTCGACGGCCAGCGCCGACAGGATCAAACCCATCAGACGCGTGCCAATATTGATTCCGGTGCGCCCCATCACCCGTGCGATGGGGTCCGCCGCGCGGAACGTCAGGTACACCACGGCCCCCAGCAACACGCCAATCCCCACCAGCACCAGCGACTGCCACCAGTGCGCGGACTTGCCGGCATAGACGATCACCGTGCTGATGGACCCTGGCCCGGTCAGCAGCGGAATCGCCAGCGGCACCACCGCGATGCTGGCCTTGGCGTCAGCCTCGTCCTCTTCCTCGGGCGTGGCCTTGGTGCGGCTGGTCTGCGCGTTCAGCATGTTCATGGCCATCATGATCATGATCAGCCCGCCACCCACCTGCAGCGACGCCACCGAGATATTGAAGAACTCGATGATCTGCTGCCCCAGCAGCGCCGAAACCGCCACCACGATCGCCACCGACATCGACGCCGTCTTGATGGTACGCAGCTTTTCCGCTTCCGTCTGCTGACTGGTCAGGCTGATGAAGAACGGGATCGCCCCGATCGGATTGATCAGCGCCAGCAGCGAGATAAAGGACTTGAGCGTATCCATCGGTTGCGGGGTCGGGTGAGCGTCAGCGGGCGCCGCAACCGGCCGGCACGCCTGCAGGTTCGGGTCGGGCCCGGCAGCGGGCCCCTCGCCTTATGCCTTAAAGCGTCCCTTTTGTCGATGGAATCGTGTTGCCCGCGCGCGGGTCAAGCTCCACCGCCATGCGCAGGGCCCGCCCGAAGGCTTTGAACACCGTTTCGCATTGATGGTGGGCATTGATGCCGCGCAGGTTGTCGATATGGAGCGTCACGCCGGCGTGATTGACGAAACCTCGGAAAAATTCGATGGTCAGGTCCACGTCGAAGCTGCCCACGCGGGCACGGGTGAACGGCACGTGGAATTCCAGGCCCGGGCGGCCCGAGAAGTCGATCACCACGCGCGACAGGCACTCATCCAGCGGCACATAGCTGTGGCCGTAGCGGGTGATGCCCTTCTTGTCGCCGATCGCCTTGGCCACGGCCTGGCCGAGCGTGATGCCGACGTCTTCCACCGTATGGTGGTCGTCGATATGCAGGTCGCCACGGGCCTCGACCTCGAGGTCGACCATGCCATGGCGGGCGATCTGGTCCAGCATGTGGTCGAGGAACGGCACGCCGGTGGCCAGCTTCTGGCGACCGGTGCCATCAAGATTCAGCGAAACGCGGATCTGCGTTTCCGAGGTATCGCGGGTGACCTCTGCTACACGCATGGTGGGATTAATCCTGCAATGAAGCAGCAAATGCTTCAAGAAACTGCGCGTTTTCTTCGGGTGTGCTGACCGTCACGCGCAGACAGTTGGCCAGCAATGCGTGCATTTTACTCACGTTCTTGATCAATACCTTCCGCGCGAGCAGTCGGTCGAACGTCTGTGCTGCATCCGTCACGCGGATCAACAGGAAGTTGGCGGCGCTCGGGAACACCGTCACGCCCGGCTGGGCGGCCATGGCCTCGGCCAGCCGGCCGCGCTCGGCACGCAGCTGGGCCGCCTGCTCGTCGAGCACATCCACATGTTCGAGCGCGAACAGCGCGGTGGCCTCGGTCAGCACGTTGACGTTGTACGGCGGGCGCACCTTGTCCAGCTGCGCCAGCCACTCGGGCGCGCCGGCCACGTAGCCGAGGCGGATCCCGGCCAGGCCCAGCTTCGACACCGTGCGCATGACCAGCAGGTTGCCGAATTCGGTCAGGCGCGGCATCCAGCTTTCCTGGGCGAACGGCTGGTAGGCCTCGTCCACCACCACCAGGCTGTGGCAGACCTCGCCCTGGGCGGCACGGACGATGGCCTCCATGTCGGCCGCATCGAACAGGTTGCCGGTGGGGTTGTTCGGGTAGGCGAGATAGATGATGGCCGGCTTGTGCTCGGCCATGGCGGCCAGCATCGCGGCCCGGTCCAGCGTGAAATCGGCGCGCAGCGGCACGCCGACGAACGCCAGCCCGGCGAACTGCGCCGACATCGCATACATGACGAAACCGGGCACCGGGGCCAGCACCTTGGCGCCGGGGCGCGCGGCGGCCAGCGACAGCATGCTGATGATCTCGTCCGAACCGTTGCCCAGCAGCACGTCCATGCCGGCCGGCACGTCCATGACGTCGCGCAGCCGGGCGCGCAGCGCCTCGCTGCTCGGCACCGGGTAGCGGTTCAGCGCCACCTCGCCGAGCCGCGCGGCCAGCTGGTCGCGCAGCACGGGCGGCAGGCGGTACGGATTCTCCATGGCGTCCAGCTTCACCAGACCGTGCGAGTCCGCCACGTGGTAGGCGCCCATGGCGCGTACGTCGTCACGGATGATGCGTTCGATCAGGGAAGGGTCTACGGCCGACATGAAAAGTCCTTTTGGTTCAAAGCGTTGCGCGCGCTGACATCAGCCGCGCTTGAAACGGTATTCCGCACTGCGGGCGTGGGCCTGGAGGCCCTCGCCATAGGCGAGTTCGGCGGCGATCTGGCCCAGCATCTGGGCGCCGGCTTCGCTGACCTCGATCAGGCTCGAGCGCTTCTGGAAGTCGTACACGCCCAGCGGCGACGAGAAGCGCGCCGTGCGCGAGGTCGGCAGCACGTGGTTCGGGCCCGCGCAGTAGTCGCCCAGCGACTCGCTGGTATAGCGGCCCAGGAAGATGGCGCCGGCGTGGCGGATCTTCTCGCTCCACTGGCGCGGATTCTCGGCGGAGATCTCCAGGTGTTCCGGGGCGATGGCGTTGGCGATCTCGCACGCCTCTTCCATATCGCGCACCTTGATCAGCGCGCCCCGGCCCGTCAGGGAGGCATGGATCACCTCGCGGCGCGGCATGGTCGGCAGCTGGCGGCGGATGCTCGCCTCCACGCGGTTCAGGTAGTCGGCGTCCGGGCACAGCAGGATCGACTGCGCCAGCTCGTCGTGCTCGGCCTGCGAGAACAGGTCCATCGCCACCCAGTCCGGGTCAGTGGTGCCGTCGCAGATCACCAGGATCTCGGACGGCCCGGCGATCATGTCGATGCCGACCGTGCCGAACACGCGACGCTTGGCCGCCGCCACGTAGGCATTGCCCGGGCCGACGATCTTGTCCACCTGCGGCAGCGTAGCCGTGCCGTAGGCCAGCGCGCCCACGGCCTGGGCGCCGCCGATCGTGAACACGCGGTCCACGCCGGCGATCTGCGCGGCGGCCAGCACCAGTTCGTTGCGCACGCCGCCGGGCGTGGGCACGACCATGACCACTTCCTTCACGCCGGCCACGCGGGCCGGAATGGCGTTCATCAGCACCGACGACGGATACGCGGCCTTGCCGCCCGGCACGTACAGGCCCACGCGGTCCAGCGGGGTCACCTTCTGGCCCAGCATCGTGCCGTCGGCCTCGGTGTATTCCCAGCTATGGCTGCCGCATTCGATCTTCTGCTTCTCGTGGTAGGCCCGCACGCGCGCGGCGGCGGCCTCCAGCGCGGCGCGGCGCTTCGGCTCCAGATCTTCCAGCGCCGCTTCCAGTTCGGATTGCGACAGTTCCAGCGCGCCCATCGAGGCCGCCTCCAGGCGGTCGAAGCGGCGCGTGTATTCGAGCACGGCCTCGTCGCCGCGCTGGCGCACATCGGCCAGGATCTCGGCCGCGGCACGGTCGATGGCCTCGTCCTCGGACGCCTCGAACGCCAGCACCTGGCGCAGCGCGTGCGCGAAGCCCGGCTCCGCCGCGTCCAGCCGGCGTATCGACAGGTTATCCATTTCGCTTTCGGTCATGACTTCCTTCCTCACGGGTCCCCGGGTGCGGCAATGCCTCAGGCGAGTGCCGCCGAGGCCCGTTCAAATGCTTCGAGAATCGGCGTGAGCCGTTCCCGCTTGAGCTTGAGCGCGGCCTGGTTGACCACCAGCCGCGACGAAATCTGCACGATCTCTTCCACTTCGACGAGGTTGTTGGCGCGCAGCGTGCCGCCAGTGCTCACCAGGTCGACGATGGCGTCGGACAGGCCCACCAGCGGGCCCAGCTCCATCGAGCCGTACAGCTTGATCAGGTCGACGTGCACGCCCTTCTTGGCGAAGTGCTCGCGCGCGGTCTGCACATACTTGGTGGCCACGGCCAGCCGCGCGCCCTGGCGCACCGCGTTGGCGTAGTCGAAGCCGGCCGGCACCGCCACCGACATGCGGCAGCGGGCGATATTCAGGTCGATCGGCGCGTACAGCCCGGTCATGCCGGTTTCCATCAGCACGTCCTTGCCCGCCACGCCGAAGTCCGCCGCGCCGTACTGCACGTAGGTCGGCACATCCGAGGCGCGCACGATGATCACGCGCACCGCCGGGTCCGACGTCGGCAGGATCAGCTTGCGCGACGTCTCCGGGTCCTCGGTCACGTGGATGCCGGCGGCCGCCAGCAGCGGCAGCGTCTCGGAGAAGATGCGGCCCTTGGACAGCGCCAGCGTAAGCTGGTCGGGCGAGGCGTTGAAAGCTGGGCTCATCGTACGTTCTTCAATTCGTCGTGCAGTGTTTCAGGGGCCGTCTCAGGCAATGCGGCGGATCTTCGCGCCCACGGCCGACAGCTTGGCTTCCATGCGGTCGTAGCCGCGGTCCAGATGGTAGATGCGGTCGATGACGGTCTCGCCATCGGCCACCAGGCCACCAATCACCAGCCCGGCCGAGGCGCGCAGGTCGGTCGCCATCACGCTCGCGCCGGACAGGCGCGGCACGCCGGTCACCACGGCCGTGTTGCCTTCGGCGGTGATGTTGGCGCCCAGGCGATTCAGTTCCTGCACGTGCATGAAGCGGTTCTCGAAGATCGTCTCGGTGATCCGCGCGGTGCCTTCGGCCACGGCGTTGAGCGCCATGAACTGGGCCTGCATGTCGGTCGGGAAGGCCGGATATTCCGAGGTGCGGAAGCTCACGGCCTGCGCGCGGCGCGGCATGGCCAGGCGGATCCAGTCGTCGCCGGTCTCGATCGTGGCGCCGGCTTCGCGCAGCTTGATCAGCACGGCGTCCAGGATGGTCGGCGGGATGTCGCGCAGCGTCACGTCGCCCAGCGTGGCCGCGGCCGCGCAGAGGAAGGTGCCGGCCTCGATGCGGTCGGCCACCACGGCATGGCGCGCGCCGTGCAGGCGGTCCACGCCCTGCACCACCAGGCGGTCGGTGCCGATGCCGTCGATCTTGGCCCCCATCTTCACCAGCAGGTTGGCCAGATCGGTCACCTCGGGCTCGCGCGCGGCATTTTCGAGGACGGTCTCGCCCTCGGCCAGCGTGGCGGCCATCAGCAGGTTCTCGGTGCCGGTCACGGTGATCATGTCCGTCACCACGCGCGCGCCCTTCAGGCGGCTGGCGCGGGCGTGGATGAAGCCGTGCTCGATGGTGATGTCGGCGCCCATCGCCTGCAGGCCCTTGATGTGCTGGTCCACCGGCCGTGCGCCGATGCCGCAGCCGCCCGGCAGGGAGACGCGGGCCTCGCCGAAGCGCGCCACCAGCGGCCCCAGCACGAGGATCGACGCGCGCATGGTTTTCACCAACTCGTACGGGGCCTCGGGCGCGTTGATGTCGGCGGCGGCCAGCGTGGCCGTGGCGCCGTCAATGTCGGCCCGGGTGCCCATCTGGCGCAGCAGCTTGAGCATCGTGCGCGTGTCCTGCAGGTTCGGCACGTTGTCGATGGTGATGGCATCGGCGGTCAGCAGGCTGGCGCACAGGATCGGCAGCGCCGCATTCTTGGCGCCGGAAACCCGGATCTCGCCTTTGAGCGGGCCGTTGCCCTCGATCTGGAATTTGTCCATGTTGTGTCGGTATTCGTTATGCAGCGTTAGGCGGCGTGATGCGTCCCTGGACGGACATCAGGCGGCGCCCGACCCGGACTTCCATTCGGCCGGGGTCAGCGTCTTCATCGACAGCGCATGGATCTCGGCGCGCATACGGTCGCCCAGCGCCGCGTAGACGCGCTGGTGCCGCTGGATCAGGCGCTTGCCGTCGAACTCGGCGCTGACGATGGTGGCGAAGAAGTGCTGGCCGTCGCCTTCCACTTCCAGATGGTCGCAGGGCAACCCTTGGGCAATGTATTCCCTGACTTGTTCCGGTGTAGGCAGCATGTCTGTCTCTTGTGAATTTGTGTCGATCGCGTGAGGGGGTAGCGTCAGTGGCGCAGCTTGTAGCCGGTGCTGAGCATCCGCAGCGCCAGCCCGGCCAGCACCGCGAACGACACGGCCACCACGGCCAGGCTCTGCAGCGGCGGCACGTCCGATACGCCGAAGAAGCCGTAGCGGAACCCGTCGATCATGTAGAAGAACGGGTTGGCGTGCGACACCGCCCGCCAGAACGGCGGCAGCGAGTGAATCGAATAGAACACGCCGGACAGGAATGTCGCCGGCATGATCAGAAAATTCTGAAACGTGGCCAGCTGGTCGAACTTTTCGGCCCAGATGCCCGCCACCAGCCCCAGCGTGCCGAGAATGCCGGCCCCGGCCAGCGCGAAGACCAGGATCCAGCCGACGTTGTACACATGCAGGTTCGCGAACCACGCCGTCACCAGCAGCACGCCCAGCCCCACGCTCAGGCCACGGATGACCGACGCCGCCACGTAGGCGCCGTACATCTCCCAGTGGGAAAGCGGCGGCAGCATGATGAATACAAGGTTTCCGGTGATCTTGGACTGGATCAGCGACGACGAACTGTTCGCAAACGCATTCTGGAGAATGCTCATCATCACCAGCCCCGGCACCAGGAAAGCGGTATAGCTGATCTGGTCGTACACCCGCACGCGGTCTTCCAGCACATGGCCGAAGATCAGCAGGTACAGCACGGCGGTCAGCACCGGCGCGGCCACGGTCTGGAACGCCACTTTCCAGAAACGCAGCACTTCCTTATAGAGCAGCGTGCGGAAGCCGACGAAGCCGCCCACGGCCATGGTGTCGAGCCGGGCCTTCTCGGTCAGGTCGGACGCCTCCGAGGCGCGATTGTCCAGATGCTCGATGGGTTGGTTCATGCCGCGGCCTCCAGCGACGCATCGGGCACCGCGCCCGGCATGTGACCTTCTCGGCGCATGATCTGGACGAACACGTCTTCGAGGTCGGCCTTGCTGATTTCCATGTCTTCCACTTCGCAGCCAGCCTCGCGCAGCGCGGCCAGGATCGGTTCGACGGCTTCATAGCCGGACAGCCGCAGCCGGTGGGCGCGCTCCCCGGGGTTGGACGGGGTGCGCAGCGCCTCCAGCGCCGGCGGCAGCGTGCCGCGCGACAGCGTGAGCACCAGTTGCAGCCCCGCGAACTGGGTCAGCAGGCTGCTGGTGCGGTCCAGCGCCACCACCTCGCCGAACTTCAACATGGCGATGCGATCGCACAGCGCCTCGGCTTCCTCGAGGTAGTGCGTCGTCAGGATGATCGTGTGGCCTTCCTTGTTCAGGCGCGAGATGAACTTCCAGAGCGTCTGGCGCAGCTCCACGTCCACGCCGGCGGTCGGTTCATCGAGCACGATCACGGGCGGCCGGTGTACCAGCGCCTGCGCCACCAGCACGCGCCGCTTCATGCCGCCGGACAACTGGCGCATGTTGGCGTCCGCCTTGCTGGTGAGGTCCAGGTTGGCCATGATTTCGTCGATCCAGTCGTCGTTGCGCGTCAGGCCGAAATAGCCCGATTGCAGCCGCAACGTCTCCCGAACCGTGAAAAACGGATCGAAAACCAGTTCCTGGGGCACCACGCCGAGCATGCGGCGCGCCATGCGGTAGTCGTCCACCACATCGTGCCCGAGCACGCTCACGCGACCCGAATCGGCGCGGTTCAGGCCCGCGAGGATCGAGATCAGCGTGGTCTTGCCGGCACCGTTGGGACCGAGCAGGCCGAAGAACTCGCCGCGCTCGACGGTGAAACTGACACCCTTGAGCGCCTGCAGGTTGCGGTAGCGCTTGCGGACATCGGTAATTTCGATGGCTTTCATGGCCGATGGTCTTGTGAGTGGCGCCTGGGCGGGCCGCCTCACTGGAGTTTGGGGGGACGTCCTTGAGGTTAGCCGCGCAGCACCTGGTGGAGCCGTATCAGGACACTTGGGGGCGACTTGGGGACGAACAACCCGGAATTATAGGGGATGCGGGGGGTGTCTCGCTTTGGCCCGACTGGCCCCGCTACCGTTCCGACGCGGCGCCGGCCGCAGCCTGACGCCGGGGCATCGCATCGGCCGCGCCAATCACGCGCAGCCATGGATGCCGGTTCAATGTCGGTGGTGGTGGTGTTCCGGGTGGGAGATCGGCGCGGGCGGCAGGCCCAGCAGGCTGTCCACCCCGTAGAGCGTGGCCAGCGAGGCCAGCTGTGGCGGCACGCCATGCAGCGCCAGCGTCTGACCCTGTGCGGCGGCGGCGCGTTGCCACGCCAGCAGCACGGCCACGGCAGCCGAATCGACCTGCGCCAGTGCGCTGCAATCGATGGCCACGTCGCCCTGGGACACGCGCGACAGCCCCTCACGCAGCACGGCGGCGGCGTTGCGGTTGGTCAGCGAAGTGCCGAGCGCAGGCATCAGATCGATCGAAGAAGGGAAAACAGAGGTTTGGAGACCCGGCGCCCACGCATATTTCTACGAGAAACAGGTCGGCGCCGAGCGGCCATTGTAGACCGGAATGGCTGCGGCGTGCTGCGCCGCAACCAGATTCCGCATCAGCTCTTGGCGTTGGCCAGCTGGCGATTGCGGTCCTGCAGGGTCTTGATGACACCGTCCACGCCCTGCTGCGTCACGATCGTGTTGAAGCTGCCCTTGTAGGCTTCGGTCAGCCACGCGCCGAGCACATTGATGTCGTAAACCTTCCAGCCCTGCGGCGTCTTCTCAAGGCGGTAATCCATCTGGATCGGCTCACCCTTGTTGATGACCTGCGTGCGGATCGTGGCGTCGGTGTCCTCGGCCGTGCCGCGGTACGGGCGGAACTGCACCTGCTGGTCGCGGATCTGGGCGATGGCGCCGGCATACGTACGGATCAGCAGCGTCTTGAACTCATCGGTAATGATCTTCTGCTGTTCCGGCGTGGCCTTCGACCAGTTGCGGCCCATGGCGATCTGCGTGGTTTTGCCGAAGTTGGCGTTCGGCAGGATCTTCTGCTCGACCAGCGCCGTGATCTTGCCGAGGTTGCCGGCCTGCATGTCCTTGTCTGACCGCACGGTGGCCATGACCTCGTTCACCACGGTCTTGACCAGCGCGTCCGGCGAGGACGTGTCCGTGGCCTGCTGGGCCTGTGCGGTGCCGGTGAAAGCCAGCACGGTGAAGACAGAAACAAAGGGGACCAACAGTCGCTTCAGCATCGTAAATATCCTTATCTATCAAGGGCTTCGCGTCGGCCAACGCACAACGTCAGGTGCCCAGGTAACCAGCGCGGCAGGCGTGGGGCTGCCAGACCGCGCATTCATTGAAACATAGGCGCTCTGGAAACGCTTAGCATCCGAGCGTCTATTGCGCCGCTTTAAAACACTTTGTTGCAGGGCTCACAGCGCTGGCACAGTCGCCGCGAACCCTTGCCAGCACTGGGCTGGCTAATCAATTACCGGCCGAAGCGCAATGCACCGCCTGGGCCGATCAGGTTCGGGGCCGGCAGCGGCATCGACTGGGCCGGCTGGGTGCCCTGGTCGGCCGGGGCTTCGCTCGCGGGCTTGTCCTGGGCCGGCGCCGCGTCGGACGGGGCGGTCGGGCTCGCCGGGCTGGCCGGTGAAGCGCCCTCCTGGTCCGGGTCATCCTGGGACGGCGGGTTGCCGTCGTAGATCAGGTACTGGCGGCGCTGCATATAGGAATCGCGCAGGAAGGCATAGCGGTCCAGCGCGGCCGCCTCGATCAGGTTCGAGGCGCCCATCAACTGCGAGCGGCCATCGACAATACGCACGCCGGCGGCCGTATTGCGCGCCCACACCGGATAGATATAGGCGGACGGGTCCATCAGGCGGTCCACCAGCATGCCGCCGGTGTCGCGCACGGTGCTCGGGCCGAACAGCGGCAGCACCAGGTACGGGCCAGACGGCACGCCCCACACGCCGAGCGTCTGGCCGAAGTCTTCCTTGTACTTGGGCAGCCCGGCCGGCGTGGCGATGTCGATCAACCCGCCAATGCCGAGCACGCTGTTGATGGCCACCCGCATGGTGTCTTCCGCCGCGCGCGATGGCTTGCCCTGCAGCAGGTTGTTCGCCGCCGAGTAGACATCGGACATATTCGAGAAGAAGTTGCCGACGGCGGTTCGGACCGGCGACGGCACGTAGTCCGCGTAGACCGTGGCAACCGGCTTCAGCGCGTATTTGTCGACTTGTTCGTTGACCGTCTGCACGCCCCGGTTCAGGGGTTCGAGCGGGTCCTTCGGATTGGCGTCGGGGCCAGTGGCGCAGCCCGCCAGCAGCAGGGCGGCAAGGGCGGCGGCACACAGTTGTCCCGGCGCCCGCGGGCGCCGATGCCTGGCACGGCGGCTCATTTCGCGCCCTCCGTGCCCGGTGCGGCCGGCAGCGCGGCGGCGCCGGAAGACGGCGCGGCAGGCGCGGCCGTGGAGCCGGAACCCCCGCCGGAGCCGGCGTCGGCAGCCTTGTTGTACAGGAACTGACCGATCAGGTTTTCGAGCACAACAGCCGACTGGGTCATCGTGATCTTGCTGCCCTGGGCCAGCATGGCGGTGTCGCCGCCGGCCTCGAGGCCGATGTACTGCTCGCCCAGCAGGCCGGACGTCAGGATCTTGGCCGAGGTGTCCTTCGGAAACTGGTACGACTTGTCCAGGTTCAGCTCGACGGTAGCCAGGTAGGACTTGTCATCGAAACGGATGGACGCCACGCGCCCCACCACCACGCCGGCGCTCTTGACCGGCGCGCGCGCCTTCAGCCCGCCGATGTTGTCGAACTGCGCCTGGACCGAGTAGGTCTCCTGGAACGAGAAGCTGCTCATGTTGCCGGCCTTGAGCGCCAGGAACAGCAGCGCGACAAACCCCACCACCACGAACAGCCCCACCCAGTAGTCGAGTGATTTTTTCTTCATGCGAGTCTCTTGTCGAATGCGTTTCGTTTGCCGCCGCGTCAGCTGAACATCAGCGCGGTCAGCAGGAAATCCAGGCCCAGCACGGCCAGCGAGGCCATCACCACGGTACGCGTGGTGGCGCGCGAGACGCCTTCCGGCGTCGGGCTGGCCTCGAAGCCCTGGTACAAGGCGATAAACGTCACCGCGATGCCAAAAATGAAGCTCTTGATCACGCCATTCAGCACGTCGGCGCGCACATCCACGCCGCCCTGCATCTGCGACCAGAACGCGCCGGCGTCCACCCCGATCAGCTGCACACCGACCAGATAGCCGCCCAGGATGCCCACGGCGCTGAAGATGGCCGCCAGGACTGGCATGGCAATCACGCCGGCCCAGAAGCGCGGCGCAATCACGCGCTGCAACGGGTTCACGGCCATCATTTCCATGGCGGTGAGCTGCTCGCCCGCCTTCATCAGGCCGATTTCGGCCGTCAGCGACGTCCCCGCACGCCCCGCGAACAACAGCGCCGAGACCACCGGCCCCAGCTCACGCACCAGCGACAGCGCCACCAGCAGCCCGAGCGCCTGCTCGGAGCCATAGCGGTTCAGCGTGTAATAGCCCTGCAGGCCCAGCACGAAGCCGACGAACAGCCCGGACACGGCGATGATCACCAGCGACAAATTGCCGACGAAGAACACCTGGTCGCTGACCAGCCGGGGCCGGCGCAGCAGCGCCGGGGACAGCGACAGCAGCGCGAAGAATATGCGCGTGGCGTGGCCGACGCCGCCTACGAAATTGCGCACGGCGGCGCCGATGCTGATGAAGAAGGCGGTCAACGGCTACCTCCGGCGGCGAAGTCTTCGGCCAGCGAGGGGCCCGGGTAGTGGAACGGCACCGGGCCATCGGCCTCGGCATGGACGAACTGGCGCACGAACGGATCGGTCGAGGCACGCAGCGCGGCCGGCTCGCCCTCGGCCGCGATCCGGCCATTGGCGATGAAATAGACGTAGTCGGCGATCTGGAACGTCTCCTGCACATCATGGGAGACGATGATCGTGGTGGCGCCCAGCGCGTCGTTGAGGCTGCGGATCAGGTTGGCGGTGAGGCCGAGCGAGATCGGGTCGAGGCCGGCGAACGGCTCGTCATACATCAGCAGCGCCGGGTCCAGCGCGATGGCCCGCGCCAGCGCCACCCGCCGCGCCATGCCGCCGGAGATCTGCGCGGGCATCAGGTCCCGCGCGCCGCGCAGCCCCACCGCGTTGAGCTTCATCAGCACGAGGTCGCGGATCATCGAATCGGGCAGGTCCGTGTGCTCACGCAACGGAAACGCCACATTATCGAAGACCGACAGGTCGGTGAACAGCGCGCCAAACTGGAACAGCATGCCCATCTGGCGCCGCACGGCGTAGAGGCCGGACTGGTCCATGGCGTCGATGTCGGCGCCGTTGAAGGTCACCCGCCCGCTGGACGGGCGCACCATGCCACCGATCAGCCGCATGACCGTGGTCTTGCCGCAGCCCGAGCCGCCCATTACGGCCACTACCTTGCCGCGCGGGAAGCGCATCGACAGGCCGGCAAGCACCGGTTTGTCGCCCGCCGCATAGGCGAAATCGACATCGGCGAGTTCGACGATGTCCGGGCTGATCAGGGACTGGGCAGGGAGGTTCGGTACGGTAGCGGTCACGTTGGCACCGGATTGGGCAGGGCGCCATTATAAGGGCTACCACCTAGACGCGCGGGTTGCTGTGTGGCGACCACTACATTCCAGTCCGGACAACAGTGTTCCCGAAATGGAACAAATCGCCGGATAGTGGCCGGTCAGGGCTCCCCGCCCTGCGTCGACTGGCGCACCAGCATCTGCCACTGGAGGGTGTCGGCGCGGATGGCCGTGGCGAACGCCTCCGGCGAATCGCGCACCGCCGTGAGCCCGGACGCCATTAGCCGCGCGCGCACTTCGCGCTCGTTGGTGACGTTGTCCAGCTCCGTGGCCAGGCGGGCGACGATGGCGCGCGGCGTCTTGGCCGGCGCCATCACGCCATACCAGGCGGTGGCGCCATAGCCATCCACACCCGCTTCCTGCAGCGTGGGCACCTGTGGCGCCAGCGGCGAGCGCTGGCCGCCGGTCACGCCGAGCAGGCGCAGCGCGCCGCTGCGCACGTGGTTCTGCACGGCTGTATACGAACAGAAGCAGGCACTGATCCGGCCGGCGAGCATTTCGAGGACCACGGCAGCCTCGCCCTTGGCCGTCACCAGCGGCACGCCGCTCGGGATGCCGCGCACGGCGTATTCGGCATAGAACTGGGACGGGCTGCCGGGCTGGCCGTAGCCATAGCTGTAGGAGCCCGGGCTCGACCGCACCGCCGTGACCCATTGCTGCGGCGTCTGCATCGGCAGGCGCCCATCGATCACGAGGAACAGCGGCATCGTGGCCACGCGCGCCACGGGCGTAAAGTCGCGCACTACGTCGTAGGGCACCGGCTCCAGGCCGGGCTGGATCAGCATGTTGGCCTGATGGAACAGCAATGTATGGCCATCGGAACTGGACTTGGCGACGACATCGCCGGCCATCGTGCCCGCCGCGCCGGGGCGATTGTCCACCTCGACCGGCACGCCCAGGCGCACCGCGAGACGCTCGGCCAGCAACCGCGCCGTGGCATCGGCCACGCCGCCGGCCGGGAACGGCACGATCATGCGGATGGGCCGCGCCGGGAACGACACGGAACGGTTCAGCAACTCGGGGCGGCTGCCATTGGGAATGCTGGCGAATTGTGCGGTGGCCAGTCCGGCGGGAGGCTGCGCGAGTGCCACTGCCGCACCGAGGAAGGCGGGCAGCATCAGGACGGCCCGCCAGGAACGGCGCGGAGCCGCCGGGGAGGCAGCGAGTGTTGGCAACTTCGTTTTACCTCGCCAAAGTCGCGACATTGTGCGCACTTCTGGCATCAATTTCCTCCGGACCACGGCACAAGGCCATGGCACCAAATCGGCTGAAAGGGATTGCGAGGCAGTCTCTTGTTATGGTTTTCTGGGCATTCTACGAACAATGCCGATGACGGCACAGACCACGTAAACCATAGCCGGGTGGACCCCAATGGGTGATCGCAGGGCGCAATGGATGGGTCTTTTATAATCGCCCGATGTCTGAAATTGTCCTGCGGCGGATGCTGGCCGCCGACCTGCCCGCCGTGCTCGCCGTCCAGGCGCAGTGCTATGCCGCCACGCTGATCGAATCCACCGACGCCCTCGCCAGCCGCATCGCGCTGTCGCCCGAAACCTGCTGGGTGGCCGCCCTGCCCGAAGGCCGGCTGGCCGCCTACCTGTTCACCCACGCCTGGCCGGAGGCCACACTGCCCCCGCTCGACGGCGTGCTGGCGCGCGACTGGCCACCCGCCGCGCTCCTCACGTGGTTCATCCACGACATGGCCGTGGCCCCCGCCGGCCAAGGCACCGGCCTGGCCGCCCGCCTCTACGCCGCCGCCGAACAACCGGCCCGCGCGCTGGGCCTGACGTCGTCACGCCTCATCGCTGTACAGTCCGCCGCCGCCTGGTGGCGCAGGATCGGGTACGCCCCGCTGACCGCACACGACGCCGCCCCGCACGCCCAAAAACTGGCCGCTTACGGCGCAGATGCAATCCTCATGGAGCGTAGGTTTGGCGGCTGACGGGAGGCTGACAGGGTGGGCGGTGGCAAGCGCGTCGCGCGTGTTTGACGTGCAGCAAGCCCGACCGGGAACTCGATGAAGTCCGATTTCTTCACCGGCGGTGTGGCGATACGGTTTCCAGCTCAACAGAGTTGGAGATCTACGTATGGGCAACACTTATCGCGATGGCATCCACGAAAACCTTTCGCCCGGAGAATTGTTCCTGCTGGTCACCATCGACGAAACCTGCAAGCAGCTTGGGATTGAAGATTTCGCTACTGTTGGAGCGATTCTGGCGGGCCAGAACTGGGTGCCCACGCGAGGTAAATTTCACGGGGCCACGCCGCGAACCTCCGTGGCTTCAAAACTCGCGCGAACCTACCTGAATTACGATCTGAAGCGAAAGATCTTGCCGACTGTCACGAATGCGAGCGTCAGACAACTCAAAGTGTTCATGACGCGAAACCTTGGCACTTTCGTCGGCCGCTCCGTTCCGGTTCTCGGCTGGGCACTCTTCGCTCGAGACGTAGCCATCATCACTGCTAACTCAGTGGGCCAGTACAACCGTTTGGTCAAAAGCGAAGACAGGGCCTTCTAATGACAGACGCCACGCTTGCGGCAGTTACTGCCTTTATCCGGCAAAGCACCGGCCTTCCGGAAGGCCAGCGCATTTCCCGCACCGACAGCCTTGAGCGCGATCTGGACCTGACCGGCGACGAAGCCTTTGATTTCATGGAGGAATTTCTCACGCACTTCGGCATCGAGCGTGGCGACTATGCGTTCCAGCGTTACTTCTGCGAAGAGGGCTTCAGCCTGCTCGAGATCCTCGCCATGCCGTTCTCACGGAAGCTTCGTCTGAAGTACGAAAAGATGCCGCTGACCGTCGGCATGCTGGAACGGGCGATCGAGTCGGGCGCCTGGGAAACGCCATGAGATCCGCGATCCGCTGGCTTGCCCAAGCTTCTTGCATCTGGGGAGTGCTTCTCCTGGCGGCTCTAGCGGGCAACTCGTATAGCTGGATGTACGAGATGGCCCCCTCGATTCCGCGTGGCGCAATCGAGGACGCCTCAGGCAACGAGGCGGTCCTGGCAACCATGGTCTTCCTGGCGATAGCGGCATGGCATGCCGGGCGAGACGCGCATCGGCGAGATGGATGGCGGTGCTGACGATCGCCGCCGCCGCTGTACCGTGGACCATGACGCTCTAGTCCACCCCGTTCACAAAACAAAAAGCCCGCCCGAGAAACCCCGGGCGGGCTCTTTACCTAGAACGCCTGCAATCAGCGCGGCAGTACCGTGTGGCCCATCAGGAAGGCGTCGACGGAGCGGGCGGCCTGGCGGCCTTCGCGGATGGCCCAGACCACGAGGGACTGGCCGCGGCGGACGTCGCCGGCGGCGAAGACCTTCGGCACGTTGGTGTAGTACGCGCGGTCGCCTTCGGTGGAGGCCTTGGCGTTCTTGCGAGCGTCCGTGTCCACGCCGAAGGCTTCCAGCATCGAGCCCACCGGGTTGGTGAAGCCCATGGCCAGCAGCACCAGGTCTGCCGGCAGCACGAACTCGCTGTCCGGCACTTCCTGCATGCGGCCGTCCTTCCACTCCACGCGGCAGGCCTTCAGGGCCTTGATCTTGCCGTTCTCGCCGATGAATTCCTTGGTGGCCACGGACCAGTCGCGCGAGCAGCCTTCGTCGTGGGAGGACGAGGTGCGCAGCTTGATCGGCCAGTACGGCCACACCAGCGGCTTGTTTTCCTCGTCCGGCGGCTGCGGCAGCAGTTCGAACTGGGTCACCGACACTGCGCCATGGCGATTCGACGTGCCGACGCAGTCGGAACCCGTATCGCCACCGCCGATCACGATCACGTGCTTGCCGTCCGCGCGGATGTCGTTCAGGGCGTCGCCGGCCACTTCCTTGTTCTGCGGGATCAGGAATTCCAGCGCGTAGTGCACGCCGGCCAGCTCACGGCCCGGCACCGGCAGGTCGCGCGGCACTTCCGAGCCGCCGGCCAGCACCACGGCGTCGAACTGCTCCATCAGCGACTGTGCCGAGATGGTCTCGCGGGCGTAGTTCACGATGCCGGCGGGCAGTTCGCCTTCGGTCACCATCACGCCAGCCCGGAACGTGACGCCTTCGGCCTGCATCTGCTCGATGCGGCGGTCGATCAGCGTCTTCTCCATCTTGAAGTCGGGGATGCCGTAGCGCAGCAGGCCGCCGATGCGGTCGTTCTTCTCGAACACCGTCACGTCATGGCCGGCGCGCGCCAGTTGCTGCGCGGCAGCCATGCCAGCCGGGCCCGAGCCAACCACGGCCACGGTCTTGCCGGTCTTGTGCGCGGGCACCTGCGGCGCCACCCAGCCCTCTTCCCAAGCCTTGTCGATAATAGCGTGCTCGATCGACTTGATGCCCACCGGCAGCTCGTTGATGCCGAGCGTGCAGGCTGCCTCGCACGGTGCCGGGCAGATCCGGCCCGTGAACTCGGGGAAGTTGTTGGTCTGGTGCAGGACCTCGATGGCCATCTTCCAGTCCTGGCGGTACACCAGGTCGTTGAAGTCCGGAATGATGTTGTTGACCGGGCAGCCGTTGTTGCAGAACGGGATGCCGCAGTCCATGCAGCGTGCACCCTGGATCTTCGCCTCGCTGTCGGACAGCGCGAAGACGAACTCCTTGTAGTGCTTCACACGCTTGACTACCGGCTCATAGCCTTCGTTCTGGCGGGGAAATTCGAGAAAGCCAGTCGCCTTACCCATGTTGCGTCCTTGGTCTAGCTGGCGCGAGGCGGCGGGGCCGGCCTCGCGTGGGGTCAGTATCTTGTTGGCGCCGCGGGCATGCCGCGCGGCGCCGTCTCGTGGGGATGGCCGATGCGCGCCGTCAGGCGGCAATCGCCTCGCGGTCGTTGTCGCGGGCGGCCTGCTCCTTGGCGTACATCTCGCCCAGGGCGCGCTTGTACTCGGTCGGGAAGACCTTGACGAACTTGCGGCGCGCCGTGGTCCAGTCCGCCAGCAGCGCCTTGGCGCGCTCCGAACCGGTGTAGCGGAAATGCTGCTCGATCAGGTTGCGCAGGATCACCTCGTCCAGCTCGCGCTTGCCGCCCTGCTTGTGCCACTGCGACTTGGGCTGGCCCTTCTCCTGGTCGGCCGAGGCGAGCACCGCCTCCAGCGCCACCATCGACGTGTTGCAGCGCTTGTCGAACAGGCCATCCTCGTCATAGACGTACGCCACGCCGCCGGACATGCCCGCCGCGAAGTTGCGGCCCGTGCCGCCCAGCACGACCACCGTGCCGCCGGTCATGTACTCGCAACCGTGGTCGCCCGTGCCCTCGATCACCGCCACTGCGCCCGAGTTGCGCACCGCGAAGCGTTCGCCGGCCACGCCGTTGAAGAATGCCTCGCCGGCGATGGCGCCGTACAGCACCGTGTTGCCGACGATGATGTTGCGCGTCGGGTCGCCGCGGAACTCGTGCGGCGTGCGCACGATCACGCGGCCGCCGGAGAGGCCCTTGCCGACGTAGTCGTTGCCGTCGCCCACCAGATCCAGCGTGATGCCGTGCGCCAGGAACGCGCCGAACGACTGGCCGGCCGTGCCCTGCAGCTGGATGTGGATGGTGTCGTCGGGCAGGCCCTCGTGGCCATACTGCTTGGCGATCACGCCGGACAGCATCGCGCCCACCGTGCGGTTCACGTTCTTCACCGGCTGGATGAACGACACGCGCTCACCCTTGTCGATGGCCTGACGCGCCTTGGCGATCAGCACATGGTCCAGCGCCTTGCCGGCTTCCACCGACAGACCGTGGTCCTGCACGTCCGTATGGAAGCGCGGCACGTCGGCGGCGAACGCCGGTTGGTAGAAGATGCGGCCGAAGTCCAGGCCACGCGCCTTCCAGTGCTCGATGCCGTTGCGCATGTCGAGCAGGTCGGCGCGGCCGATCAGCTCATCGAACGTGCGGATGCCCAGCTGGGCCATGATCTCGCGCGCTTCCTCGGCAACGAAGAAGAAGAAGTTCACCACGTGCTCGGGCTTGCCCTGGAACTTCTTGCGCAGCGCCGGATCCTGCGTGGCCACGCCCACCGGGCAGGTGTTCAGGTGGCACTTGCGCATCATGATGCAGCCCTCGGCCACCAGCGGTGCCGTGGCGAAGCCGAACTCGTCAGCGCCCAGCAGCGCGCCGATCACCACGTCGCGGCCGGTCTTCATCTGGCCGTCAGCCTGCACGCGGATGCGGTTGCGCAGGCCGTTGAGCATCAGCGTCTGCTGCGTCTCGGCCAGGCCCAGCTCCCACGGCGTGCCGGCGTGCTTGATCGACGACCACGGCGAAGCGCCGGTGCCGCCGTCATGGCCGGCGATCACCACGTGGTCGGCCTTGGCCTTCGCCACGCCGGCCGCCACGGTGCCCACGCCCACTTCGGACACCAGCTTGACCGAGATGTCCGACACCGGGTTCACGTTCTTCAGGTCGTGGATCAGCTGTGCCAGATCCTCGATCGAGTAGATGTCATGGTGCGGCGGCGGCGAGATCAGGCCCACGCCCGGCACCGAGTAACGCAGCTTGCCGATGTAGTCCGACACCTTGTGGCCGGGCAGCTGGCCGCCCTCGCCAGGCTTGGCGCCCTGGGCCATCTTGATCTGGATCTGGTCGGCCGACGCCAGGTACTCGGCGGTCACGCCAAAGCGGCCCGATGCCACCTGCTTGATCTTGCTGCGCAGCGAGTCGCCTGCCTGCAGCGGCAGGTCACGCTCGATCACATGGTCGCCCAGCAGGCCCTTGAGGGTATCGCCCTGCTTGATCGGGATGCCGCGCAGTTCGTTCCGGTAGCGCTTCTCGTCCTCGCCGCCTTCGCCGGTGTTCGACTTGCCGCCGATGCGGTTCATCGCCACGGCCAGCGTGGTGTGGGCTTCGGTCGAGATCGAGCCGAGCGACATGGCACCCGTGGCGAAACGCTTCACGATGTCCTTGGCCGACTCCACTTCCTCGAGCGGAATGGCGCGCGACGGATCGACCTTGAACTCGAACAGGCCACGCAGCGTCATGTGACGGCGGCTCTGGTCATTGATGATGTTCGCGTATTCCTTGTACGTCTGGTAGGCACCCTTGCCGTCATCGGCGCGCACCGAGTGCTGGAGCTTGGCCACCGAATCCGGCGTCCACATATGCTCCTCGCCCCGCACGCGGTAGGCGTACTCACCGCCGGCTTCGAGCATGGACTCGAGCACGGGGTTGTTGCCAAACGCGTCGCGGTGCAGACGGATGGCTTCCTCGGCAACCTCGAAGATGCCGATGCCTTCCACATTGGACGGCGTGCCGTGGAAATACTTCTGCACCAGTTCGCGCGACAGGCCGATGGCCTCGAAGATCTGCGCGCCGGTGTAGGACATGTACGTGGAGATGCCCATCTTGGACATCACCTTGAACAGGCCCTTGCCGATCGCCTTGACGAAGTTCTTGACCGCCTTCTCGGGCGACAGGTCGCCAGACAGGCCGGTGGCCATGTCGGCCAGCGTTTCCATGGCCAGGTACGGGTGGACGGCTTCGGCGCCGTAGCCAGCCAGCAGCGCGAAGTGGTGCACTTCACGCGCGGAGCCGGTTTCCACCACCAGGCCGGCGGACGTGCGCAGGCCCTTCTCCACCAGGTGATGGTGGATGGCCGACGTCGCCAGCAGTGCCGGAATCGCCACATGATCGGCATCGACGCGGCGGTCGGACACGATCAGGATGTTGTAGCCCGAGCGCACGGCATCCACGGCCTCGGCGCACAGCGACGCCAGGCGCGCCTCGATGCCTTCCTTGCCCCATGCCGTCGGATAGCAGATGTTCAGCTCGTATGCGCGGAACTTGCCACCGGTGTAGTGCTCGATGTTGCGGATCTTGGCGATGTCCTTGAAGTCCAGCACGGGCTGGGACACTTCGAGGCGCATCGGCGGGTTGATGTTGTTCAGTTCGAGCAGGTTCGGCTTCGGGCCGATGAACGACACCAGCGACATGACCATGTTCTCGCGGATCGGGTCGATCGGCGGGTTGGTCACCTGGGCGAACAGCTGCTTGAAGTAGTGGTACAGCGTCTTGTTCTTGGACGACAGCACGGCCAGCGGCGAGTCATTGCCCATCGAGCCGGTGGCTTCCTCGCCGGCCAGCGCCATCGGCGCCATCAGGAACTTGACGTCCTCCTGCGTGTAGCCGAAGGCCTGCTGGCGGTCCAGCAGCGGCGCCACGGGCTTCTTCTCGGCGGCCACATCCTCGGGCTTGGCCTCGAGTTCGTCCATCTTGATGCGCACGGCATCGATCCAGCTCTTGTACGGCTTGGCGTTGGCCAGGTTGTCCTTGAGCTCCTTGTCGTCGATGATGCGGCCCTGTTCCATGTCGATCAGGAACATCTTGCCGGGCTGCAGGCGCCACTTCTGCACCACGCGCGACTCGGGGAACGGCAGCACGCCGGCTTCGGAGGCCAGCACGACCACGTCGTCTTCCGTCACATAGAAACGGGCCGGACGCAGGCCGTTACGGTCCAGCGTGGCGCCGATCTGGCGGCCATCGGTGAAGCAGATGGCGGCGGGGCCGTCCCACGGCTCCATCATGGCGGCGTGGTACTCGTAGAACGCGCGGCGGTTGTCGTCCATCAGCGTGTGCTGTTCCCAGGCTTCCGGGATCATCATCATCATCGCGTGGACGAGCGGGTAGCCGGCCATCGTCAGCAGTTCGAGGCAGTTGTCGAACGATGCCGTATCGGACTGGCCCGGGTAGATCAGCGGCCACAGCTTGGGCAGGTCGTCGCCGAGCACCGGCGACGAGATGGCGCCCGTGCGCGCGTTGACCCAGTTGACGTTGCCCTTGACCGTGTTGATTTCGCCGTTGTGGGCGACCATGCGGTACGGGTGGGCAAGCTCCCAGGCCGGGAAGGTGTTGGTGGAGAAGCGCTGGTGCACCAGGGCCAGGGCCGAGACGGCGCGCGGGTCCTGCAGGTCGAGGTAGTACTCGCCCACCTGGGTGGCCAGCAGCAGGCCCTTGTACACCACGGTACGGGCCGACATCGACGGCACGAAGTATTCCTTGCCGTGCTTGAGCTTGAGCGCCTGGATGGCGTGGCTGGCGGTCTTGCGGATGACGTAGAGCTTACGTTCCAGCGCGTCCGTGGTCATGATGTCGCGGCCACGGCCAATGAAGATCTGGCGGATCACCGGCTCGGTGGTGCGCACCGTGGGGGACATCGGCATGTTGCAGTCCACCGGCACGTCACGCCAGCCCAGCACGACCTGGCCTTCCAGGCGCACCGTGCGCTCGAGCTCCTGCTCGCAGGCCAGGCGCGAGGCGTGTTCCTTCGGCAGGAAGATCATGCCCACGCCGTACTCGCCGTTCGGCGGCAGGGTCACGCCCTGCTTGGCCATTTCCTCGCGGTAGAACTGGTCCGGGATCTGGATCAGGATGCCGGCGCCGTCGCCCATCAGCTTGTCGGCACCCACGGCGCCGCGATGGTCGAGGTTCTCGAGGATCTTCAGGCCCTGCGAGATGATCTCGTGCGACTTGCGGCCCTTGATGTGCGCAACCATGCCGACGCCGCAGGCGTCATGCTCGTTGGCCGGGTCATAGAGGCCCTGCGCTTGCGGGCGGGCGGCGGTATCGATGGGATCGGCGGGGTGTTGCGAGTGGTCCACGGGCTGAATTCCGGTGAAGGCAGCGCGCGCGGCAAGGCAGACCGAACGGGGGTGGCTGGATGCAGGCGCCTCTTTGACGGGCGGATGGCAGGCAGCGGGACCGCAGCGGCGTACACGAGCGTGACGCGCCGCACAATGACTGTGGGTGGAGCAACTATATGAGAATCGGGAATGTATCGCAAAAATTTTAAATGGGGTCAGAACACATTAAAAATCGCCCCGGTTCAGGGCGCATTTTTAATGGGGACACATTAACTTTTGCGCACTTAATCTTCAGGCTGGTGCATTGGTGGCCGGAGCCTCGTCGAGATCTTCCTCGCTGGCGCGGCGCGGCCGGCCCTTCGGCAACGGCTGCACGCGCCGCGTGGCATGACGCTCCAGCTGCGCCAGGAAGGCTTCGTTGCCGAGCGGCCACCCGCTATGGGCATGTTTGCGCAGTGTGGCGAGCGTCTTGCCGGACAGCCCTTCGGCAGTGAGCGCGCGATAGTTCGACTGGCGCTCGAAAGGCGTGTTGCCAAGCTCCCAGTAGGCAGAGTGATCGCTCACAAGTGGGCTGGACTCGATGCCCGCGTGATGGCGGTAGCTGCTCCAGCGATCGGCTTCGGCCGTCATCACCTCGCCGGCACGCAGCGCGTTGCCTTCGGCATAGAGCATGGCCGGCAGCAGCCAGGCATTGGGTTCGATCACGGCCGAGCGGAAGCGCCCTTCCCAGAGCGTGCCGGTGCGATTGGCCACCCGGTTGAAGTGCCGCGCGTAGCGGCGGCCGACGGCCTGCATCGCCAGGCTCAGGGAATCGGGCCCCTTGGGCGTGGCCACCAGATGGATATGGTTTGGGCGCAGCGCGTAGGCATGGACGGCCAGTTCATGCTCGCGCGCGGCCATGCGCAGGCAATCGAGGTAATGGAGGTAGTCGTCCGGGCCCAGGAACACGGGCTGACGATTGTTGCCGCGTTGCAACACGAGCGCCGGCAAGCCGGCTGGGGAGAATCGGGGAAGGCGCGCCATCGGGGGATTCGAGGAACGTGAATCAGCAATCCCCGCATGATAGCCTGATCCGTCCCCATTTAATTCGGGACGTGGCGGGATCAGTCGCTCTCGCTGACGGCGAAGATCCGGCGGTGCTCGCGAATCGCGTAGCGATCCGTCATCCCGGCGATGTAATGGGCAATCAGGCGCGGCTGGTCGCCGCCATGGCTGGCCTGGTACTGCGGCGGCAACAGGCGGGAGTCCTGCATGAAGGCGCCGAAGAGGTCCGAAATGATCCGCTGGGCCTTGGCGGACATCCGCATCACCAGATAGTGCCTATATAGATGACGGAACAGGAAGCGCTTGAGCGCCGCGGCCTCCTCGTGGACCTTGGGGCTGAAGGCGACCAGCGGCCCGGCGGCGCGCACCGCATCGATATTCTTGGGGTTGGCTGCGGCGATATTGCGCCCGGTGGTCTCGATCAGGTCGACGATCAGCGTGTTGATCATGCGGCGAACCGTCTCATTGATGGCGCGCCGGCCATTGATGCCCGGGAATGCGGCCGTGACCTCGGCCCGGTGGCGGCCCCACATCGGCACTTCGTCGAGCTGTTCCAGCGTCAGCAGCCCCGAGCGCAGGCCATCGTCGATATCGTGGTTGTTGTACGCGATCTCATCGGCCAGATTGGCCAGCTGGGCCTCCAGCGACGGCTGCGCGCCCTCCAAGAAGCGCCGCCCCAGCTCCCCGAGCGCCGCCGCGTTGACCCGCGAGCAATGCTTGAGAATGCCCTCACGCGTCTCGAACGTCAGGTTCAGGCCGTTGAAGCCGCCGTAGCGCTCCTCCAGCTCGTCCACCACCAGCAGGCTCTGCAGGTTGTGCTCGAAACCGCCGTGGTTCTTCATGCAGAGGTTCAGCGCGTCCTGCCCGGCATGGCCGAACGGGGTGTGGCCAAGGTCGTGCGCCAGTGAGATCGCCTCGACCAGATCCTCGTTGACGCGCAGGTTGCGGGCGATGGACCGCGCGATCTGCGCCACCTCCAGGCTGTGCGTGAGCCGGGTGCGGAACAGGTCGCCCTCATGGTTCACAAACACCTGGGTCTTGTACTCCAGGCGCCGGAACGCGGTGCTGTGGATCACGCGGTCGCGGTCACGCTGGAATTCGCTGCGCGACGACGACGCCGATTCGGCATGCACCCGCCCCCGCGACTGCGACGAGTGGGCGGCGTACGGGGCGAGGTGGGATTCGAGGTCGGTCATGCGGCAATCCGGTGGCGAGGCTTGGGGTTGCAAGGCATGGCCGATCGCGGGTTCAGGCGACCGGTGCCTCGGTTGGGGGTTTCAACGTCGCGTGGCGCAGCGTCTCGCGCAGGTCCGCGTCGGGCACGGTGGTGATGAAAGCATCGCCAAGCTTCTTCAGCAGGATGAACTTGATGCTGCCCGCCTCGGCCTTCTTGTCCACTTTCATCAGTTCGATATAGCGGTCGATGCCGAGTTCCGGCGCCACCACGGGCAGCATGGCCGCCCGGGTCAGCTCGCGGATGCGCGCGCGCGTCTCGGTATCGATGAAGCCCAGCCGGTGCGACAGGTCGGCAGCCATGACCATGCCGCAGCCCACCGCCTCGCCGTGCAGCCACTCGCCGTAGCCCATGCCCGCCTCGATGGCATGGCCGAAGGTATGGCCGAAGTTCAGGATCGCCCGCAGGCCGCCCTCGCGCTCGTCCTGGGCCACCACGGCGGCCTTGATCTCGCAGGAGCGGCGCACGGCGTCGGCCATCAGGCTGGTATCGCAGGCGTTCAGGCCGGCGATATGGGTCTCGATCCAGTCGAAGTAGGCCGTATCGGCAATCGCGCCATGCTTGATGACCTCGGCCAGACCGGCCGCCAGCTCGCGGGCCGGGAGGGTGCGCAGGGTGTCGATGTCGGCGATCACCGCGTTCGGCTGGTGGAACGCGCCGATCATGTTCTTGCCGAGCGGGTGGTTGATGCCGGTCTTGCCACCCACCGAGGAATCCACCTGCGCCAGCAGCGTGGTCGGCATCTGCACGAACGGCACGCCGCGCATGTAGCAGGCGGCGGCGAACCCGGTCATGTCGCCCACCACGCCGCCGCCGAGTGCGATCAGCGTGGTCTTGCGGTCGGCGCCGGCGCTCAGCAGCGCATCGAAGATCAGGTTCAGGGTTTCCCAGTGCTTGAAACGCTCGCCGTCCGGCAGCGTGACCACGCGCACGGTCTTGCCGAGCGCGGCCAGCGTGGCTTCCACCCGGGCGGCGTACAGTGGGCCGACCGTCTCGTTGGTGACGATGACGGCGTGCTGGCCGCGCACGTGCGGCGCCAGCAATTCGGCGCGGTCGAGCAGACCGCCACCGATATGGATCGGGTAGCTGCGCGTCCCGAGGTCGACTTCAAGCGTAATCATGAATGGGTGTCCTGCGCCGGCTGGTCCGGCGCCGCGGGCGTGGCCGCATCGCCGTCCGGGATGGCTTCCGCGGGCGGAAACACAAAGCCGGCCATCTCAAGTTGCATCAGAACCATATTAGCAAGCTGTGCCACGGACGGCTTGCCGGTTTCGATGATGAAATCCGCCACTTCGCGGTAGAGCGGGTCGCGCTCGGCGTACAGCGCCTCGAGCCGGCCCTTGGGGTCCTGGGTCTGGAGCAGCGGGCGATTGCGGTCGTGGCGGGTGCGCAGCCACAGGTCGTGCGGGCTCGCGCGCAGGTAGACCACGGTGCCATTGGCGCGCAGCACCTCGCGGTTCTCCGGGCGCAGCACGGCGCCGCCGCCCGTGGCCAGCACGATGCCCTGGCGCGAAGCCAGCTCGGCAATGATGTGCGCCTCGCGGTCGCGGAAGCCCGCCTCGCCCTCGTGCTCGAAAATAATCGGAATCCGCACGCCGCAACGCGCCTCGAGCTCATGGTCGGAGTCGAAGAACGGGTAGTTGAGACGCCGGGCCACGGTGCGGCCGACGGTAGTCTTGCCGGCGCCCATAAGGCCAACGAAGAAGAGATTCGGGCGAGTGGCTTGCGCGGTCACTGGGGTATCGAGGTCAAGCAGGCGTGGTGCCTGGCGGCTTCGCATTATCGCCCCGGCCGGGACTTTCGCAAAACAGGTGATGACAATACATCACGCGGCATCGCGCGCTTCCGGCCTGGCTGCCTGACGACGCCGCCAATGAAAAAAGGCCGCGTCGGCAAGCGACGCGGCCTCTCAGTCTACTGCATCCGGGCCCGGTACTGCACCCGGCGCGGTTATTTCAGCGACACGTTGTCGTTCAGGATACGCGGCGTCAGGAACACCAGCAGCTCGGTGCGGTTGTTGACCTTGGCGTTGTTCTTGAACAGGTAGCCGATCACCGGGATATCGCCCAGGAACGGCACCTTGTTGTAGTTGTTGCTCTCTTCCTGGCTGTAGATACCGCCAATCACCACGGTGCCGCCGTTCTCCACCAGCACCTGCGTCTGCACGTGCTTGGTGTCGATGGCGAAGCCGTTGGTGGTCTGGATACCCACGCTGTCCTTGTTCACGTCCACATCCAGCAGCACGTTGCCTTCCGGCGTGATCTGCGGCGTGACCTCGAGCTTCAGGTTGGCCTTGCGGAACTGCACCGAGGTGGCACCGCTCGACGTGGCGGATTGGTACGGCAACTCCGTGCCCTGCTCGATCAGCGCCTTGATGTTGTTGGCAGTGACCACGCGCGGGCTGGAGATGATCTTGCCCTTGCCGTCGGCTTCCAGCGCCGACAGTTCGAGCGCCAGGAAGCGGCCCGCACCGGCGTTGAAGATGCTGAACGCCACCGATGCCGGGTTCGTGCCGTTGATCGCGGCGGCCGGCAGGCTCAGGGCCGGGCCGTTATCCCACGTGGCGTCCTGCGTGATCGGGCTCACCACGTTGGTGTACGAGTTGCCGTAGCCAGCTCCCGACCGCTGCGAGGCAAAGCCCAGCTTCACACCGAGGTTCCGGCTGAAGGTGTCGCTGGCCTCGACGATACGTGCCTCAATGATCACCTGGCGCACCGGGATGTCGATCTTCGTCAGGAAGTTCTGCACTTCCTCGAGCTTGCTCGCCACGTCCGACACGAACAGCTGGTTGGTACGCGGGTCAGCCGTCAGCGAGCCGCGCTTGGACAGCATGCGCGTCGCGCCCATCGTGCCGGCCGCGCCGCCCGCGGCCACGCCGCCCGAGCTGGCACCCGAACCGCCGGTGCTCTGGCCCAGCAGCATGCGGCGCACATCGTCCGCCCGCTGGTAGTTGAGCTGGTAGACCTGGCTGCGGATCGGCTCAAGCTCGGTGATCTGCTGCGCCGCCTCGAGTTCCAGCTTCTCCTTGGTCGCCAGTTCCGCCTTGGGTGCCACCCACAGCACGTTGCCGTTGCGGCGGGAGGCCAGACCCTTCGAATCCATCACGATCTGGAGCGCCTGGTCCCACGGCACATCCTTGAGACGCAGCGTCAGGTTGCCCTGCACCGTGTCGCTCGTGATGATGTTCAGGTTCGTGAAGTCGGCGAACACCTGGAGCAGCGAGCGGATGTCGATGTTCTGGAAGTTCAGCGACAGGCGCTCGCCCCGGTAGCCTTGGCCGGCGATCAGCTTGTTCGGATCATCCTTGACCGGACGCACTTCCACCACGAACTGGTTGTCGGTCTGGTACGAGCTGTACTCCCAGTTACCGCGCGGCTCGATGGTCAGGCGGGCGTTGCCGTTGGCGTCGCTGGCGCGCATGCCCTGTACCGGCGTGCCGAAGTCCGTCACGTCGAAGCGGCGGCGCAGGTCCTGCGGTAGCGCGGTGCCCATGAAGTCCACCACCAGGTTCTGGCCCTGTTGCTGGATATTGATGCCCGAGTCGCGCGAGGACAGGTCCACGACCACCCGCCCTGCACCGTCGGTGCCGCGCCGGAAGTCGATATTGCGCAGCGCCGGGCGGTTGGCCGCCTGGGCCGGCGCCGGGCTGGCCGCGAACGTCGGTGCCGACGTCGTGCTGGTCTGCGCCACGTTGTCCAGCAACACCACGAACTGGTTGCCGCGCACTTCCGTGCGATACGTGGCCGAGCGGCTCAGGTTCAGCACCACGCGGGTGCGGTCGCCGATCTGCATCACATTGGCGCTCTTGAGCACCTTGCCGGCGTACTCGTACTGCGCACGGCCGGCAGGGAAGCCCGTGTCGAAGAAGTCGATCGCGATCTTCGCCGGATTCTGCGTGGTGAAGTCCGCAGGCTTCTGCGTGAGCGGCCCTTGCAGGTCGACCGTGAACACGGTCTGCTCGCCAACGACGTTGGCTTCCACCTGCTTGAGCTGGTTAGTCTGAGCGTGTGCGGCCGGAGAGGCCAGCACCAATGCCATCGCTGCTGCGCCCGCAAGCGCCCGGTACCATCGTGCCGTGATCATGCGGATGCCTCCAGCTTCAGGCTGGTCATTTTCTCTTTCCAATCTGAGACCCCTTCCCGAACCAATTCGCGCAACACGATCTCTTGATCGTTGATGCGGACCACCCGGCCATAACTCTGGCCGAGATACTGACCCACTTTGACGTGGTGGATCTTGTTATCTACGCGTACGACACCGTAGGTCTCGCCGTTTTTTTTCAGCATGCCGAGCATCTTGAAGTTTTCCAGCGGGAATTCCTCAAGCGGCTCGCGTCGCCGTCCGGCCTCCGGCGACTCAGACATCGTCTTGTTCAGCTCACCAATCTTGGTCTGCGCGAACGGTTCCGGCGACGTGCGGCCGCCGTATTCGCGCGGCACGTACGGCTTGACCTCGGGCAGCGGCTCCGGCGGCGGCGCCTTGGCGGCGCGCGTCTGGCTCATCCACTGCTGCAGCCCTTCGTCCTCGCTGGCGCCGCAGGCGGTCAGCGTGGTGGCGGCCAGCATCGCAACAGCGGCGGCTGCCAGCCGGCGCGGCGTGCGGGACGTGCGTGACATCATGGCAATGCGATGCGGGGGGCGATGTGTCAACCGGCTCACTTGGCACCTCCCTTGGCCTTCTTGGCGGCAGCGTCCGCGGCGGCGCGGCGTTGGGCCGCCTGCTCGTCCGGATCCAGGGCGCGGTAGGCCATGGCCTGCGCTTCCATCGACAACGTGCCGTCCTTGGCCACCGCCATGTTCAGGTTGCGCATCGAAACGATCCGGGAGAGCGCCGCCACGTCCGCGTTGAACAGCGCGACGTCGTGGTAGCGGCCGGTGACCTTCAGGTTCACCGGAATTTCGGCGAAATACGACTTGACCACGGCGGCCTGCGGCTTGAACAGCTCGAACTGGAGGCCGCGCGCCACGCCGGCGTGGTTCACGTCAGCCAGCAGCGCATCCATCTCGGTGCTGTTCGGCAACTGGCGCTCGGCCAGCGCCACGCGCTTTTCCACCTCCGTCTTCTGGGCGCGCAGCGCGTCCAGATTGGCCACCTGCGCCACCTTGGTCTTGAACGACTGCTTCAGCGTCTCGTGCTCCGCATGCTTGCGTTCGAGTTCGGTGTTCTTGTCGCTCCAGTAGAACTGCCAGCCGACCACCAGCACGATCACGGCGGCCAGCGCCGAGAACAGCAGGCGCGGCGCGGCCGGCCAGGTCTCGGGTTCGTTCAGGTTCAGGCCGCGGAACTGCGCGGTCAGGTCATTGAGGGAAATATCCGAATTGAGTGCCATGATCAGACCTTCCCCGCTGCAGGTTTGGCCGCGGCATCGGAGGCGGCGCCCTTCTTCTTGTCGCCAGGCACTTCCGGCGCGCGATAGGAGAACCGCATCGAGAAATCAAACAGCCGGCGCTGCTCGCGCAGGTTGTTGGTCATCGTCACGGCCTTCGATTCCACCAGTTCGGCGCGGTCGAGCCACGTCACCTGGTCGATATTGCGCAGCAGTTCGGACACGCGTTCGTTGGACTGCGCCACGCCAGCCATGACAAAGCTGTCGCCGGTCTGCTTCAGGCTGGTCAGGTAGACGCCTTCCGGCACCTGGCGCACCAGCTCTTCGAGCAGCTGCACGGGCAGGTTGCGCTCCGCCTGCAGGCTCTCGATGGCGCGCTGGCGGTCCAGCAGGGCCTCGATATCCTTCTTGAGCGTGTTGACCTCGCGGATCTGGCCATCCATCTGCGTGTTGGCCTGCTGCAGCACGGCGTTGCGCGCCGTCACGGCCTCGATCTGCGAGTCGATATAGAACCCGCCGATCAGCACGATGACCGCCCCGGCGGCGGCCGCGCCGCCCAGGAGCGAATAGACCTTCTTGCGCCGCGCGGCTTTGCGGGCCTCGTGATACGGCAGCAGGTTGACCGACGGGATGGTGTTCGTCGTCGTGGACATGCTTCTCCCCCCGTGGGTTATTGCAGCCCGCGCAATGCCAGTCCCGCACTGACGATGTAGGCCGGCAAGTCGCGCTGGAGATAGCGCTCGTTGACGTTGCCTGCGGTCATCATGTTGGCGAAAGGATTGGCCAGCGTGGTAGTGATCTGCGTCTGCTGCTGGATGGCGGCCTGCACCCCCAGCAGCGAGGCATGTCCGCCCGAGAGCAGGATCTCGTCGACCCGGCCCAGGCTGGAACTGGCTACGAAGTTGCCGATGGCGCCCTGCACTTCCATCGCCAGGGCTTCCAGCGACGGCTTGAGCAATTGCGCGCGCCACGCTTCAGGCAGCGTGTTCTTGCGCTTCTTGATCTCGGCCTTGAGGGCATCCAGCGTGAACATGCGCGCGGCGCTCTGCGTGAGCTGGTCGCCGTAGCTGTTCAGTGGCTGTTCGTAGAGTTCCTTCCAGCCCTGGTAGAAGATCGCCTTGGAGCGACTGCCACCGAGGTGGATGACGGCGACCACGGGGAGATCCTTGGCATCGGTCTCGGTCAGGGAGGACGGCACGCCGAGCATCTGTACGACCGAGCGCTGCACGGCGTACTCCTCGACATCCATCACCTGCGGCTTCAGGCCAGCCATTTCGGCCGCCGTCACCCGCTCCTGCACGCGATCGCTGTTGGCGGCCGTCACGCGCACGCCAATCCCGCCTTCGGTCTCGTTGGGGCCAATCACCGCGAAGTCGAAATTCACCGCCTGGGAAGGCGGATAGAGGCGATGCGCCTCCGATTCGACCTGCGAATAGAGTTCGTCCTCGGACAGGTTGTCCGGAAGACTGACAGTCTGAGATTCCGTCAGCATGGACGGCACGCCAAGGACAACGTCCTTGGTACGAATACCGGCCTTGCCAAGGGCTCGCTTCAGCGCGATGCCCACGGCCTCGATGTTGACGACGTTGCCATCGGCAACGGCGTTGCGGTCCAGCAGTTCGCTGGCGCATTTTTCCAGCCTGAAGTCGTGTTTGCCCGCCCCAACGGACAGCTCCACGACCTTGACGCTGGACGACCCGATATCTACGCCGACCGTAGTCCGGCGCAGAAGACCCGACAAGATGCCCCGTCGCAAGGTGACCCCCTGACATTTGAACTCGCCCACGGCATGACTGCTCTAATGGGGCGAGCCAGATTAGTTTCTTGGATGAAACGTTTGCTCTTTTATGTTCGTGGATTCTCACAAAAAGCAGAGGCGCGCGCAATGTGCCGATCTGACCACGCTTTCTTTTTCAGACGGGCCGCACGAAAGCGTTGCCAAAATCCCACGGTCCACCTCAAGCCCGTTACAGAGCGTCGCGCCACCGCATCGGTCACCCTCGATCCGGTCTCCCGGCCAACACGCCTTCGCGACACCCGCCAACCCGCCCTGCGCCGAAGACCTGCGCGCCGTGACAACCTGATCTCAACAGGATTACATCTTGTAACAGGGCGATAGCGCCTTTTGCGGCACGGCGCACCGGGGACGCCCCATCCCCGACGATATAATCCGGGCACTCTGATTAGGTAAACCCTTATGGCCACAGCACAACAGAAGCCGTCCCTTCCCGTCCGCCGTCCGCTCTGGGCGCGGATCATGTTCGGGCTGATTGGACTGCTTGTCGCCGGGCTGGTCGCCGTGGCGCTGCTGGTGGGCTACGCGCTGGTCGTGGCCGCGCCCAACCTGCCATCGCTGGACACCATCACCGACTACCGGCCGAAGATCCCGCTGCGGATCTACACGGCGGACAACGTGCTGATCGGCGAGTTCGGCGAGGAGCGCCGCAACTTCGTGCCGATCACCGAGATCCCGGACGTCATGAAGAAGGCCGTGCTCGCGATCGAGGACGACCGTTTCTACGAGCACGGCGGCGTCGACTTCGTGGGCGTGCTGCGCGCCGGGCTGGCCAACCTGCGTGGCGGGCTGTCGCAGGGCGCCTCCACCATCACCATGCAGGTGGCGCGCAACTTCTTCCTCTCGAGCGAGAAGACCTACACGCGCAAGATCTACGAGATGCTGCTGGCGTACAAGATCGAGGCGAACCTGACCAAGGACCAGATCCTCGAGCTGTACATGAACCAGATCTACCTGGGGCAGCGCGCCTACGGCTTCGCCAGCGCCGCGCGGGTCTACTTCGGCAAGTCGATCAAGGACGTGACGCCGGCCGAGGCCGCCATGCTGGCTGGCCTGCCGAAGGCGCCGTCGGCCTACAACCCCGTGGTGAACCCGCGCCGCGCCAAGGTGCGCCAGGAATACATCCTCCAGCGCATGCGCGACCTCGGCTACATCACGCCGGCGCAGTACGACCAGGCCGTGCGCGAGGAGCTGAAGGTGCGCGGCGAGGGTAACGAGTTCTCCACCCATGCCGAATACGTCGCGGAAATCGTGCGCCAGCTCATGTACGCACAATATCGCGAGGAGACCTATACACGCGGCCTCAACGTCTACACGACGCTGAACAAGGCCGACCAGGACGCCGCGTACGACGCGGTGCGCGGCGGCATCATGACCTACGAGCGCAAGCACGGCTATCGCGGCCCGGAGGCGTTCGTCGACCTGCCGTCGAATCTGTCCGAACGCGAGCAGGCCATCGACGACGCCCTGGTGGAGCACCCGGGCAGCGACGACCTGCGCTCGGCCGTGGTCACCAGCGTGACGCCGAAGCAGGTACGCGCCACGCTGCTCTCGGGCGAGGTGGCGACGATCGAGGGCGCGGCGCTGCGCTTCATCTCGCCGTCGCTGTCGGCCAATGCCCAGCCCAAGGTCAAGATCCGCCCCGGCGCGATCATCCGCGTCACGCAGGACGCCAAGGACAACACGTGGTCCGTCACCCAGCTGCCTGAGGTGGCGGCCGCCTTCGTCTCGTTGAATCCTGAAGATGGCGAGATCCGCGCGATGGTCGGCGGCTTCGACTTCAACCGCAACAAGTTCAACCACGTGACGCAGGCGTGGCGCCAGCCGGGCTCGAGCTTCAAGCCGTTCATCTACACAGCCGCGCTGGAGAAGGGCTTCTCGCCCGCCACGGTGATCAACGACGCCCCGCTGACGATCGGCCCCGACACCGGCGGCCAGGTCTGGGAGCCGAAGAACTACGACGGCAAGTTCGAAGGCCCGATGACGATGCGCCGCGCGCTGGCCAAGTCGAAGAACCTCGTATCCGTACGAATTCTTCGCGCGATCGGCACGCAGTACGCGCAGGACTACATCACGCGGTTCGGCTTCGAGGCCGACAAGCACCCGGCCTACCTGCCGATGGCGCTGGGCTCCGGCGCGGTGACGCCGCTCCAGATGGCCGGCGCCTACTCGGTGTTCGCCAACGGCGGCTATCGCGTCAATCCGTACCTCATCCAGCGCGTGGTGGATTCGCGCGGCAACGTGATCTCCGAGACCCGTCCGCAGAAGGCTGGCCAGGACGCCGTGCGCGTGCTGGATGCGCGCACCGCGTTCATCGCCGACAGCATGCTGCGCGAGGTGGTACGTAGCGGCACGGCCAACCCGGCCAAGCAGCGCCTGGGCCGCAACGACCTGGCCGGCAAGACCGGTACCACGAACGATGCCGTGGATGCCTGGTTCGCCGGCTACACGCCGAAGCTCGTGGCGATTGCGTGGATGGGCTACGACCAGCCCAAGAGCCTGGGCGTGCGCGAGACCGGTGGCGGCCTGGCGCTGCCGATCTGGGTCAGCTATATGAGCAAGGCGCTCAAGGGCGTGCCCGAGAGCCCGGACCGGCAGGCGCCGGAAGGCGTGGTGATGGTGGCCGGCGACTGGACGCTCGAGGAGAACGCGGCGGGTGCCGGCGTGGCATCGGTGGGACTGGGCGATCCGTGGCCCGGCAAACCCGACGAGAGCGCGCGTCCGGCGCAGGATACGGAAGCCGAGAAGCGCAAGATCCTGGAGATGTTCGGCGGCGCTTGAACGCCTGATCGGCATCCGGACGGTAATTTTCGCCCCAACAAAAAACCGGCCCACTCGGCCGGTTTTTTGTTGGCTGGGGCCGGCGCTGCCTTAGCCGAGCGTCACCGTGACGCCCGCTTGCTGGCTCATATAGGTGGAGAGCGCCGCGTACAGTTCGGCGCCGCTGCGCGTATCCATCCACTTGGCGCCGTCGTGGCGGAAGTGGAAACCGCCGGCCTTCGCTGCCACCCACAGCTCCTGCATCGGCGCCTGGCTATTGACGATGATCTTCGAGCCATCCTCGAATTCCAGCTCCATGACATTGCCGGTGCGGTTGATCTCGACATCAGCGTCGGCCGCGTCGGCGGCGGTTTCGATGTCGGCTTCCAGCCGGTCCAGGGCCTTGCCGGCCAGTACCAGGAACTCGCTTTCGGTGAGGGGGGGCATGCTACACTCCAAGGCCGCCGGCAGCGCGCCCGGACAGACGTCCCGGGTCGCGATCCGGCTGGCGGAAAAATGGAAAATTGTCGGGACTTGCCGCGGATTCCTGCGCATTCCGGGCCGTTTCGCCAGCCATCCAGAAAGTCACCCCAAGCCATCCAAGGCATTCAGACAATGAAGGACTCCCCGAAGCTGCGTCGTGGTGCGATTGTATCGGCGTTTGCCGCCGTACTCGCGATGACCCTGACCGGATGCGGCGTTCGCGGCCCGCTGACCATGCCCCGGGTACCGCCCGCCCCGACCCCGCCCACGGTGCCCGATCCGGGCCTGGGCCAGGCGGGCGCGGTGGCACCGGCACGGCCGATGGGCGAACCCGCCACCAGCGCGCCGGTTCCTGCCGAGCCGGCCACGAACACGAATTCGACGAAGTAACCTGGGCGCCTCGCCCCTCCGCACGCAGAACATGACTGATTTCTTTACCCGCCGCGACGGCGTCCTGGCCGTCGAACAAGTGTCGCTGGCCCGTATCGCGGCCGAGTTCGGCACGCCGACCTACGTCTACTCGCGCGCCGCGCTGACCACGGCCTACCAGGCCTACGCCGCCGCCTGCAAGGGCCGCAACGCGCATGTGCAGTTCGCCGTGAAGGCGAATTCGAACCTGGCCGTGCTGCAGGTGTTCGCCCAGCTGGGCGCCGGTTTCGACATTGTGTCCGGTGGCGAACTGCTCCGCGTGCTGGCCGCCGGCGGCGATCCGCGCAAGGTGGTGTTCTCGGGCGTGGCCAAGAGCGAGGCCGACATGGCGCTGGCGCTGGCGCACGACGTACGCGGCTTCAACGTCGAATCGATCCCCGAACTGGACCGGCTGAACGCCGTGGCCGGCCGGCTGGGCAAGCGCGCGCGCGTGTCGCTGCGGATCAATCCGGACGTGGATGCCAAGACGCACCCCTATATCTCAACCGGTCTCAAGGGCAACAAGTTCGGCGTGGCGTTCGAGGACGTACTGCCGACCTACCGTGCCGCCGCCGCGCTGCCGCACCTCGAAGTGGTCGGCATCGACTGCCATATCGGCTCGCAGATCACGGAAGTGGCGCCCTATCTGGAGGCGCTCGACAAGGTGCTCGACGTGGTGGAAGCGCTTGAGCGCGAAGGTATCCGTCTGGACCACATCGACGTTGGCGGCGGCCTGGGCATCACCTATGCCGATGAAACCCCGCCCGACATCACCGGCTTCGCCACCACCCTGCTGGACCGCGTAGCAGCACGTGGCCATGGCCACCGCGAGGTGCTGTTCGAGCCGGGCCGCTCGCTGGTAGGCAACGCCGGCGCGCTGCTGACGCAGGTGGAATTCCTGAAGCCCGGCGCGGCCAAGAACTTCTGCATCGTCGATGCGGCGATGAACGATCTGGCGCGCCCGGCGATGTACGAGGCCTACCACCGGATCGAGCCCGTGGCGCCGCGCGCCGACGCGCCCGTGACCTATGACGTAGTGGGCCCGGTGTGTGAATCGGGCGACTGGCTCGGCCGCGACCGCGCGCTGGCCGTGCAGCCGGGCGACCTGCTGGCGGTGATGTCCGCCGGCGCTTATGGTTTCGTGATGAGTTCCAACTACAACACCCGCGGCCGCGCCGCCGAGGTGATGGTCGATGGCGACACCGTGCACCTGGTGCGCGAGCGCGAACTGCCGGCCGACCTGTTCAAGGGCGAGCACCTGCTCAAGGGCTGACCCGGCGGCGCCCCTCTCCCCACGGCGGGGGGCGCGCCATCCTCGCTACGCGGCGCGCTTGCGCGCCCACCACCACATCCGCAGGCCCAGCAGCACGAACACCACGGCGGCGTAGATCGACACTTCGCTGAAGTCGTTCTTGCCCGCCTTGTGCCACCAGAAATGCAGGATGCCGAGCACGGCGATCGCATAGATCGCCTTGTGCAGCGCCTGCCACCGCTTGCCGCCCAGCCGCTTGACCATGCCATTGGTCGACGTAGCCGCCAACGGCACCAACAGCACGAACGCAGCAAACCCCACCGTGATAAATGGACGTTTTGCGATGTCCTTGATCATGTACGCGACGTCGAACCCGCGGTCCACGCCCAGCCACAACAGGAAGTGCTGCACGGCGTAGAAGAACGCAAACAACCCGAGCATGCGCCGCAGCTTGATCAGCCAGTTCCACCCGGTGAAGCGGCGCAGCGGCGTGATGGCCAGCGTGACGCAGAGCATGACCAGCGTCCAGGTTCCGGTGGATCGCGTGACGAATTCAAGCGGATTGGCGCCGAACTGCGCCGTGGCGCCGAGATAGAGCAATCGGGCGAACGGCAGCAGCGCCAGGATCCACACCAGTACCTTGACGGCGCGCACGCCCGACGGCGACAGCGTCGCCAACCCGCCAGCGCGCGGGGCGGGCGCGGCGGCGGCCGACGCACGCGGCGCCGTGGCTTGATTCGCGATCATGTCCGGCTCCGCCATCAGAAGTTCTTCTTCAGATCCATGCCCTGATACAGCGACGCCACCTGCGCGCCGTAGCCGTTGAACGGCAGCGTCTTGCGCTTGGGCGCGAACAGCGCGGAGAACCCGCCGCCGCCCTTCTCTTCGCCGATGCGCCGCTCGGTAGCCTGGCTCCAGCGCGGGTGATCGACGTCTGGATTCACATTCGAATAGAAGCCATATTCATTCGAGGCGGCCAGGTTCCAGCTGGTGGGCGGCTGCTTGTCCACGAAGCGGATCTTGACGATCGACTTGGCGCTCTTGAAGCCGTATTTCCACGGCAGCACCATGCGCACCGGCGCGCCGTTCTGGTTCGGCAGCACCTCGCCATACAGGCCGAAGGTGAGCAACGCCAGCGGGTGCATCGCCTCATCCATGCGCAGCCCTTCGCTATACGGCCAGTCGAGCACGGAACTGCTGATGCCAGGCATCTGCTTCTTGTCGGCCAGCGTGATGAACTGGACGAACTTCGCGCCGGGGAGCGGTTCCACGCGGCGGATCAGCTCGGCGAGCGGGTAGCCGATCCACGGAATCACCATCGACCAGCCCTCCACGCAGCGCAACCTGTAGACGCGCTCCTCCTGCGGGGCGAGCTTCACGAGTTCGTCGATGTCGTAGACCTTCGGCTGCTTGACCAGTCCTTCCACCGACACCTGCCACGGCCGGGGCCGCAGCGTGCCGGCGTTGCGGGCCGGGTCCGACTTGTCCGTGCCGAACTCGTAGAAATTGTTATACGTGGTCACGTCCTCGTAAGGCGTGCGCTTCTCGGTGATCACGTAGGTGTTGTTCGGCGTGGCCGCCAGGCGCTGGCCCTTGCCCGGGTTGCCCTGTGCAAACGCCTCACGGGCGAACCACGGCGTCAGCACACTGCCCGCGGCGCCGGCGGCGGCCATCGCGAGCAGCTGGCGGCGCGACTCGAAAATATGGCGCGGGGTGATTTCGGACGTGGCGATCTCGTCACCACGAAGCCATTTGGGGGAAGGGATCAACATGATGGGAGCGTTCCTGATGGCCGCATGTTCTGTTGGACATGGGGCTTGGTCGGATGGTGCGGGGAAACCTGACAACTATTTCCCCGCCGTTTGCCGTCCGACATCTCCCCGGACGTGGCCCGGGGAGCAATGCGCAGACGGTCAGGGCTTGGCAACGTGCCAGACGTTATTGAGGTTGTCGCCGGCGCGGTCGCCAGCCTTGGCATCCTTGGCGAAGCGATACAGCGGCATGCCCTTGTAGGCCCACTGGCGAGTGCCGTCGTCACGCGTGATGATGGTGTAGCTGCCCGTGCCGCTGGTGCCCGGTTCCGCCAGCAGTGGCGGCCAGTTGGTCGCGCAAGTGGCGTTACAGACACTCTTGCCGCCATTCGCCGGGTCGCGGTCGAACGTGTACAGCGTCAGGCCCTGCGGATCGGTCAGCGCGCCGTTCGTCACCTTGACGGTCGGAGGCATGTTGCCGCCGCCCATGCCCATGCTGGAACACGCGCCCAGCAGCACGACGGACGCGGAAGCCACGGCCAGCAGGGCGGGACGCAGCAGCGATGCAGCGGTGTGACGATGAGTGGTCATCATTGGGTCTCCTTTTCTCCAGGGCGGCGCCGCCAGTCGACGCCGTACTTCCTCAGTAAACACCTGATGTGATCCGTTTATTCCCGAAAAGTTAAAAAAATGTGGTGCAGGCGCCAATAAACGCCCAATGCAGCACTTTCTACCGGGTAGCCACAAAGAAAAAGGCCCGCTTGAGCAAAGCGGGCCTTCGTCGATCAAGCGGGAGACCTCAGCGTCAGAGTTCGCCGTAGCTATGCAGCCCCGACAGGAACATGTTGACGCCCAGGAACGCGAACGTCGTGACCAGCAGGCCGACCAGCGCCCACCACGCCGCCATCGTGCCGCGCAGGCCCTTCATCAGACGCATGTGCAGCCACGCCGCGTAGTTGAGCCAGACGATCAGCGCCCAGGTTTCCTTCGGGTCCCAGCTCCAGTACCCGCCCCAGGCCTCTGCGGCCCAGAGCGCGCCCAGGATGGTGGCGATGGTGAAGAACGCGAAGCCGACCGCGATGGCCTTGTACATGACGTCGTCGAGCAGCTCCAGCGACGGCAGCCGTTCGGCCAGGATCCCGCGCTCCTTGAGCAGGTACGCCACCGACACCATCGCCGCCAGCGCGAACGTGCCGTAGCCGATGAAGTTCGCCGGTACGTGGATCTTCATCCACCAGCTTTGCAGCGCCGGCACCAGCGGCTGGATCTCCTGCGCGTTGCGGGTGACCGTGTACCAGAGCAGGAAACCCACCGCCGCCGACACCACCAGCAGCACGAACGGCCCCATCGCGCGCGTGGCGTAGCGGCGTTCGTAATAGAGGTAGAACAGCGAGGTGATCAGCGTGAACAGGACGAAGACTTCGTACAGGTTCGAGATGGGAATATGGCCGATGTCCGCGCCGATCAGGTACGACTCGTACCAGCGCACCAGCAGGCCCGTGAAGCCGAGCACCACGGCCGCCCACAGCAGCTTGCTGCCGATGCTCGAGCCGGTATCGGACCGCGCGAGGAAGCCAACCCAGTAGAACAGCGTGGACAGGTAGACCAGCGCGCTCATCCACAGGATGGCCGACTGGCTCGACAGGAAGTACTTGAGGAAGAAGGCCTGCTCGGCGCGAGCGAGGTCGCCCTGGTAGAGCTGGATCGCGAACAGCGCCAGCACGGCCATGCCGACCATCAGCGGCCGCACCGCCTTCCAGTGCCAGCCCAGCAGCGCGAAGGTGGGCACGGCGGCCACCAGCACGGCCTTGTCGTAGACATTCATCCAGGCGCCGTAGCGCGTGAGCGCAAACCCGGCGCCCACCACCAGCAACAGCGCGAAGGCCCAGTCGAGCCAGCCCAGCCGGCGCAGGAACGAGGGTTCGAGGTAGGCCTCCGATGCATCCGCCATCGAGGCGTTGGCGGCATTGGAAGCGTTGGCGCGCGACGGGTTCAGGCCCGGGTTGGCGTGGTTGACATTGGACGACATGACATTCCTGCTCTATTTCCTGCGCTTTTGGGAGTTATGCATATGTACTATATCGATCGCACCCGCATATCACCGGGCATTGATGCCGTGAATCCCGGTGATCGGTGCGCATCAATGTGCCGACGAATCGGCTGAGGGGTGCGACGGGTGCGTCCCCGGCGATGGCCCCGCGCCGGCTGCGCGTCCGATATCGTCGCGCAGTGCCGTGAACTCCTTCTCGAAATCCATCGTCCGGCGCTGCGTCGACATGGCCATCAGCACATGGCTGCCGGCCCGCTGCGCCGCATTGTCCGGCCCCTGCGCGGCACTGTCCTTGATCCAGATCCACACGCGCCGCTCGCGGATGTAGAACATCGAAAAAACGCCAAGAACGAGCAGCAAACAGCCAAGATACACGATGTTTTTGCCCGGCGCACGCGTCATCTGGAACACGCTGGCCTTGATCTGCTGGAAGTCATCGAGCTGCAGGAAAACCGGCGCGCCGTAGAAGAAACTGTCCGACAGCGTGTTGATGGCCTGCTGCAGGAAAGCGCCGCTTTTCGCATCGTTCGCGATGGCCGGCAGGTCGTCGCGCTCACGCGACAGTTGCCACAATTCCCACATCGAGCCATTGAGAATCCTCAGCAGCACATCGGCCGCCTTCTGTTGCTCGGCGGGCGGCACGGACTTTTCGAGGAACGCGGCGATGGCGGTGAAGCCGCCCGGCGGCGCATCGGGCGCGCTGCGCGTGGCGCCGGCGAACAGGTCCATCGCGCGCTGGGCGCTCTCGGCGAGTTGCTTGCGCAGCGTGTCCTTATCGGCGCCGGGCATCGAGATGGCCGCAAAACGGCGCGCGGCTTCGCCACGCATCGCGCTGTCCTGCAGCGCCGCGCGCAGGCGCATCCAGTCGCCCACGCCGTTCTGGTCGTCGGCCGGAATGCGCAGGTAGCGGAACGCCTCGCTCGGCGACTCCCGCATGCCGGCCAGGAACACCGACTGGCCCTCCAGCTGCACCGGCACCATGTAGTTGTTGTATTCGCGCGCCTGGCCGGTGCGGTCGCGCAGCTTGTATTGCACCGACGGGCCGACGTTGCGCAGCGTCTTCTCCTTGTCCGTGCTGGCCGCCGCGCCCAGGTGCTGCTCGAGCGTCTGGTTCAGCGACTTGCGCGCCACGCCCCGAGCGTCGGGCTTGCCCGAGGCATCGGTGACGTTCTCGATATTCATCAGTCGAAAATCACTGAATTCGACGGTCAAATCCTCCTGATCCGCCCCGGTACCGGTGCCAGCCAGCTTGGCGTTGCCGCCGACCGTGCCAGCCAGCGCGAAGGTGCGGTGCGCCGCGCCCGACATCGGATAGCCCACGAACTTGAGCTTGGAGCCGCCATCCTCGAAGCTCGACTGGTAAATTGCCACGCCATCGACGATCAGCGGCTCATTGACCTTGATCGTTGCCTCGGTCTGCTTGCCCGTGGCGCGGTCCGTCACCACCACATCCGAGGCGAACAGCTTCGGCATGCCCGTGGTGTAGTAATCCACCGAAAATTTCTTGAGCGTGATCGTGAACGGCAAGTCCTGGACCAGCGCGCCATCGGCAATGTTCAGGATGGCCGTGGACACCGTGGCGCCCTCGGGCACGAAGGCATTACCCCGGAACCCGGGGTTGCTGGCCGACAGGCGGTGCTTGGCCGGAATCTCGCTGATGATGGCGTTGCCGTCGATTGGGCTCTTGCCGCCGAACCACATCTGGGCGCGGATCAGCATGTCGCCATCGAGCAGGCCGCCGATGCAGATCACCACGATGGACGTGTGCGCCAGGATATAGCCGAGCTTGTTCGCCGCCCCGGCCTTGGCCGCCAGCAGCGTGGCCCCCTCGTGCGCCACCGGCTTCACGCGGTAGCCACGGTTGCGCAGCAGCGCGGTCAGCCTGCCCACCGCCTCCTCGCGGCCGCGCGGGGCCTCGTACTCGGCACGATGGTGGAACGCGCGCAGGCTGCGTTCGCGCACATGGTCTTTCCACGAGCGCATGTCGGCAATCATCCGCGGACCGTTGCGGGTGATGCACAGGGACGTGGAAATCACGAGGAACGCCAGGATCAGCAGGAACCACCAGGAACTGTAGACCTTCTGGAGCGACAGCGCGTGGAACAGGTCCGCCCAGAACGGCCCGAACTGGTTGACGTAGTTTGGATACGGCTCGTTCTGCTTGAGCACCGTACCGATGATGCTGGCGATGGCGATCACCGTCAGCAGCGTGATGGCGAAGCGCATCGAGGACAGCAGTTCCACGCCGTCGCGCAGCACGCGGTGGGGGGTCTTCAGGTGCAGCCCTGAAGTGGATGGGGTGGACATGGGCGGTGACAGGTTTCTGGGTAATGCCGGTGCAGCATGCGGCTGACGTCGCAAAAACATGAAAAAAGGGTGGTCCCGCTTGCAGGCAGGGCCACCCTCTTCGATTGTTGCCCGCGCGTCCGGTTCACCGCTGGAGGTGCCGTGGCGCGTGGGCCGGTACGACTTTAACGGACGCCAGCGACGTAATCCGCCACGGCCTTGATCTCGGCATCCGACATCCTGGCTGTGATCGTGCTCATGACCGAATTATTCTTACGGGTGCCCTGGCGGAACGCCACCAGTTGCGCTTCGGTGTATTCAGAATACTGGCCGCCGATGCGCGGGTACTGGGCCGGAATGCCGGCGCCGGTCGGGCCATGGCAGGCCGCGCACGCGGGCACGCCCTTGGCCGCGATACCGCCGCGGTAGATCTTCTGCCCGGCCTCGATCGTATCCTTGTTCTTCGCCGTGGCCGGCTTCAGCTGCTGCTTGGCCAGGTACGCACCGACGTCCTTCATTTCCTGATCGCTCAGGGCGGAGGCATACGGCGTCATGATGGCGTTAGTACGCGTCTTGGCCTTGAAATCGGAGAGTTGCTTGTGGGTGTACTCAGCCTGCTGGCCTGCCAGCTTGGGATTGGCGGCCGCGCCGCTATTGCCGGCGGCGCCGTGGCAGGAGAGACATGCGGGAACATTGCGATCGGGCGCGCCCTGGGTGTACAGCGTTTCGCCCTTGGCGGGATCAGCCTTGGCGGCGGCCTGCTCTGCGGCAGATGCCAGCCCTGTCATCGCGGCGGCCGGAACAGCCAGCGCCATGACTCCCAGAAGTTTCGCAATGCGGTTCATTCGCACACACCTTGTCAGAATTGTTATGAACACCGTAATGCATGCCGATCTGCCCCTGCTGGCGGTGAGGACGCGCCTTATTGCAAGGGCCTGAGCATCGTGCATCCGATCAGGATGGAACGGGATACACGAAGGTGCCCCGGACCGGACAGGACACCCTGCACTACAACCCGCAAGGATGCCACACGTCACCCGCTCAGGAGACCGTAAACCGGGTTATTGTACAATAAATCGCTTTCCGGATTGACTTGGCTCAGGTCTTGGTCCTGCCCGTGTGGCACCGGCGCACCAGCCGTCCCGGCTCCCCTTCCCGCGGCGCGAGCATTCCGCCCGCGCGCCCACGGCGCGCGCGCTCGTCCGCCTCAACGCCTCACCGTGCTTCAACGCACCACCCGCATGTCGCTCCTACACCAGGCTCGCTTCTTTATTACCGTCAACCACCTCCGCGACCTGCCCGCCACGGCCGTCCCCGAGGTGGCCTTCGCCGGCCGCTCCAACGCCGGCAAGTCGACGGCCATCAACATCCTGTGCAACCAGAAGCGGCTCGCGTTCTCCTCGCGCACGCCCGGGCGCACGCAGCACATCAACTATTTCTCGGTGGCGCCGGTGAAGGTACCGGACCCGCAGGCCTTCCTCGTCGACCTGCCCGGCTACGGCTACGCCGAGGTGTCCGGTTCGGCCAAGTTCCACTGGCAGGGCCTGCTGTCCGACTACGTCCAGACGCGCCAGCAACTGGCCGGCCTGGTGCTGATGATGGACGCGCGGCGCCCCTTCACGGATCTCGACTGCCAGATGGTGGAGTGGTTCCTGCCCACGCGGCGGCCGATCCATGTGCTGCTGACCAAGGCCGACAAGCTCACGAACAATGAAAACGCCAACGCCCTGCGCGAGACGCGTCGTATCCTGGCCGAGTACTCGACCCAGATGGACAATCCCCCGCCGATGAGCGCCCAGCTGTTCTCGAGCCTCAAGCGTCGCGGCATCGAGGAAGCCCAGCGCGTAGTGGCCGGATGGTTGTCCTTGCCCGAGGCCCAGCCGCCCGTGGCCCCGGAGGCGCCCGCCGCCTGAGCCGGCGGGCCTCCATCGAACCGGCAAAAAAAAGCCCCGTTGCAAGCAACGGGGACGAACTTTCCCACCGGTTCAGGGCGGGTACCCGCTCAGGGAGGAGTAGCGGGGGACACCCGCGCTGCGCGAAGCAACACAAGGTGTCCGCGAGTATGATAGCGGGCAGGCACAAAAGTTTAGTTTTTCTTTCGGCGCGCGATCGAGATGGCTGGCCGCGGGGTTTCGCGGTGACGCGCGCCCCGCATTCGTCCCGCTTCCGTTCAGAAATCTGCCTCGATCCCGACATGTCCACTTTCCCCGAGTACCGCCCCCGCCGCATGCGTCGCGACGACTTTTCGCGCCGTCTGATGCGTGAAAATCGTCTCTCGCCCGACAACCTGATCTACCCGGTCTTCATCCTGGAAGGCCAGAACCAGCGCCAGCAAGTGGCGTCGATGCCCGGCGTGGAGCGCGTGTCGGTGGACTTGCTGCTGCCCATCGCCGAAGACTGCGTGAAGCTCGGCATTCCGGTGATCGCGCTGTTCCCTGTGATCGATCCGTCGATCAAGACGCCTGATGGCATCGAGGCCACGCGCCTCGAAGGCCTGGTGCCGCGTGCGGTGCGCGCGCTGAAGGACCGCTTCCCCGAACTGGGCGTGCTGACCGACGTGGCGCTGGACCCGTACACCAGCCACGGCCAGGACGGCGTGCTCGATGACAACGGGTATGTGATCAACGACATTACGGTCGAGATCCTGGTCAAGCAGGCACTCGTGCAGGCTGAGGCCGGCGTGGATATCGTCGCGCCGTCCGACATGATGGATGGCCGCATCGGCGCCGTGCGCGCGGCGCTGGAAGACGCCGGGCACATCCACACGCGCATCATGGCGTACTCGGCCAAGTATGCGTCGGCGTTCTACGGCCCGTTCCGCGACGCGGTGGGCTCGGCGGCCAATCTGGGCAAGGGCAACAAGATGACCTACCAGATGGACCCCGCCAACACGGACGAGGCGCTGCGCGAAGTGGCCCAGGACATCCTGGAGGGCGCCGACATGGTCATGGTGAAGCCCGGCATGCCCTACCTGGACATCGTGCGGCGCGTGAAGGACGAGTTCCGCTTCCCGACTTACGTCTATCAGGTGAGCGGCGAGTACGCCATGCTCAAGGCGGCGGCGCAGAACGGCTGGCTGGACCACGACAAGGTCATGATGGAGTCGCTGCTGGCGTTCCGTCGGGCCGGCGCCGATGGCATCCTGACCTATTTCGCGCGCGACGCCGCGCGGCTGCTGGCCCCCTGACCCCCACGCATGCAACTGCTTGGCTTCTCGGCCAGCCAGGTCCATCCGCTGACCACGCTGGACGAGGCCCGCGACTTCCTGGCGGGCAACGCCGCCGCGCGCTTTGTCTGGGCCGACTTCCTCTTCGACGAGGTGAGCCCGGCGCCGGCCGCGTGGCGCGACAGCCTGGCGGGCCTGACCGGCTCGCCGATCCACGACCTGCATCTGGTCGACGCCATCAATCCCGCGCATCCGTCGTTCTTCGACACGACCAATGCGTACGACATGGTGATCTTCCGCAAGCTCACATTTGAAACGAGCCGGCTCTTCGCGGAAGCCGACGCTGCGCACGCTGGCGCCGGCGGGGTTGCATTGGGCGCAGCAGTGAGTACGCCCGGAGCCTCGGTTATGCCGGCGGCGGGGATGGCTGCCGTGGCGGGCTCGCCTGCGGCAACCGTGCCAGTGGCGCCTGCTGCGCCACCCGCCGCCGCGCCGCAGAAGCCCGCGCGCAAGTATCCGGCCGGCTTCCTGCCGGCGCTGGCCCGCATCGACACCCAGCCCGTCACCTTCTTCGTCTTCGACAGCGTGCTGGTAACGGTACGCCCGGGGCCCTCCCGCACCGTCGACCAGGTCCGGCAGCGGCTGCTCGAGCTATGCGGCGCGCCCCGCCCCGCCTCCGCGCGCCCCAATGGGCAGACATCGCTCGTGCACGGCGTGCGGCCGCCCACGCGCCCCGAGGACCTGATGCTGCGGCTGCTCAATGCGATGGTGGACCGCTACCTCGACCTGCGCGCGCCACTCACTCGCCAACTGGACCGCTGGCAGCGCGCCCTGCTCAGCACGCAGAAGAATTTCTCGAGTTGGGAAGGTCTGCTCGACGCCCGAATCCAATTGCGGCGGCTCGAGCACCTGAGCGAGGAGCAACGCGATGCGCTCCAGGAATTCCGCGACAGCCTGCTCGACAATCGCTACAGCAGTAACGATCCTGCCGTCGGCGACGGCGGCGAAGGCACGGTGGTGGCGGGCCGCGATGAGGTCCTGCTGGTCCGTATCGCAGACCTGATGGAGCACATCCTGCGCGTACTGGCCCACGCCCGGCGACTGGAGGACTCGATCGAGTCGGCAGTGCAGATCCACTTCTCGGCAGTGGCCCATCGGACCAATCGCACCATGCGCACGCTGACCGTCATCACCGCGCTGTTCATGCCGCTGACCCTGATTACCGGCGTCTTCGGCATGAATTTCGATCGAATGCCGTGGCTGCGGGAGGCGAACGGGTTCTGGTGGTCGATCGGCCTGATGGGCGGCGTGGTGGCCACCATCGGCACGATCTGGGCCATTGGCCGCTGGCTGGACCGCTGACGCTGGTTCAGGTACGCGTCTTGGGGCCGAGCGCGCGCTCGAGGCTGTCCAGGAAGCGCGTAGCCGTCTGATAGCCGATCACGCGGACCGGGCGCTCGCGCCCATCAGGGCCGAACAGGATGATCCCAGGGGGCCCGAATAGCCCGAAACGCTTCAGCAGCGCGCGGTCGTCGGCATTGTTGGCGGTGACGTCCGCCTGCAACAGAACGACGTCGGTAAGCCTGGCGCGCACCTTCGCATCCGGAAAAGTCAGTTTCTCCATTTCCTTGCAACTCACGCACCAGTCGGCATAGAAGTCGAGCAACACCGGCCGACCACTGGCGGCTGCCTGCGCCACGCGGGCGTCGAGTTCTGCCACCGAACGGACGCGCTCGAATCGAATGTGATCCGCACGCGCCTGCGGTGCGGTACCCGAAGTCACCACCCCGAGGTGGGACAGCGGCTGCAACGGATCCCGTCCGCCCGAGGCGAGCCCCACCAGCTGGATCGCACCCGCCAGCGCGGCCAGCAGGCCCAGGCCCTTGCCCAGCCGCATCAGTCCGCGCGGGTCGGGGCCAAGCGCATCGAAAGCTCCCAGATAGACCGCCGCCACGATTAGCAGCGCGGCCCAGGCAACCATCACGGCCCACACCGGCGCCACGGGCGTCACCATCCAGAGCGCGACGCCAAGTAGCAGAAATCCGAAAAAGCGCTTGGTAGCCTCCATCCACTTGCCCGCACGGGGCAGCAGGTTGCCAGCACCCACGCCCACCAGCACGAGGGGCACCCCCATGCCAATGGCCATTGCGAACAGCGCCGCACCGCCGGTGAACGCATCGCCAGTCTGGGCGATATAGGCCAGCGCACCGGCCAGTGGCGCGGTCACGCACGGGCCGACGATCAGTGCCGAAATCGCCCCCATGGCCGCCGCGCCGAAAATCTGGCCGCTCTGGCGCTGGTTTGAGGATGCCGTGAGCCGTGTCTGCCAGCGCTGGGGCAGTTGCAATTCATAGAGGCCGAACATCGACAGCGCGAGCGCCACCATCAGCGCGGCGAATGCGCCTAGCACCCACGGGTTCTGCAGCGCGGCGGAAAGCCCTTCGCCGGCGAGGCCGGCCGCCACGCCCACGGCGGTGTAGACCACCGCCATCCCCAGCACGTAGGCCAGAGAGACTAGCAGCGCCCGACCGCGCGTCACATGCTCGCCCACAACGATCGACGACAGGATAGGCACCATCGGCAACACGCACGGCGTGAAGGTCAGCAGGAGCCCCAGTCCGAAGAACAGCGCGGCGATGAGGCCCAGATTGCGGCTTGCCAGCGCCCCGGCAATGCGATCGTTGTCATCCCGCAATGCGACGGCCCCGGATGTGACCGGCGGCGCCTTAGCGGATGCAGCAGGCTGGTCGGGCGTTGCCGGCGCCTGCGTGGAAGGTGCGGGTGTCGTACGGTCGCCGAACAGGTTGCCGAGCACCGACCCACCCACCTTGTAAATGCTCTCCATCGGCGGATAGCAGAGCCCCTTGTCCGCGCAGCCCTGCGAGGTCACGACCAGCGACCAGCGGCCATCGGCGGGGGCCTGGACCACAGGCACGCGCACCACCACGCTGCCGCGATAGGTCTCCATGTCCTTGCCGAAGGTCTCGTCGAAATGAACCTGGCCCTGCGGCAACACCGGCGGCCCGAGCTTGATCGTGGCCGGCTGGGTGGCGAACGCAAACCGCTCGCGGTACATGTAGTAGCCATCGGCCACATCGAAGCGGACTTCGATGGTCTGCGGGTCCACCTGCTTCGCCGCGAACCGGAATGCCTTCTCGGGCGGCAGGAAATCCTCCTCGGTCGCGGCATGGGCCACGCGCCCGAGCATCAGGCAGGCGCACAGCATCAGCAGCATTGCGACGATTTGCCGCACCCGCCGACCCTGCATTTGCCATTCCGCAACGGCGTTCCACCCCATGCCGATGCCCGTTCCCGTCGATCCCATGTCGCTTTTCCGATTCTTCAAAGTGTTAGCGCGGCGCGTTGGCGTCGCCAGTGGGCATGCCGCTGGCTTCCTCCCGCACCCACGCCAGATACGGCGCAAATCCTGCTCCAACCGGCCACGCGACGAGCTCCGGCACATCATAAGGATGCTCGGCGCGGATCACCGCCTCGAGGGCCGCATACTGGGCGCGCGTGGTCTTGATCAGCAACGGCCATTCCTGCGCCTGCTCCAGCTTGCCCTGCCACCAGTACTCGGACTGGCACGGCGCGAGCCGGTTCACGCAGGCCGCCACGCGGGCCTCCAGCACTGCCCGTGCCAGGCGCGCCGCCGAGGCCTCGTCTGGCAGGTTCGTCATCGCCACGAGCACCGATTCTGCCGCCTCGCCGGCCGGCTGGATATGAGCGGATTCTGAAACGGTCATGTCATTCTCGGAAAACGTCGCCAAAAACAAAAGAGCCAGGCAAAAGCCTGGCTCAATTGTAAAGCGGTGCTCGATTGCCCGTCAGCGAGGACGGGCACGGCTATCACTTATTCCGCAGCTTCTTCAGCCGGGGCTTCGGTGATTTCCGGACGATCCACCAGTTCGACCAGCGCCATCGGCGCGTTGTCGCCCTGACGGAAGCCGAACTTCAGGATACGGGTGTAGCCGCCCGGACGAGCGTTGTAGCGCGGGCCCAGTTCGGTGAACAGCTTGGTGACCATGTCGCGGTCGCGCAGACGGGCGAAAGCCAGACGGCGGTTGGCAACGGTGTCCTTCTTGGCCAGCGTGATGAGCGGCTCGACAACCTTGCGCAGTTCCTTGGCCTTGGGCAGGGTGGTCTTGATCAGCTCGTGCTGGAACAGCGAGTTGGACATGTTGCGCAGCATCGCGAGACGGTGCGACGAGGTGCGGTTCAGTTTCCGCAAACCATGACGGTGACGCATGATGATTCCTTTMGATTTCAGTGTTTGACCAGCTCTTCTATCGCCAATGCAAAGGCACGGGCGCGGGCCGGTAGTGCTTCAATGCCGCAGGCAACATGCCCTTGGCGCGATGACAGGCGGGACCCCGTTGCCGGAATCCCGCGCCGCCAATTACTTCTCCAGACCTGCGGGCGGCCAGTTCTCGAGCTTCATGCCGAGCGTCAGGCCACGGGAGGCGAGGACTTCCTTGATCTCGTTCAGCGACTTGCGACCCAGGTTCGGGGTCTTGAGCAGTTCGTTCTCGGTACGCTGGATCAGATCGCCGATGTAGTAGATGTTTTCGGCCTTCAGGCAGTTGGCCGAACGCACCGTCAGCTCGAGGTCGTCCACCGGACGCAGCAGGATCGGATCGATCTGCGGCGTGCGGCTCGAGGCGGCCTCGGCGGCCGACTCGGTACCTTCCAGCGCGGCGAACACCGACAGCTGGTCAACCAGGATGCGGGCCGACTGACGAATCGCTTCCTCGGGCGAGATCACGCCGTCGGTTTCGATGTTCATCACCAGCTTGTCCAGGTCGGTACGCTGTTCCACACGAGCGGATTCCACGGCGTACGACACGCGGCGGACCGGCGAGAACGACGCGTCCAGCACGATGCGGCCGATGACCTTGCCCGACTCGTCGCCGAACTTGCGCACGTTGCCCGGCACGTAGCCGCGACCTTGCTCGACCTTGATCTGCATGTCCAGCTTGCCGCCGGCAGACAGATGGGCGATCACGTGACCCGGGTTGATGATCTCGACGTCGTGCGGCAGCTCGATATCGGCAGCCGTGACAACGCCTTCGCCATCCTTGCGCAGCGACACCGTGACTTCGTCGCGGTTGTGCAGCTTGAACACCACGCCCTTCAGGTTGAGGAGCAGGTTGACGACGTCTTCTTGCACGCCATCGATGGTGGAATACTCGTGGACCACCCCAGCGATCGTGACTTCGGTCGGGGCATAGCCGACCATCGACGACAGCAGCACGCGACGCAGGGCGTTACCGAGCGTATGGCCGTAGCCGCGCTCGAACGGCTCCATCACGACTTTGGCGTGATGGTCGCCAAGCGGTTCGACGGCGATGATTTTTGGCTTGAGGAGTGCTGTTTGCATTAGGTTGTCCTTTTCAATACCCTCGGCTCGTTACACCGATAAGGCTGACGTTTGGAACCCGAAAATCCCATCGCACGATGGGCAATAAGCCCGGCGCGCCAAACGGCGCGTCGGGCTGAAAGCGAAGCCTTGCGGTAGGGGCAAGCGCTGAATCGTCCGATGATCGGTTCGGCGATTAACGCGAATACAATTCGACGATCAGGCTTTCGTTGATGTCGCCCGAAATATCGGTGCGATCCGGGGCTTGCTTGAAGGTGCCTTCGAACTTCTTCGAATCCACGGCCACCCAGGTCGGGAAACCCGACTGCTCGGCCAGCGACAGTGCTTCAGCGATACGCACTTGCTTCTTCGACTGTTCGCGCACGGTAATGATGTCGCCGGACTTGATCTGGGCCGACGGCACGTTCATGGCAATGCCGTTCACCAGGATCGCCTTGTGCGACACGAGCTGACGCGCTTCAGCGCGGGTCGAGCCGAAGCCCATGCGGTACACGACGTTGTCCAGGCGCGATTCCAGCAGTTGCAGCAGGTTTTCACCCGTGTTGCCCTTGCGGCGGTCGGCTTCGGCGAAGTAGCGGCGGAACTGACGTTCGAGCACGCCGTAGATACGCTTGACCTTCTGCTTTTCACGCAGCTGGTTGCCGTAGTCGGACGTACGGGCACCCGAGGTGCGGCCGTGTTGGCCAGGCTTGCTGTCCAGCTTGCACTTGTCGGCCAGCGAGCGACGGGCGCTCTTCAGGAACAGATCTGTGCCTTCGCGGCGGGAAAGTTTGGCCTTCGGGCCGGTATAACGTGCCACTTTATCTTCCTTTGATCGATCGCGACGCCATTCGGACGCGCCGCGAGTCCGTCATCTGCATGTGACGGACGGTGGGCTTATGGTTCTTCATCCGCAGCGGCCTGGGCCACGCGGAGGCAACGCAAAAGCATGACGATCGCCCACACCGAGTGCGCCGGTTACCTGGCACCCTGCAAAGCGTGAACGCAAAACGAAAACCTGCCGCAATGAATTGCAGCAGGTCAACGCGCGATATTACCACATCTCGGGGACGAGCGAGAAACCCTGCTCGCCTCCGGACCAACCGGGCGCTTAGATACGGCGGCGCTTCGGCGGACGGCAGCCGTTGTGCGGCACCGGCGTCACATCTTCAATCACGGCGATCTTGATGCCCAGCGCGTTCAGTGCGCGGACAGCCGATTCGCGGCCAGGACCGGGGCCCTTGATGCGCACTTCCAGGTTCTTGATACCCTGGTCTTGCGCCACGCGGCCGGCGTTCTCGGCAGCAACCTGGGCAGCGAAGGGGGTCGACTTGCGCGAACCCTTGAAGCCCTGGCCACCGGCGGTCGCCCACGACAGGGCGTTACCCTGACGGTCGGTGATCGTGATGATGGTGTTGTTGAACGAAGCGTGGACGTGCGCAATGCCGTCGGCAACGTTCTTCTTGACCTTCTTACGCGCGCGCTGGGCGGCGTTGTTCGGACCTTTTGCCATTAGTTTCTTCCTATGCCTTCGGCTTTACTTCTTCAGAGCCACGCCGGCCTTACGCGGACCCTTGCGGGTGCGGGCGTTCGTGCGGGTACGCTGGCCGCGCATCGGCAGGCCCCTGCGGTGACGGACGCCACGATAGCAACCAAGGTCCATCAGACGCTTGATGTTCATCGTGGTTTCACGACGCAGGTCACCCTCGACCGTGACCTTGCCCACTTCGTCACGAAGCTTTTCCAGGTCGGCGTCGGTCAGGTCCTTGACCTTCTTGTCAAACGGAACACCGGTGGCCTCGCAAATCTTGCGAGCGCGCGAGCGGCCAACACCGTAAATAGCCGTCAGGCCGATTTCGGTATGCTTATGGTTCGGGATGTTAACCCCTGCGATACGTGCCATTCGTCAATCCTCTTTCCGATTAGCCTTGGCGTTGCTTGTGGCGGGGATCCGACGAGCAGATCACGCGCACGACACCGTTGCGCTTGATAATTTTGCAGTTACGGCAAATGCGCTTCACAGAAGCCAGCACTTTCATGATTTTCCTCTTTCCTTCAATTCCTGTTCGCTTCACTTCGTCCGGAAGACGATGCGTGCGCGTGACAGATCATATGGGGTCAGCTCGACAGTCACCTTGTCACCCGGAAGTATCCGGATGTAGTTCATTCGCATCTTGCCCGAGATATGCCCGAGTACTACGTGGCCGTTCTCCAACTTGACGCGGAACGTCGCGTTGGGGAGATTTTCCAGGACCTCCCCTTGCATCTGGATGACGTCGTCTTTTGCCATACCTAGAGCCTGTTCCGACCCGGCATCAACGCAAGGTCAGATTACCCTTGAAATTCGCCTTCTTCAGCAGCGACTCATACTGTTGCGACATGACATAGGACTGTACCTGGGCCATGAAGTCCATCGTGACGACCACGATGATCAGCAGCGAGGTTCCGCCGAAATAGAACGGAACGTTCCAGCGCAGCACCAGGAATTCCGGCAACAGGCAGACCAGTGTGATGTAAATCGCACCAGCCAGCGTCAGGCGCACCAGGATCTTGTCGATATAGCGCGTCGTTTGCTCGCCCGGACGGATGCCCGGAATGAAGGCACCGCTTTTCTTCAGGTTATCCGCAACTTCCCGGCTGTTGTACACCAGAGCCGTATAGAAGAAGCAGAAGAAAACAATTGCAGCAGCGTACAGCAGGATGTAGACCGGCTGGCCCGGCGACAGCGTAGCGGCCAGGTCCTTGATGAACCGTCCCACCGCGCCCGTCGACTCGGACGTAAACCAGCCCGCGATCGTCGCCGGGAACAGGATGATCGACGATGCGAAGATCGGCGGAATCACCCCTGCCATGTTCAGCTTCAGCGGCAGGTGCGACGACTGACCGCCGTACACCTTGTTGCCGACCTGACGCTTGGCATAGTTCACCAGGATCTTGCGCTGACCCCGCTCGACAAACACCACGGCGAAGGTCACACCGACCACGATCGCTACGATGACAATCGCTGCGAACGCGCTCATGGACCCCGTGCGGACCAGTTCGAACAGTCCGCCGATCGCGTTGGGCAGGCCCGCCGCGATACCGCCGAAGATGATGATCGAGATGCCGTTGCCCAGACCACGCTCGGTGATCTGCTCACCCAGCCACATCAGGAACATCGTACCGGTCACCAGCGTGATCACCGCCGTCGCCCGGAACATCAGGCCCGGATCGATGACCAGACCCGGCTGCGACTCCAACGCGACCGCAATCGACAGCGCCTGGAACGTGGCCAGAACCACCGTGCCGTAACGCGTGTACTGCGTGATCTTGCGTTGCCCTGCCTGCCCTTCCTTCTTCAGCGTCTCCAGCTGCGGCAGCACGATCGTCAGCAATTGCATGATGATCGACGCCGAGATGTACGGCATGATGCCGAGCGCGAAGACGGTAAAGCGCGACAGCGCACCGCCCGAGAACAGGTTGAACATCCCGAGGATGCCACCCGACTGACTCTGGAAAAGCTTCGCGAGCTGTTCCGGATCGATTCCCGGCACCGGAATATGTGCACCGATGCGGTAGACGATCAGGGCCAGCACCAGGAACATCAGCCGGCGCTTCAAATCGCCGTACTTCGCCGTGTTCCTAGCCTGCGCGCTTGCATTGGGTTTCGCCGTGGCCAAACGATGCTCCGACTGTGACTTCGCCTATGCTGCGAATACTGCTGCAGAATTACTCAGCGATCTGGCCGCCAGCGGCTTCGATCGCGGCCTTGGCACCAGCGGTGGCGCCCAGACCCTTGATCGTTACCTTGCGGGTCAGTTCGCCAGCCTTGATGACCTTGGCGTTCTTGACCAGGTCGCCCACCAGGCCAGCTTGCTTCAGGACCAGCAGGTCCACTTCAGCAGCTTCCAGGCGTTCGATGTCACGCAGGGTCACCTCGGCGTTGAACGCCTTGGTCAGCGAGGTAAAACCACGCTTCGGCAGGCGACGATACAGCGGCATCTGGCCGCCTTCGAAACCCACCTTGTGGAAGCCGCCCGAACGCGACTTCTGACCCTTGTGACCACGACCGGCGGTCTTGCCCAGGCCGGAACCGATACCACGGCCGACGCGACGCTTGGCGTGCTTCGAACCGTCGGCCGGCTTCAGGTTATTCAATTGCATGTTGCTCTCCAAGTCCCCGGGATCAGGCCAGAACCTTCACCAGGTACGAGACCTTGTTGATCATGCCGCGCACGGCGGGCGTGTCCTGCAGCTCCGACACCGAGTTGATGCGGCGCAGGCCCAGGCCACGAACGGTGGCGCGGTGATCCTCGCGCGTGCCGATCAGGCTGCGCACGAGTTGCACTTTTACGGTTTGTTGCGACATTTCGTTCACCTTAGCCGAGGATGTCTTCAACCGACTTGCCGCGCTTGGCAGCGATTTCCGCCGGCGTGCTCATCTTTTGCAGACCATCGATGGTGGCGCGAACCATGTTGTACGGGTTCGTCGAACCGTGCGACTTGGTCACCACGTTCGTCACGCCCATCACTTCGAAGATTGCGCGCATCGGGCCGCCGGCGATCACGCCGGTACCTTCCTTGGCGGGCATCATCAGCACCTTGGCAGCGCCGTGCTTGCCGATGACTTCGTGTTGCAGCGTGCCGTTCTTGAGCGAAACCTTCACCATCTTGCGACGGGCTTCGTCCATTGCCTTCTGCACGGCCACCGGAACTTCCTTGGCCTTGCCCTTGCCCATGCCGATGCGGCCATCGCCGTCACCGACCACGGTCAGCGCAGCGAAACCGAGAATCCGGCCACCCTTCACCACCTTGGTGACACGGTTGACCGAGATCATCTTCTCGCGGAGGCCGTCGTCGCGTTCGTCCTGCTGGACTTTTGCTTGCATCTTTGCCATGACGTATCTCTCTTTGTGCGCTTAGAACTTGAGGCCGGCTTCGCGCGCAGCGTCAGCCAGGGCCTTCACGCGGCCGTGGAAGCGGAAGCCACCACGATCGAACGCGACGGTTTCCACGCCGGCTGCACGGGCCTTCTCGGCCACGCGCTTGCCAACCACGGTGGCGGCGGCAACAGTCGCGCCACTGCCGGTCAGTTCCTTGCGCACTTCTGCTTCGGCGGTCGAGGCCGATGCCAGCACTTGCGTGCCGCACGGCGAGTACACCTGAGCGTAAATGTGCGAATTCGTACGGAACACGGTCAGACGATTGACTTTCAGTTCCGCGATTTTGGCGCGGGTCTGACGTGCACGGCGCAAACGAGCGTCTTTCTTGTTCATCATTGCACCCCTTACTTCTTCTTGGTTTCTTTCAGGATGACGCGCTCGTCAGCGTAGCGAACACCCTTGCCCTTGTAGGGCTCAGGCGGACGGTACGCGCGAACTTCAGCGGCAACCTGACCGACTTTCTGCTTGTCCGCACCCTTGATGATGATCTCGGTCTGCGTCGGCGTTTCCGCCTTCACGCCTTCCGGCATCTCATGGATCACGTCATGCGAGAAACCAAGCTGGAGCTTCAGCGCAGCGCCTTGCAGCTGGGCACGATAGCCCACGCCAACGAGGTTCAGCTTACGCTCGAAACCAGTGGTCACGCCCTTGACCATGTTTGCCGCCAGGGCGCGCATGGTGCCTTGCAGGGCGTTTGCTTCACGCGATTCGTCAACCGGCGCGAAAGTCAGCGTGTCATTCTCGACACTGACCTTGACCAGGTTGTGAATCGGCTGGGACAGCGTACCGAGCGGGCCCTTCACGGAGAGCACGCCAGCCGCCACATTCACTTCCGCGCCTTTCGGCAGCGAGATGGGAGCCTTACCTACACGGGACATGTTTGCTCCTTAAGCGACGTAGCAGAGAACTTCGCCGCCCACGCCGGTGGCACGTGCCTTGCGGTCGGTCATCAGACCCTGGGGGGTCGAGATGATCGCAACACCGAGGCCGTTCATCACCTGGGGGATCTCGCTACGGCCCTTGTACACGCGCAGGCCGGGCTTCGAGACGCGCTCAATGCGCTCGATGACCGGACGGCCGGCATAGTACTTCAGACCGATGCTCAGTTGTGCCTTGCCGCCTTCTTCCTGCACTGCGAAGTCGTCGATGTAGCCTTCGTCCTTCAGGACCTTGGCGATCGCCGCTTTCAGCTTCGACGAGGGCATGACCACCGACGCCTTCTGCACGCCTTGGGCGTTGCGGATGCGCGTCAGCATATCGGCGATAGGATCGCTCATGCTCATACTGTTTCTCCTGTAGCCTGTGCGTAATTACCAGCTGGCTTTCGTCAGACCCGGAATTTCGCCCTTGAAGGCGATTTCGCGGATCTTGTTACGCGCCAGGCCAAACTTGCGGAAGGTACCGCGGGGACGACCGGTGATCGCGCAGCGATTACGCTGGCGGGTCGGATTCGCGTTGCGCGGGAGCTGTTGCAGCTCCAGACGCGCCAGATAACGCTCTTCTTCCGACTTTTCTTGGTCGTCAATAATGGCCTTGAGGTTTGCGCGCTTGGCGGCGTACTTCGCCACCAGCTTGGCGCGCTTCTTCTCACGTTCAATCAGAGCCAGTTTAGCCACGGTAACCCCTTAATTGCGGAACGGGAACTTGAACGCGTTCAGGAGAGCCTTGGCTTCCTCGTCGTTCTTTGCCGTCGTCGTGATGCTGATGTTCAGACCACGCAGTGCGTCGATCTTGTCGTACTCGATTTCGGGGAAAATGATCTGCTCTTTCACACCGATGTTGTAGTTGCCACGGCCGTCAAACGAACGACCCGACACACCACGGAAGTCACGCACGCGCGGCAGGGCCACGGTCACGAAACGATCGAGAAATTCGAACATGCGCTCGCCACGCAGGGTCACCATCGCACCGATGGGGTAGCCCTGGCGGATCTTGAAACCGGCGATGGCCTTCTTGGCCTTCGTCACAACCGGCTTCTGACCAGCGATCTTGGTCAGGTCGCCCACGGCCAGTTCAATGACCTTCTTGTCATTGATGGCTTCGCCAAGACCCATGTTCAGGGTGATCTTGGTGATACGCGGCACTTCCATGACCGACTTGTAACCGAACTGCTCCATGAGCGCCGGCACAACCTTCTCTTTGTAAAACTCTTGCAGACGTGCTGCCATGCTCAACTCCTATCTGTGCCCAGAATCAAGCGGCCACGACGGCGCCGGTCGACTTCAGGAAGCGCACGCGCTTACCCTCTTCAACCTTGATGCCGACGCGCGACGGCTTGCCATTGGCATCCACGAGCGCAACGTTGGAAATATGCAGCGGCATGACCTTGTCGACCACACCACCGGTGGTGCCCAGCATCGGGTTCGGGCGAGCGTGCTTCTTGGCAACGTTCACACCTTCCACAACGACCTTGTCGCCGAGCATGGCTTGCACGGTACCGCGCTTGCCCTTGTCTTTGCCGGTCAGGACGATGACTTCGTCGCCTTTACGAATCTTGTTCATGGCGGCTCCTTACAGCACTTCCGGTGCGAGCGACACGATCTTCATGAAGCGCTCGGTACGGAGTTCACGAGTCACCGGCCCGAAAATACGGGTGCCGATCGGCTCGAGCTTGGTGTTCAGCAGGACAGCGGCATTGCTGTCGAACTTGACGAGCGAACCGTCTGCACGGCGCACGCCCTTGGCGGTACGTACAACGACGGCGTTGTAGATATCGCCCTTCTTTACGCGACCGCGCGGCGCTGCGTCCTTGACGGTCACCTTGATGATGTCGCCCACGCTCGCATAGCGGCGCTTGGACCCACCCAGCACTTTGATGCACAGCACTTCGCGCGCACCAGTGTTATCGGCCACTTCGAGCCGGCTTTCTGTCTGAATCATGGTGTTATCTTCCCAACTTAATCCGCCGGATTTCTCAAGATGGAAGTCCGCCGGTCAGTCTTGGTCCCGTCGGCCCCGGCTTTGCGCCAGTACCGCTTGGGTTGATCAACTTGGAAGTCGGTAGTCACCAGGCAGCCCGGACAACTCCAGGACCACCAGGCCTTGGCTCGCTTCGGAGGTACGCCGTGTTGGTGAAGCTTCGACGAACGCTACAAAGCGGAAGTCCAGGATTATAGCAACATAACCCTGGACTTGCAAGTCAGCGAAGAACTGTTGTTCTTAGATGACGCGCGCAGCTTCTACCAGCCGGGAAACCACCCAGGACTTGGTCCGCGACAGCGGACGCGATTCCTGGATCTCGACCTTGTCGCCTTCCTTGTACTGGTTGGCTTCGTCGTGTGCGTGGTACTTCTTCGAACGCAGCACGTACTTGCCGTACAGAGGATGCTTGACGCGGTTTTCGATCAGGACCGTAACGGTCTTGTCCATCTTGTCGCTAACGACACGGCCTACGAGAGTCCGGCGAAGCGACGTTTCAGTCTTTGCAGCTTCAGTCATTTCGCGTCTGCCTTTTCGCTCAGCACGGTTTGCACACGCGCGATGTCCTTGCGCACCTTCTTCAGCTGGCTGGTGTTCTGCAGCTGTTGGGTGGCCTTTTGCATGCGCAGGCTAAATTGGGCCTTCAGAAGCTCGGAGAGCTCCTGGTTCAGCCCTGCGGCGTCCTTGCCGCGAAGTTCGGATGCTTTCATCCCTGCTCTCCTTACGTCCCGACCTGACGCACCACGAAATTCGTGGCGATCGGCAGCTTGGCGGCCGCGAGGCGGAACGCCTCACGTGCCAGCTCTTCGCTCACGCCATCCATTTCGTACAGCATCTTGCCCGGCTGAATTTCAGCCACGTAGTATTCCGGATTGCCCTTACCGTTACCCATACGGACTTCGGCGGGCTTCTTCGAGATCGGCTTATCCGGGAAAATCCGGATCCAGATGCGGCCGCCACGCTTGATGTGACGGGTCATCGCACGACGGGCCGACTCGATCTGGCGCGCGGTCAGACGACCACGGCCCATTGCCTTCAGGCCGAATTCGCCGAAAGACACGGCGTTGCCACGGGTAGCCTTACCCGTGTTGCGGCCTTTCTGCTCCTTGCGATACTTCCTACGCTTCGGTTGCAGCATTCTTATTCTCCACTCTTCGCATCGCCAGGCGCAGCGCGGCGACCAGCGCCAGCGCCAGCACCTGCACCACCGCGGCGGTTGCCACCCGGACGGCCACCTTCGCCTTCACGGCGACGGCCTTCCGGACGACCCGGGCGACGACGACGGTCTTCTTGAGGCTCTTCCACCACAGGCGCGTCATTGCGGCCCAGGTAGTCGCCCTTGTAGACCCACACCTTGACACCGATGATGCCGTAGGTGGTTTCGGCTTCGGAGAAGCCGTAGTCGATGTCGGCGCGCAGGGTGTGCAGGGGCACACGACCTTCACGGTACCATTCGGTACGTGCGATTTCGATACCGTTCAGACGACCCGAGCTCATGATCTTGATACCCTGGGCACCGAGGCGCATCGCGTTCTGCATCGCGCGCTTCATGGCGCGGCGGAACATGATACGGCGCTCGAGCTGCTGGGTGATCGAGTCGGCGATCAGCTGCGCATCGGTTTCCGGCTTGCGGATTTCCTCGATGTTCACGTGCACGGGCACACCCATGCGGCGTTGCAGCTCGGCCTTGAGCAGCTCGATGTCCTCACCCTTCTTGCCAATCACCACGCCCGGACGCGAGCTATAAATGGTGAGACGGGCATTGCGGGCAGGACGCTCGATCACGACGCGGCCAACCGATGCGTTCTTGAGCTTCTTCTTCAGGAACTCGCGAACTTCGATGTCTTCTTTCAGCATGCCGGCGAACTTCGTGTTGTTGGCGTACCAACGCGAAGCCCAGTTACGGCTGACGGCCAGACGGAAGCCAGTCGGATGAATCTTCTGTCCCATCGTGACTCCTTAGTTGCCGAGCGTCACAGTGATGTGACAGGTTTGTTTCTCGATGCGGTTGCCGCGGCCCTTTGCCCGTGCCGTGAAGCGCTTGAGCGAGGTTGCCTTGTCGACGAAGATCGATTTGACCTTCAGCTCGTCGATGTCGGCGCCTTCGTTATGCTCGGCGTTGGCGATGGCCGATTCGACCACCTTCTTCACGATCCCGGCAGCCTTTTTCGGGCTGAACGTCAGGACGTTGAGCGCACGCTCGATCGGCAGACCGCGGATCTGGTCAGCAACCAGACGCGTCTTCTGGGCGGAGATACGGGCACCGCGATGAATCGCTTTCACTTCCATGATGGCACCTTACCTCTTGGCTTTCTTGTCAGCCGCGTGGCCCTTGAACGTGCGCGTGAGCGCAAATTCGCCGAGCTTGTGGCCAACCATGTTTTCCGTAACGTACACCGGCACGTGTTGACGGCCGTTGTGAACGGCGATCGTCAGGCCAATGAACTCCGGCAGAATGGTCGAGCGACGCGACCAAGTCTTGATGGGTTTCTTATCCTTGCCGCCTGCAGCCGTTTCCACCTTCTTCAGCAGGTGGGCGTCACAGAACGGACCCTTTTTTGCGGAACGTGTCATGTTCTAGGCTCCTACCTACCGATTAACGCTTGTGGCGCTTCTGCACGATCATGCTGGCAGTGCGCTTGTTGCTGCGGGTACGGTAACCCTTGGCCGGGGTACCCCACGGCGAAACCGGATCGCGACCAGCGGCGGTCTTGCCTTCACCACCACCGTGCGGGTGATCCACCGGGTTCATCACCACGCCGCGGACGGTCGGGCGAATACCGCGCCAACGCGTCGCACCGGCCTTGCCGATGACGCGCAGGCTGTGCTCTTCGTTACCCACTTCACCAACGGTGGCGCGGCACTCGATGTGCACGCGACGCACTTCGCCGGAGCGCAGACGCACCTGGGCGTACACGCCTTCGCGGGCCAGCAGCACAGCGGAACCACCAGCAGCGCGGGCGATTTGCGCACCCTTGCCAGGCAGCATTTCCACGTTGTTGATCGTGGTACCGACCGGGATGTTGCGGATCGGCAGGTTGTTACCGGCCTTGATCGGCGCTTCCGAGCCGTTCATCAGCGGCTGGCCAGCCACCATGCCCTTCGTGGCAATGATGTACCGGCGCTCGCCGTCGGCGAACAGCACGAGCGCGATGTTGGCGCTACGGTTCGGATCGTATTCCAGGCGCTCGACCTTGGCGGGGATGCCGTCCTTGTCGTTGCGCTTGAAGTCGACCACGCGATAGTGGTGCTTATGACCACCGCCCTTGTGGCGGGTGGTGATATGACCATTGTTGTTACGGCCCGACTTCTGGAATTGCTTTTCCAGCAGCGGAGCGTGCGGGGCGCCCTTGTGCAGGTCGTTGTTCACGACCTTCACCATCGAGCGGCGGCCCGGGGAAGTCGGCTTGGTCTTGACGAGTGCCATGATTACTTGGCCTCCGCTTCAAAATTGATTTCCTGACCCGGCTTCAGCGACACGTAAGCTTTCTTTACGTGGTTGCGACGGCCCATGAAGCGGCCAAAGCGCTTTTGCTTGCCCTTCTGGTTCAGGATCTGAACGGACTGCACCTCGACCTTGAACAGCAGTTCGACGGCTGCGCGCACTTCTGCCTTGTTGGCATCGCGAGCCACTTCGAACACGACCTGTTCATTCTTGTCGGCGACCAGGGTTGCCTTTTCGGAAACCACCGGCGCGAGCAGCACCTGCATCAAACGATGATCGTTCTTGGCTACTTGCGTCATTTCAGCAACTCCTCGATCTGCGCGACGGCGGCCTTGGTCACGAGCACCTTCTTGTAGTGCACGAGCGACAGCGGGTCAGCCTGGCGCGGCTCCACGACTGCCACGTGGGGCAGATTGCGCGAAGCCAGGTAGAGGTTCTCGTCGAGGCTGTCGGTGATGATCAGCACCGAGTCCAGGCCCATGGCCTTGAACTTGTCGGCCAAGAGCTTGGTCTTGGGCGCGTCGACAGTGAAACCGTCCACCACGTTGATACGACCTTCACGTGCGAGCTGCGAGTAAATCGAGCGCATACCGGCACGGAACATCTTCTTGTTGACCTTCTGGGTGAAGTTCTCTTCCGGCGAATTCGGGAAGATACGACCACCCCCGCGCCACAGCGGCGAGGAAGACATACCGGCACGAGCACGGCCCGTACCCTTCTGGCGCCACGGCTTCTTGGTCGTGTGCTTGACCTCTTCACGATCCTTCTGCTTACGGTTACCGCTACGCGCGTTGGCCTGGTAAGCGACGACGATCTGGTGAACGAGGGCTTCGTTGTAGTCACGGCCGAACACTTCAGGCGACGCGGCAACGCCGGCGCCGATCTGGCCGTTGTCCTGGAGGAGCTTGAGTTCCATTACATGCGCTCCTTAAGCTTTGGCTTTGGCCTTGACGGCCGGGGTAACGACGACCTTGCCGCCCTTGGAGCCAGGAATGGCGCCCTTGACCAGCAGCAGCTTGCGCTCTGCGTCGATCTTGGCGATTTCCAGGTTCTGGACGGTGCGGGTGACATCACCCAGGTGACCGGTCATGCGCTTGCCGGGGAACACACGGCCCGGATCCTGCGCCATACCGATGGAACCCGGCACGTTGTGCGAACGCGAGTTACCGTGGGAGGCACGACCCGATGCGAAGTGATAGCGCTTGATGGTACCGGCGTAGCCCTTACCGATGCTCACGCCCTGCACGTCGATCTTCTGGCCAACCTGGAACAGGTCGACGGAGAGCGAGCTGCCAGCTTGCAGCTCGGCAGCCTTGGCTGCATCGATGCGGAATTCTTTGATGACTTCACCGGCTTCCACGCCGGCTTTGGCGAGGTGACCCGCCAGCGGCTTGGTAACGCGGCTTGCGCGGCGGCTGCCGAAGGTGACTTGAACGGCGGTATAACCGTCGGTCTCGTCCGTCTTGATTTGCGTCACGCGGTTGTCGCCGACCTCGACCACGGTAACGGGAATCGAATCACCGTCGTCCGTGAAAATACGGGTCATGCCAACCTTGCGACCTACAAGGCCAAGGCTCATGGTTTGCTCCATTCCCAGCTGCGATTGGCCGGGGCTGATTGATACACGAAAACTGTGCGATGTGCGGGTTGCGCGAAAAGGATTGCGCACGACCAAAACGGCCCCCACTACCCGGATAAACGGGTAGCCTTACACTATATCGCAGTAGTTTGGAAAGGGCAACATGCACGGCGCCTTTTCTTGAGGGTGCTGGCTCTTTTTTGCCGGGAAGGGGGACGATTTCCGCACTTCCCGGTAAATTTCGGCACGTTGCGGGCCGATGCAGGGCGCCATCCGGGCAGAACACGTGTTGCCCGGAAGCAAAAACGGCGAACTTGCGTCCGCCGTTCTGTGCTGCAGCGGGCCGGAGGACCGGCCCGGGTCAGGCAAGCTTACACCTTGATCTCGACGTCCACGCCGGCCGGCAGGTCCAGCTTCATCAGCGCGTCGACGGTCTTGTCCGTCGGGTCGACGATGTCCATCAGGCGCTGGTGGGTGCGGATCTCGAACTGATCGCGGCTGGTCTTGTTGACGTGCGGCGAACGCAGGATGTCAAAACGCTGGATGCGGGTCGGCAGGGGCACCGGGCCCTTGACGATCGCGCCCGTGCGCTTGGCGGTATCCACGATTTCGGCTGCCGACTGGTCGATCAGGCGATAGTCGAAAGCCTTCAGGCGGATACGGATCTTCTGGTTCTGCATGATATTTCCTTGAAAGAGCGATGAGCGCGTGCGCCCAGATAAAAGGGGACATGCCCGAGGACATGTCCCAGGAACAATTGCTTAGTCGAGGATCTTTGCCACGACGCCGGCGCCGACGGTACGGCCGCCTTCACGGATAGCGAAGCGCAGACCTTCTTCCATGGCGATCGGGGCGATCAGCTTGACCGTGATCGACACGTTGTCGCCCGGCATGACCATTTCCTTGTGCAGGCCCACGTTGTCGCCAGCTTGACCTTGGTCCAGCAGCTTGCGGAACATTTCCACGCCCGTGCAGGTCGTCTTCACCGTCGGGCGGATACCCACGATTTCGATTTCCTCACCGACCTTCACCACGCCGCGCTCGATACGACCCGTCACCACGGTACCGCGGCCCGAGATCGAGAACACGTCTTCCACCGGCATCAGGAACGTACCGTCAACCGCACGCTCCGGCGTCGGGATGTACGTGTCCAGGGCGTCGGCCAGGTTCATGATCGCCACTTCGCCCAGCTCGCCCTTGTCGCCTTCCAGCGCCAGCTTGGCCGAACCCTTGATGATCGGGGTGTCGTCGCCCGGGAAGTCGTACTTCGAGAGAAGCTCGCGCACTTCCATTTCCACCAGCTCGAGCAGCTCGGCGTCGTCCACCATGTCGCACTTGTTCAGGAACACGATGATGTAAGGCACGCCAACCTGACGGGCCAGCAGGATGTGCTCGCGCGTCTGCGGCATCGGGCCGTCAGCGGCCGAGCACACCAGGATTGCGCCGTCCATCTGCGCAGCGCCCGTGATCATGTTCTTCACATAGTCAGCGTGGCCCGGGCAGTCAACGTGGGCGTAGTGGCGGTTRGCCGTCTCGTATTCCACGTGTGCGGTGTTGATGGTAATGCCGCGTGCCTTCTCTTCCGGCGCTGCGTCGATTTCGTCGTACTTCTTGGCCGAGCCGCCAAACTTCGCAGCCAGCACCGTGGCGATTGCTGCCGTCAGCGTCGTCTTGCCGTGGTCAACGTGACCAATCGTACCTACGTTCACGTGCGGCTTGGTCCGCTCGAACTTTTCCTTTGCCATTTCCTCGGCGTAATGCTTGAATTCCATGGTGTACGTGGCGCGACCTTGCGTGGCCGAGCGCAGCGACGTGGAATAACCGAACATTTCCGACAGCGGGACTTCGGCCTTGATGATCTTGCCGCCGCCAATCATGTCGTCCATGCCCTGCACGATGCCGCGACGGGACGACAGATCGCCCATCACCGTACCCGTGTAGTCTTCCGGCGTTTCCACTTCCACGGCCATCATCGGCTCGAGCAGAACCGGGCTGGCCTTGCGCATGGCTTCCTTGAAAGCCATCGAGCCGGCCATGCGGAACGCGTTTTCGTTCGAGTCCACATCGTGGTACGAACCGAACGTCAGCGTAACCTTCACGTCCACCACCGGGAAGCCAGCCAGAATACCGGCCGACAGCGTGTCGACGATACCCTTCTCGACTGCCGGGATGTATTCGCGAGGAATCACGCCGCCCTTGATGGCGTCGATGAACTCGAAGCCCTTGCCCGGCTCTTGCGGTTCCAGCGTGATCACGGCGTGACCGTACTGGCCGCGGCCGCCCGACTGCTTGACGAACTTGCCTTCGACGTCTTCGGCCTTCTTGCGAATGGTTTCGCGGTAAGCCACCTGCGGCGCGCCGATGTTGGCTTCCACGCCGAATTCGCGCTTCATGCGGTCGACCAGAATTTCCAGGTGGAGCTCGCCCATGCCCGAAATGATGGTCTGGCCCGATTCTTCATCGGTACGCACGCGGAACGACGGATCTTCAGCGGCCAGGCGGTTCAGGGCGATGCCCATCTTTTCCTGGTCAGCCTTGGTCTTCGGCTCGACAGCCTGCGAGATCACCGGCTCCGGGAAGATCATGCGCTCGAGCACGATCGGGGCAGCCGGATCGCACAGCGTATCGCCCGTGGTGGCGTCCTTCAGGCCCACCGCAGCGGCGATGTCGCCGGCCAGCACTTCCTTGATTTCTTCGCGCTGGTTCGCGTGCATCTGCAGAATACGGCCCAGACGCTCCTTCTTCTGCTTCACCGGGTTGTACACGGTGTCGCCCGAATTGATCTTGCCCGAGTACACGCGGAAGAAGATCAGCTGGCCAACGAACGGGTCGGTCATGATCTTGAACGCCAGCGCCGAGAACTTCTCGCTGTCGTCAGCCTTGCGCTCGAGCTTCTTTTCGTCGTCGCGTTCGTCCACGCCGGTGACCGGCGGAATATCGACCGGCGACGGCAGGAAGTCGATCACGGCGTCCAGCATACGCTGCACACCCTTGTTCTTGAACGCGGTGCCGCACAGCATCGGCTGGATTTCGCAGGCGATGGTACGGTCACGCAGCGCCTTGACGATCTCGGCACGGGTCAGCTCTTCGCCGCCCAGGTACTTTTCCATCAGCTCTTCGCTGGCTTCGGCGGCGGACTCGACCATCTTCTCGCGCCATTCTTCAGCGATAGCTTGCAGCTCGGCCGGGATGTCCTGGTATTCGAACTTCACGCCCTGGCTGGCTTCGTCCCAAATGATCGCCTTCATTTCCAGCAGATCGACGACACCCTGGAAGCCGTCTTCAGCGCCGATCGGCACCACGACGGGCACCGGGTTGGCCTTCAGGCGGTTCTTCAGCTGGTCGTAGACCTTGAAGAAGTTGGCGCCGGTACGGTCCATCTTGTTCACGAAGGCCAGACGCGGCACGCCGTACTTGTTAGCCTGGCGCCACACGGTTTCCGACTGGGGCTGCACGCCACCCACTGCGCAGTAGACCATGCAGGCACCGTCCAGCACGCGCATGGAGCGCTCCACCTCGATGGTGAAGTCCACGTGGCCCGGGGTGTCGATGATGTTGAAGCGGTGCTCGGGATAGTTCCCGGCCATGCCCTTCCAGAAAGCGGTGGTGGCAGCGGAGGTGATCGTGATGCCACGCTCCTGCTCCTGCTCCATCCAGTCCATGGTGGCCGCGCCATCGTGCACTTCACCGATCTTGTGGTTCACACCGGTGTAGAACAGGATCCGCTCGGTCGTGGTGGTTTTACCCGCGTCAATGTGAGCCGAAATACCGATATTGCGGTAGCGCTCAATGGGAGTCTTACGAGCCACTTTAATCCTCTATTCGTCCGTGAGGCGCCGGCATCTCATCGCCCGCGCCCCTAACACAAACGGGCGAGATGTGTAGCAACACAGCCCGCCCGGCAACCAACAACGTGTCTCGCTCGCTTTAGAAGCGGAAGTGCGAGAACGCCTTGTTGGCTTCGGCCATGCGGTGCACTTCATCGCGCTTCTTCATCGCGCCGCCACGGCCTTCCGATGCTTCCAGCAGCTCACCTGCCAGGCGCAGCGCCATCGACTTCTCGCTGCGTTTCTTCGCGGCCTCGCGCAGCCAACGCATCGCCAATGCCAAACGACGCGACGGACGGACTTCGACCGGAACCTGATAGTTGGCGCCGCCCACGCGACGGCTCTTCACTTCCACCACCGGCTTCACGTTGTTGATGGCAACGGAAAACACTTCGATGGGGGCCTTGCCTGCCTTCTTTTCGATCTGGTCGAACGCGCCGTACACAATGCGTTCGGCAACCGACTTCTTGCCGTCCAGCATCAGCACGTTCATGAACTTGGCAACTTCAACGTTACCGAACTTCGGATCAGGCAGAACTTCCCGCTTGGGGACTTCACGACGACGTGGCATCTTCTTTCCTTTAGATTCAGTTGAGAGCGCGTTACTTATCGCGACTCTCCGGCCACCAACTAGCTTGCCTGCATGGCAAATTCGCCGGGTGACCACTTACTCGACGGCACGGCGCATAACTCTCCGTTGTACCGCCGCCTGGTGACAGCACCATGACTCGCGCCACAGGCCATCTTCTTGTTGCTGCTGCGGGCAATCGCTTGCCCAGCTGCCCTGAAAACGATCAGGCAGCCTTCGGACGCTTCGCGCCGTACTTCGAACGAGCTTGCTTGCGGTCCTTCACGCCTTGCAAGTCGAGCGAGCCACGGACGATGTGGTAACGCACACCCGGCAGATCCTTCACACGGCCGCCGCGGATCAGCACGACCGAGTGTTCCTGCAGGTTGTGGCCTTCACCGCCGATGTACGAGATGACCTCGAAACCGTTGGTCAGGCGCACCTTGGCGACCTTACGCAGTGCCGAGTTCGGCTTCTTCGGCGTCGTGGTGTACACACGGGTGCACACGCCGCGACGCTGCGGGCAGTTCTCAAGCGCAGGGCTCTTGCTCTTGACGACTTCAGAGACACGCGGCTTGCGAACCAGTTGGTTGATAGTTGGCATTGTTCAATCCAGCTTGGTTTTACAAAAACACCCCTCCGCCGGCTCCATATCAATGAATTCGGCCTGAGGGGCAACTACGGGTTTCGGACGGGAATGGAGAGCGGGCGCTCGAAAGGAAGGGCTGTGAAGTGACAGACTTGCCAAAGAGCGCGAGCTCGCCCGGATCCCGCTTGGCTATCCTGCCGGCTGCGCCGCAAGGATCACTCCGCGGGCGCGCGTCCGACGGACGAGCGAAATCCAAAGCCAAAAACTCGAATCTGGCATCCTAGCAGGGGTGTTGACAATGGTCAAGCTGTATACCCGCTCTGTATACGCCTTGGGTGGGCGCCCCGGTCAGACTCGGACCGCGCGCAGCGTCTCGAGGATTTCCTCGCCGTAGCGCTCGAGCTTCGATGCACCGATACCGGGCACTTCAGCCAGTTCGCCGAGCGATTCGGGCGCGCTGCGGGCCAGTTCGGCCAGCGTCGCGTCATGGAAGATGACGTAGGCCGGCACGCCGTGCTCGCGCGCCGCCGCCGTGCGCCAACTGCGCAGCGCCTCCCAGTGGGCCAGCGCGTCGGGGTCCATCGTCGCGGTATGGTCGGTACGCGTGCCACGTGCGGCGCGGTCGCCGGACTTGGCCGGTTTGCTGACCTGCCGGCGCAGCGTAATCGGCTGCTCGCCCTTGAGCACGGCCCGGGCCGACTCGCCCAGCAGCAACGCGCCATGGCCGCCATGGTCGATCACCAGCAGCCCGTGGGCAATCAGCTGGCGGAAGATCGCATGCCACTCCGAGACCGACCGGTCCTTGCCGATGCCGAAGGTCGAGACCTTGTCATGGCCCCACTGCCGGATCTTCTCGTTGGCGTTGCCGCGCAGGATATCGATCAGATGGGTCGCGCCGAAGTGGACGCGGCTCGCCTGGGCCGTGCGGTAGACGCAGGACAGGGCCATCTGCGCCTCGCGCGTGCCGTCCCAGGTCGCTGGCGGCTCAAGGCAAGTGTCGCAATTGCCGCACGGCTCAGCGTTTTCGTCGAAATACGCCAGGATGCGCACGCGCCGGCAGCCGGCCGTCTCGCACAAACCCAGCAGGGCGTCGAGCTTGGAGGACGACACGCGCTTGTGGGCATCGTCCGCTTCGGACTCGTCGATCATCCGCTTCTGCTGCACCACGTCGCCCAGGCCGTAGGCCATCCAGGCATTGGCGGGCAGGCCGTCGCGGCCAGCGCGACCGGTTTCCTGGTAATAGCCTTCCATGCTCTTGGGCAGGTCCATATGGGCGACGAACCGGACGTCCGGCTTGTCAATGCCCATGCCGAAGGCAATTGTCGCCACCATCACGATGCCCTCCTCTTCCCGGAAGCGTGCCTGGTGACGCTGCCGCACTTGGGCATCCATGCCGGCGTGATACCCCAGCGCCTGGATGCCGTGGCCGGCCAGCCAGGCGGCGGTATCCTCGACCTTCTTGCGCGACAGGCAATAGATGATGCCGCTGTCGTGCCCGCCGTGGCCATTCATGTGTTCGGCCTTGATAAAGGCGAGCAGCTGGTTGCGCGCATTGTCTTTCTCGACGATGCGGTAGCGGATGTTCGGCCGGTCGAAGCTGGAGATGAACACGCGCGCGTCGTCCAGCGCCAGCCGCTCGACGATCTCTTCGCGCGTCTGCGTGTCCGCCGTGGCCGTGAGTGCAATACGCGGCACCTGCGGGAAGCGCTCGTGCAGCACCGACAGCTGGATGTACTCGGGCCGGAAGTCGTGGCCCCATTGCGACACACAATGCGCCTCGTCGATCGCGAACAGCCCGACGCGGGTACGTTCGAGCAGGTCGAGGAAGCGCGGCGTCATCAGCCGCTCGGGCGCCACATAGAGGATTTCCAGCCGCCCCGCGAGCAGGTCGCGCTCCACGGCGGAGGCTTCACTGCTGGTCAGCGTGGAATTGAGCACCGCGGCGCGCACACCGGCCTCGGTCAGCGCCGCCACCTGGTCCTGCATCAGCGCGATCAGGGGCGAGACGACGATACCGACCCCCTGCCCCGCCTGCTGGCGCAGCAGCGCCGGTATCTGGTAGCAGAGCGACTTCCCGCCGCCCGTGGGCATAAGCACCAGGCAATCGCCGCCCTCGGCCACATGGTCGATGATCTCTGCCTGCCGGCCGCGAAAGGCGTGGTAGCCGAAGACTTCTTTGAGGATCGCCAGTGTGCGCGACATGGACAGCGGAATTCGGGAAAGCCGTAACCTTACCACTAAGGCGCCCGGGCTCGGCGCCGATGCTGCCGAGATCGCTATTTCGGATAACGGCGATTGCGTTCTCGACGGTTGCAGAGTTCCATGGGCATTGCCAGACTCTCAACAAGGGGCGATGCAATGGGCAATTGGCAGGATCGACTCAATCGCATCAGCAAGCCGGCAGCCTCGGAGCGTGAAGTACTCGAGAGCATCGAGACGACCGCCGCGATGCTCGGCTTCGATATGGGGAACCGCAGCATGACATTCTCGGCGAGCCAGCTGTGGAGCGAGGCAAGGCTGCTGGGCCTGTGCCACGGTCTGTCGGAGGAGGACTTCACCCTGGCCATGCGCGGTGGGCCCCTATCCTCCGCCCCGTCGCCAACCCCGCCGGTCAACGGCAAGCTTGGCCGTCGCGAAATTCGCATGCGCTGGTTCGCCTTCGTGGTTCATCTCGTGCTGGACCAGCAACGCATGGCGCGCCCCACCGGGCAAGGACAGTCGCCCCTGACCGAGCGCGAGCTCGAAGTCCTGAAACTGACTGCCCAGGGCAAGACCTCGTCGGAAATCGCCGCATTGCTGATGGTCTCCGGCAACACCGTCAACTTCCACATTCGCAATGCAATGCTCAAGCTGCAGGCCAGGAACAAGACGGCGGCAGCCGTGTGCGCTGCCTTGCAGGGGTGGCTCAACGTGTGAGTTGACTTGGCGCAAACGTAGCCCACGCGCCTATCAGATTTGGTAGTTACTGCACTTCGCCATGTCTGTTGCAATGCGCCATCGACATTGCGAGGAATGGCAGATGACATCGATGGCATCGCCGCAGCGCCCGGTTGCACTGGTCAGCGGCGGCTCACGCGGGATCGGCCGGGCGATATGCCTGGCACTGGCCGACGCTGGCTACGCAATCTCCTACTGCCATCACGCATCAGGCGATGCCGGCCTCGAGACACTCGCCCAGCTGCGCGCCGCAGGCATCCCCTCGCTGGCCCTGCAATGCAACGTTGCCGACGCGGGCGCCTGCGAGCGCTTCTTTGCCGAGACCATCGAACATCTCGGCCAGGTCGACGTGCTGGTGAACAACGCCGGCATCACCCGCGATGCGCCGCTGGCGACAATGCGACCCGATGCATGGGCCGCGGTCATCGACACCAATCTCACCGGCACCTTCCACTTGAGCCGGTCCGCCGCCTTCCACTTCATGAAGCGGCGCACCGGCGTCATCGTCAACGTGGCGTCCATTGCGGGCGTCTACGGTAACGCTACCCAGACCAACTATTCGGCATCGAAGGCCGGCATGATCGGCTTCACCCGGGCGCTGGCCAAGGAGGTTGCGCCCTACGGCGTGCGCGTCAATGCCGTGGCGCCGGGTTTCATCGAATCCGACATGACGGCAGGCCTTTCCGACAGCGTCGCGTCGGCCGCACTGGCCCGCGTGCCGCTGCGCCGCTTTGGCAGGCCCGAGGAAGTCGCGGCGTTGGTCCGCTTCCTGGCCTCCGCCGACGCGGCCTACGTCACGGGCCAGGTCTTTCAGATCGACGGCGGGCTCGTCCTCTAAGGCGCCAGGGCGATATCGTGGACGACATCCTCCCGCCTCTCATCATGGCCCGCAGCGTCCGGGGCTTCTCGGACTGTCGCCGGCCCGGCCTCCGCGAATGGGAATTCGACTGGCGTTTTGCGGACGACGACGACAGCTTTCAGGGCCACTTTCCGACGTACCCCATCCTGCCCGGGGCATTCCTGCTGGAGATGGCGCAGCATGCCGCCAACCATGCGCTCGCGCAGAGCGGCCAGACGGGGCGCCGCGTCACCAGTGTGACGCGCCTGCGCTTCCAGAACCCGGTCCTGCCGGGGGACACCTGCACATTGCAGGTCGCCTGGGATGACCTCGATGCGGTGCAGATCCGCTTTACCAAGCCTGGTAGCGCGGTGGCCCACGGCATCCTCGGCACTGGCCCGGTGCCACGCCATGCAGGCGCCCCGGAAGTATCCGCGGCGGATTTGCCGCGCGATCCGACCGTCGCCCTCAAGGTGCTACCGCATGGTCATCCCATGCGGCTGGTCGATCGTGTGGCGCTGGATGGCACTGCTCGCGCAGTCGCCTACAAGAACATCACGCTCAATGAGCCTTGCTTCAGCGCCGCGCATCGCGGCATGGACGAGGCGCAACTGGCATATCCGTTGGCGCTGCTGGTGGAGTCCTTCGCCCAGGGCGCGGGGCTGCTGCTATCCCGGCGCGGCTTCTTTGCGGACGCTGGCGGCGCCGCCTCGCTGACCGTGTTCGGCGAGTTTCGCGGCATCCATCTGCTTGGCCGGGCCCTGCCGGGGGACCAGCTTCGCCACGACGTCCATCTCCTGGAATGTGGGCGCAACGTGGCCCACCTGGCGGGACAGACCAGCGTCGGGGGACGCACTGTCGCCCTGTTCGACGATCTGATGGCCTTCTCCATTGGCGCGACGACACTCGGCGCCGCTGGAGGCCAGCGATGACACAGCGGCGCGATGTCCTGCTGGCCGGATTCGGCGCCTGCTCCGCCGCAGGTCCGGATGTCGAAGCCTTCTGGCGTGCCCTGCAACGCGCACCCGAGGCGCCGTCACCGAACGCCATCGTCCCGCGGAGTACCGATGGGCGGACGTGGCGCCATGGCCATTGCCTGCCCGCGTCGGCCTCTCATGTGCATGCCGACTTCGACAGCCTGATCGCAGATGTTGCCCTGCAAGCCCTCGATGACGCCGGCAGACGCGGCCATGCACTCGACACCCTGCACACCGGTCTGGTGCTTGGCACGGCGGCCGGGGACAGCCGCCGTGCCGAACGGCACCGCCTAGAAGACGCCGTGGCGCCGTATGCCACGAGCCACCCGTACCGCGCCATAGACACGCTGCCCCACGTGCTGCCCATCCAGGTGTCCGGACCGGCTTTCGTCGCCGCCAACGCCTGCTCGGCCGGCCTTCATGCCCTGGTCCATGCGGTGGACATCATCCGGGCCGGCATGGCCGACGCGATGATCGTGATCGGCGCCGACCTGCTTTCCCACGTCACCCAATCGGGCTTTCAACGCATGACGGCGCTCGATCCGCAGGGGTGCATGCCCTTCGACGTCCGCCGCCTGGGCACCGTGCTGGGCGAAGGCGCCGCCGCGCTGGTACTCGTGGCCGACAGCGAAGCTGCCGCGCACGCCGGATCCGCCGGACGCATCCGAGGCATCGGCGTGAGCTGCGACGCCTTCCACCCGACCGCCCCCGAACCCGGCGGCCGGGACATCTCCCGGGCCTTGCGTGAGGCGCTGCGCGATGCGAATGTCGGCCCCGACGGCATCGACGTCATCGTGCCACACGGCACCGGCACGCCCCCCAACGACCGCATCGAAGGCAACATTCTGGCGGCAGTGCTTGGCCCAAGCGTCGTCATGCCGCCGGTGCTGTCCGTCAAGGCGCATATCGGACACACCGCAGGCGCGTCCGGCATGTTCTCCCTGCTCGCGGCGGCGCTTGCACTGGCACATCGGAAGGTGCCGGCAGGCTACTGCGAGCGCCCTGATCCGGCCACGCGCATCCGGCTGCCCAACCGTGAAACGCCACTGCGGGCAAGACGGCCGCTTCGGGCACTCATCAATGCCTGTGGATTCGGTGGGAACAACGTGTCCCTGGTCTTGCAGGAAGGGACGCCATGAGCGCCGTCAATCTCCTGACCTGCGCGGCCGTGGCGCCCGGCATCGGAGAAGATCTTCTCCCGTGCTCGCCTGGCACGCTTGCGATCGTCGACCCGGACTGGTTCGATCCGGCCCTGTGGCTGCCGGGTACGCGGCACCGCTACCTCAACGACACCACGCGCTACGCGCTGGCCGCGGCGCGCCGGTGTCCCGATCCATGCACGGATGGCCGCGTCGCCCCTGAGCGGCTCGCGCTTTGTTTCGGTACAAGTGTCGCGGATGTCTCAGTCCGGCACCTGTTCGATCAGGCCGTGGCCCACGGCGGACTGGATGCCGTCAGCACCGTCAGCGCACCCAATATCTCGGCCAATATTGCCGCCGCCCACGTCGCCATCGACTGTCAGGCCCGCGCGCTATGCAGCACCGTCACGTCGCCGTTCCTGGCCGGCTTCGAAGCCCTGATGCTGGGCATCCAGGCGATCCAGGCCGGTCGCGCCGACCAATCGCTGGTCATTGCCGCCGAAGAGGCGATCCCCGAGGGTGCCGGCGCAGCCATCCTGCCGGGCGCCGTTGCGCTCCGGCTGGGCAGGCACGCGACGGAGAACGGTCATTGCCTGCGGCCCCTCGGTTGGGGCCGGGTCGAAACGACCGGACAACTGCCGCGGCGGCTGGTCCACGCGCTGACGCGCACCGCCTCCGGGTTTCCCGGACCGACGCGGCTTGTTGTCCCGGCCCGCACGCCGCTCAGCTGGCCCAAAGGCCTTCCGCCCCCAGACATCCTCACGTGCGACGACGCAGGCGCCCTGGCACCCCTGCTGTGCGCCCTGCCGACGCTGCGTGACGACCACCCCTTCATCCTCGTCGCCATACACGAGCACCGCTACATGGCATTTGTTTCCCAATGCTGACCGCTTTCCACCCAAGAAGGAGCACATCCATCATGACTTCCCCCGACCGCATCGTCGCCATCAAGCAGATCGTTTCCGAAATCCTTGAGATCGAGCCGACCGACATGACCATGACCAGCCGCTTCAAGGAAGACCATGACGCGGATTCGCTGCGCGCCATCGAAATTCTCGCCAGCCTGGAGAAGGCTTTCGGCGTGACCATCTCGCAGGACGGGCTGGCTCGCATGGTGAACCTGGAGGGCGTCTGCCAGGTGGTGGATGAAGCCGCCTCGATCAAGTCCTGAGTCACGCATCGGAGCCATCATCATGCGACGTGTCGTCGTGACCGGCATTGGTGCCGTGAGCAGCATAGGTCTTGGCGTGAAGGCGTTCACCGACGCGCTCCGTGCCGGGGCGTGCGGCGTGTCCGAGATTCGCTCCTTCGACACGTCGGGCTTCGCCAGCCATCGCGGATGCGAAGTCCGGAATTTCGACCCCGCCACCTGGATCGCCGGGATCGATCCGAGCACACTGGGCCGCAGTGCACAGTTCGCGGTCGCGGCGGCCGGCATGGCGATACGTGACAGCGGGATCGATACAGCCCAGCTCAAACAGGCCCGCTGCGGCGTGTCCATCGGGACGACCGACGGCGAATCGCAGGTGATCGACCAGCTCACCGAGCAGGCGGTACGCCATGGCTATGCCGGCATTGACCCCGCGCTGCTCCAGCAGGTGCCTTCGCACCACATCTCATTCGCGGTGGCGCGCGCGCTGGGCTTGCGCGGCGGAGCCATCACCCTCCCCACGGCATGCTCGGCCGGCAACTACGCCATCGGCTATGCCTATGACTGCATCGGGCTCGGGGATGCGGACGCCATGCTGTGCGGCGGCGCGGACTCGGTATGCCGCAAGACATTCGCCGGCTTCTACCGGCTGGGCACCATCGCGCCGCAGGTCTGCCAGCCATTCGACAAGGACCGCAAGGGCATCCTGACGGGCGAAGGGGCCGGTCTGCTTCTGCTCGAGTCGCTCGACAGCGCCCTGGCCCGTGGCGCGCGGATCTACGCCGAGGTCCTGGGCTACGGACTGACCTGCGACGCGGACCACATGGTGGCGCCGAATCGGGACAGCATCGTGCGCTGCATCCGGCTCGCACACCGTAACGCGGGCGTCAGCGCGGCGCAGATCCAGTACATCTGCGCCCACGGCACCGGCACCATCGCCAACGACATCACGGAATCCGGTGCCATCGCCGAGGTGTTCGGCGCCACCAAGCCGCCGGTTTCCTCCATCAAGTCGATGATCGGACACACCATGGGCGCCGCCAGCGCACTGGCCAGCATCGCCTGCGCGGTGGCCGTCCGGGACGGATTCCTGCCGCCGACCATCAACCATGGTGAGACGGACCCCCGCTGCCCGCTCGATTGCGTACCCAACCACTCGCGCGCCGCCGACCTGCGCGTGGTGCAGAACAACGGCTTTGCCTTCGGCGGCAACAACGCCATCACCGTGTACGCGAGGTACCCCCAATGAGGAGCAGCGCATGACCGCCCATGGCATCTCGATTGTTGGCTGGCAGGCGATATCGGCCCTGGGGGTGGGGGCGGATGCGTTGCGCACGGCCGACCCAACGGCACCCCCGGTGACTGAACTGCCGCAATCGACCGACCCGTATCCGCAGGACGTCGCCTATCGCCCGGCACACTTCGACGTCTCCGCACTGATTGGCGCCAAGGGAACCCGTTCTATCGACCGCACCACGGCGCTCGCGCTTTGCACGGCGCGCCTGCTGCATGGCGACCAGCCGCCTTATGAAGGGGAGCAAGCCGAACGAACCGGGTTCGTGCTGGGCACCAGTACCGGCAGTATCCGCAGCACCAGCGATTTCACGCGCGACTCGCTGGTCCAGGAGCGGCCATTCCTGGTCAATCCCGCCCACTTCCCGAACACCGTGATGAACTGCGCGGCGGGCCAGTGCGCCATTCGCTTCAAGGCGCGCGCGGTGAACGCAACCATCTCGGGAGGGCGGCTGTCCGGACTGCTCGCGCTGCAGTACGCCTCGCAGATGCTGCGCCGGGGCTATGCGGACCGGCTTCTGACAGGTGCCGTCGAGGAGCTTTGCGTGCAGACGGCCTGGGCACATCGCGGCCTGATCCAGCTGGGCAAGCGGCAAGCCGTGCCCCTGGGCGAAGGCTGCGCGATGTTCTCGCTCGAGCGCACCACGCCGCAGCATGAAGGGGTGGCCATCCTGGCCTTGCGTTACGGGCGCTACAGCGAACCCGTCGACGGCCCGGCCGGGGATCTGGCGCTGGACCACGCGGTGGAGGGCGCACTGGCCTGCATCGGCGAAGCCCTGACGCAAGCCGGCCTCGATGCGTCCGAGGTGGTCGCTTGTTGCCTGTGCGGCGCGGCCGAGCCTCGCATTGCCGACATCGAACGGCGCGCCATCGCGCGGCTGCCCGGCGCCAGCATGACCGTCCACCAGGCGGCGCTCGTCGATCGGTTCGGCGACACCTACAGCGCCACCTTCGTGCTCGCGCTCTGCCATCTGCTTGCCTGTCTCGAACAGGCCCCCGCCGGTGCGGCGGGCATGGTCCTGGCCACCACCGACGACGGGCACGCGGGCTGCCTCATCGTGCGCCGCGCGCCTGCGGCTAAGGAACTTCCATGACATATGCGATCACCGGCTCGGCCATGAAGACCAGCCTCGGCGAAGACAAATGCACGTGTTTCGAGAGCCTGTGCTCAGGGCACTCCGGCCGCAAGCGCCTGCAAGCATTTACCGCCGACCATTTCAACGTGCGCAACGCCTATGAGATTGACGACCGCCCCGGCGGCATCGACCGGGCGCTGCGCGCCACCGAACTGCTCTGCGATGCGGTACAGGCCGCCGTGCGGGAGGCCGCACTGCCGCCGGACGCCCGTTGCGTCGTCGTGGTGGGAACCGGCCTGCGGGAGCTACGCACGCTGGAACTGTTCTGGACGGTCGGCACGCCGATGACGATCGACCAGTTGCATTTCGAGCGCGCGCTGAACCGAAGGCTGCACACCAGCTTTCCGGTCATCACGCTCGCCAATGCCTGCTCCGCCTCCAGCTTCGCACTCGCGGTTGCCGAGGACTTCCTGCGCGACGGCGCCTTCGACTTCGCGATCGTCGGCGGCTGCGACACCATCACGAAGAGCATGTTCGGCTTGCTGGATCGCGTGAATCCCTCGCACCCCGACGCAGTCCGGCCATTCGATCGAGACCGGCGCGGCGTACTGATGGGCGATGGCGCCGCCGCCGTCGTACTGGAATCCCGCGCGAGCGCCAACGCGCGCGGCGCGCCGGTGCTGGCAACGTTGCGGGCCGTCGGCACGAGCTGCGATGCGGCGCACGAGACGGCCCCAGATCCGGCAGGCATCGCCCGTGCCATCGAGGATGCCTACCAACGCGCCGGCCTGGCGCCGGAGGACATCGACATCATCATGGCCCACGGCACCGGTACGCCGCTCAACGACAAGGCCGAGGCCGAGGCCATGCAGCGCGTGATGCGGCAGCACGTCTCGCATCCACGCATCTGTGCGATGAAATCGATGACTGGGCATACCTCGGGGGCGTCGGGGCTGGTTGGCGTGGTCACGGCGATCGAAGCCATCGAGTGCGGCATGCTGCCGCCCACCGTCGGGCTCGAGCACCTGATGCCGGAGGCGCGCGCCATGAATATCGTCAACGAGGCCACCCCGGTCAATGCGCGGCTGGCCCAGGTGAATGCGTTCGGCTTTGGCGGCGTCAATGCCGTGGCCATCCTGGAGTGCGAATCATGAATCCCCGCACGCAGGCCATCCTCATCTCGGGTCATGGCTGGGAGATCCCGGCCTTCTCCGCCCACGACAGCCTCGCGGAGGGGTTGCGGGCCGGTCCCGCCGCGCCGCATTTCACGCCCGAGCGACTGCTGGGCAAGAAGGGGCTTCGCTACAAGGAGCGCTCCACGTTGCTGGCCCTCTGTGCAGCATCCAAGGCGCTGGCCGACGCCGGCTTCGGGAGGGCGGACACCGTGTCCTTGCACGATGACGGGTTCGGTGTGGTGGTCGCTACCAACACGTGCAATCTGGATACGGTCTGCCAGGCAGCGGAGACCATCCATCGCCAGCACGTCAATGCCACCAGCGCAATGGATCTACCCAACGCCTCCAGCAATGTCGTCTCGGCCGCCATCGCCATTCGCTTCGGACTGCGTGCGCTCAACCTCACCGTCTGTACCGGGGCTTCGTCGTCGCTCGATGCCATCGTGCTGGCCGCCAATGCCATCCGCAACGGCCGCGCCCGGCGCATGGTGGTTGTCGCGGTGGAAGTGGATGGCCCGGCGGCGCGCAGCCTGCTGGCCGGCCGCCGGCTTGCCGAAGGCGGCGGGCTGCCCGCCTTGCTGGAAGGCGCAGGCGCCTTGGTGCTCGAGCGGACCGATGATGCCAACGCCCGTGGCGCACGCCACCATGGTGCCCTGGCCGGCTACGCCTATTGCCATGCCGATGCGGCACGTTCGCCCGCCCTAGACGCCCTGCTGACCGATCATGCGAGCAAGCCTTGTTACGTCGCCGGCGACAGCTTTGCCGCCCACGCGGTCACCGCACTCCATCAGCGCGAGGGCGCGCAGCGCGATCTCGGCATATTGTCCGGCCCGGCCTATGGGGCCGGCACGCTGTATGCGCTGATCCATCATTGCGAACAGGCACGCGCCGCGGAGCCGGAGTCGGCTCGCGGGGCGGTCGTCCTCGGCGGTGGCAGCTGGGGGGACCGCCGCGTCGGAGCCATCGTCATTGAAGCGGGCGGCGTCGGGCAATGACGACGCTGCTGGCATCACTGGGCGGCTACACGCTTCAGGCGCGGGTGTGTGGGCCCGTCGGCGCCCCGCTGGCCGTGCTGGTCCACGGGATGATGGAAGCAGGCAGCGTCTGGGAACCGCTGCTGCCGCGCCTCGCCGCCACGCATCGGTGCGTCGTGCTGGACCTGCCCTGGAACGGGTTGCAGTCTGGCCTCTGGGGCCGGGTGCTGCCACCCGAGCGGTGGTTATCCGCTGCGCTTGAGCGCTTTCAACTGTGCCCGGACGTCTGGATTGCCCACTCGTTCGGCGCCAACACCGTGCTGACGCTGCTTGCCCAGCACCCGGCCACACCCGGGGCCACCGCGCCCGCCGCGCTGGTCTCGCCGTTCTACAAGGCGTTACACCGGGAGGTGACCTGGTCCCTGTTCCAGCAGCACGTCAACGCATTCCCGGATTTTGTCCAACAGAGCATCCGCGCCCGCACCGCGCGCCCGCTGGCGCCGGACGTCCTGCAGCGCATGACACGCACTGCCTGCGAGCACTTCGGTTGCTACGTCTGGACCGAGTTCTGGCGCCTGTACTCCGGGATGCCCTTCCTTCCCCTGCACGAGGTGCGCCAGCCACTTCTCGTGTTGGCCGGCGGCGATGACCAGTTTGCGCGATTGCCCGACGTCCGCGCGATGGTCGACACCCTGCCGGCAGGCCGGCTCCGTGTCTTTCGCGATGCCGGCCATTTTCTGCTGAACGATCTCCGGCACGACGCTGTCGGCGCCATCGCGCAGTTCCTGCAGGTGCGCGGCGATCCAATGCCGGCCACGCCTCGCCAGACTTGTGCTGGCGCCACCCCTTCCTTCCACTCCACGGAATCCACGCCATGACCTTGCATCACTCCGACACGACTGGCTTCGACCGCACCCACACCAAGGTCCGGCCCCGCTTCGAAGGCTGCAACATCTGCACCTGGATCGGCTTCAAGCACGTCATGTATTGCATCGAGGAAGCCGTTGTCGATCATTTCCGCGCGCACGGCTTCGGACCGCGCGAACTCTATGAGCAGAAAGGTCTCTGTCTCGAGATCGTCGATTCGAGCGTACGGATCCTCCATGCGCTTCACATTGACGATACGGTAGATATCGAGGTCGTGCCGTCGCCGAAGGCACCGGACGGGGTGCTGCGCGTCGCCGTGACACTGACGGTGCCGCGCGACGGCAAACCATTGAAGGCCGTCACCGGTTACGTGGACGTGCTGTTCCGCCTCGACGACAGCGTCGTAACCCCACAGCCAGCCAGCGGGGAGCCGCGCCTCGCGCCATACACCTGTACCCGGATCCGGCGAGGGCCGCAGCGCTCCATTCCCGATGCCGGCCTGGCCACGGCGCGCCAGGCCGGTAACCCGCCGCTGGACGTGCGTCGCGCGCTGGCTGCCGATGAAGGCAACCGCTTCGTCTGGCAATGGCGGGTGCCCTATTTCTACTGCCACTTCAACGATCGCCTCCAGCATTCGGGCTACCTGAGACTGATGGAGGAGGTGCTGGATCTCTTTGTCGCCGAGCGTGGAATCTCCATCCGCACATTGCTGGAGAACAAGAAGTGGATTCCCGTCGTACCGCAGGCGAGCCTCCAGATCCTCGACGAAGCGATGATGGAGGAGACCATCCACACCGTCTTCACCGTCGAGGATATTTTCAAGGACACCACCTATCGGTCGCGCATGGATTGCTATGTCGAACGGCATGGCGGACTGGTTCATACGGCGACTGGCCTGATCACCCACGGCTACGCGGTGGTCGAGAACCGCCGTGACTGGTCGCTCGTGACCTTCGACGCCGAGGTCTCGGCCGCCCTGCGCGGCAGGCAGTGCGCGGACTGAAGGAGGCGGCATGCAGGCAGCACATCCCGTCTTCTATTTCTCGCTGCGCAGCCCCTACTCGTGGCTGGCCTTGCACGATCTCAGGCAGACACGGCCCGATCTTCTCGCCGCCGTCCAACTGGTGCCTTTCTGGGAGCCGGACGCGGACTACCAGGCGCAACTGAGCATGGTCGGCAGCACGTTCCTGTATCACCCGATGTCGCGCGAGAAGCATCTCTACATCCTCGCCGATGTGCGGCGCCTTGCGGCGCGGCGCGGGCTCCGGCCGGTGTGGCCACTGGATCGCGCGCCGCGCTGGGAGGTGCCGCACCTCGCATGGATCGTCGCCGACATGCACGGGCAGGGGCTGGCCTTCCTCGAGCGGGTCACGCTGGCGCGCTGGCAGGAAGGCGCGGACATCTGCGATCCCGACGTCATCGCACGGCTGGGCAGTGCGCTGGGGATGGACCCCAACGCGCTCTCGTCGGCCCACACGGATGCAGCCGTCCGGGAGGTCGGACTGACCCGGCTGCAGGACTGCATCCACACGGGCGTGTTCGGCGTGCCGTTCTTCACTGTCGGCAGGGAGAAGTTCTGGGGCGTCGATCGCCTCCGGGACTTCATGGCCGCCGCCACGGGCATGCCTGCCATCGATCTGTCCGACCCGTTGTGCAGCGAGGACAGCCCGCCGGCGGCAATCCTCGACCATGCCGGCGGCTGCGGCTAGGAGCATTCGTCATGGAAGCAACCCCCATCGTTACCGTCCTGCTCATCGAGACGCACTCCCCCGGAAACCCCGGCGGCACGGAGTGCATCCGCCTGGCCGAGGCGCTGCTGAAAGCCGGCGATTCGGTGCAGTTGCACCTGATGCAGGACGGCGCGACCTGGCTGCAGCAGGACCCGGACACGATCCGCACACTCAGCCGCCGGCATGGCGGGCAATTGCGCATCACGGTGGACGATGTCTCGCTGGCCCTGCGCGGCGTGGCGGCGACGGTCAGCCGTGGCGTTGCCACCGTCATCGATGCAGACACCCTCGTGCGCGCTATCTGCGAGCCGTCGACCAAGACCATCTGGCACTCCTGACATGACCGCATCTCTCCCCCCGGACGCCGCGCCGGGTTCCGTCTTCTTCGGCATGATGGGCACACCGTTCCGGTCCGAGACCGTGACCTCCCTGTTCCGGATGGTGGATGCGGCCTTGCGGCAGGGCCGTCACGTCACTGTGTGGAACTGCGGCCACGCAACCGGGCTGTCGCAGATCTCGCTGTGCCGCCCACCGGACCTCTTCGCGCCGGACGCACCGGCGGGCACGACAACCGCCACATTGGTCCAGACGCTGAAGCGTCGCTACGGCGACCAGCTTGAGTGGCTGGTATGCCGCTATTGCATGGAAGAGCGCGGCAACACCCAGCAGATCCCCGAGGCGATGGTGAAGATTCCCTTCAGCTTCCAGCACTACCTCAGCGCTGCAGACAGCGCGATGGTCCTCGGAGTCAAGTCATGACGGCCACCGCCGGCCGGGGCAGGCGCCGCTCCCGCAGTTCACTCGCCATTGTCGAGCAAGCCTATCGCGGCAGTCTGGAGGAGCAGTACGGGCACATCGTATGGCTGAGCCGGGTCATGCGGCAGATGGGGGCCGACCATGCCCTCCTGCTCAAGGCCGATACCGTGTTGTTCGCGCGACGCGACCAGCCGGCGCCGTTGCTGACGTTGGGTGGCCTGACGATAGACGGACTTTCCCACCACGAGTCCGGCGTCGCCGCGTTGGTCGCCGCCAACGTCCCGGTGTACGCATGGCGACCCGACCTGCACCGCCTGCGTCTTTCTCCTGCGGACCTCATCGACGGCGTCGAGTCCGTCGACGAGGCGGACATGCCGACCCTCATTCATCACTTCAACAGCGTCTGGTACTGGTGACGATGCCACCCTCCTCCCCTTCCGCCACACTGGGCGAAGCGCTGCTGGTCAGCGGCACGGACCTTTTCGCGCTGGGGCACTATCCCGGTGCCCCGATCTATCCCGGCGTCCTGCTGCTGGACCGGTTGCTCGTCCTGGCGGAACGCCTCGCCACGCGCACGGCGGGGCACCCCATGCGCGTCCGGACGATGGCGCGGGTGCAGTACCTCGACGCGATCCTGCCCGGTGACGTCGTCAACCTCGAGGCAACTGTCCGGACGTCCGGGCCGGACGGACTCTCCCTGGCAGCCACCGCGAGTGTTCGCGGCAAGCCTTGTGCGCGGGCCAGCTTCGCCTGTGGCGCGCCGTGTGCCGCCATCGAACATCCTGCCGTGGCGCCGTCTCAGGCGCCACCGGTCCTGACACACCGGCAGGTCGCGGCACTGCTGCCGCATCGCTACCCCTTCCTGTTGGTCGATGCGGTCCAGAGCTACACCGCCGGCGCCCAGATCTGCGCGTGCAAACTCGCTACCCGCCAATCACCGCTGTTCGCCGCACAGGCACCGGCCGTGTACCCGGCGGGGTTGGCTATCGAATCCCTCGGGCAAGCCGGCATCGCGCTCTTCTTCCTTGGCCAGGCCGGCGGGGCACCGAGGGAGGTGGTACTCGGCGCCATGACCGGCATCGAACTGATCCACGACGTGCCCTTCGACTCCGTGCTGACGCTGGACGCCCGGATAGACCGGCTACTGCCCAATGCGGTGGTGTTCGGTGGTGAAGTCCGTATTGGCCCCACGCCGGTGATTCGCGTCAGCAGCCTGGTCGCGATGATCGACCCGCGTCACGCGCCGACATGACCCCCTTTTCCCGACCGCGCTCACCAGGAGGCCCCAACCATGCGCATCGATGGCATTTCCTTTCTTCCGGCATCCCGCAGGATGGACAACGAGGCCGTGCTGGATGAGATCCGCCGTCACAGCACACCCGGATTCGACGGCAACGTCGAGCACGCGCTTACCTACATCCGCTGGAAGCTCAATGAGACGCAGGTGAAGACGCGCTACTGGTTCGACGAGGGCGAGCGGCCGCTGGACCACATGGTCCGTGCCGCCGAACAGGCGATGGCGCAGGCCGGCTGCGGCCCGGATGACGTGGATCTGCTGATCTACGCGGGCAACACCCGGGGCTTCATCGAGCCCGGCGATGCGTACTTCGTTGCGGACGCGCTGGGCATGGACAGCGTGGACTGCTTCGACATCGTCGACGCCTGCATGGCGTGGACGCGCGCGTGCGACGTGGCGCAGAGCCATTTCCTGTCCGGACGTTACCGCACCGCACTAATCGTCAATGCCGAGTCGTACTACGTACCGGGCGGCGTCTCGTATCCGAGCAACTTCACGCTGGGTTCCCTGCGCGACATCGCGCACTGTTTCTCCGCTTACTGCGGGGGGGACGGGGCAACCGCCACGCTGCTGCGCGCCGATACAGAACAACCCTGGGTCTTTCACTACCTGTCGACGAAGCGGGGCGTCGATCTCTGCACCATTCCGCTGCCGGGCCACCTCGGGCGCGCCCGGCCCAGCGAGCGCATCGGCCTCAATGGCCTTGGCGCCTTCACATCCTTCAGCTCGCTGGTCTTCGGCTATAGCCAGCACATGACGGACTCGCTGAAACTGCTTGCGCCCTATCGCGACAGCATCCGCCTGCTTTTTCCGCATACCGGCGGCTCTGTCCCCGCGTTCCAGGGCTGGGCGGACGAGGCCGGGTTCGGGCACTGCATCCGCCACATCTTTCCGGACTACGGCAACGTGGGCGCGTGCTCCATTCCCGCCGCCATTGCCCTGCACGCGGGCGATGGGTCGCTGGCACGCGGCGACCGGATCGGATTCTGGATCGGCAGCGCCGGCATGTCATTCGCATCCTCGACGTTCATCTACTAGATCGGAGCCCGACCATGCTCTACGCCATGACCCTGCTGCCTTCGATGGCCTGGTTCGCCGCCTCGTACCGGCTTCGCGCCGCACGCCGCCCTCCCGCCGACCGGGCCAGCCTGCTTGGCGAATGCATCGCCCGCTTCTGCATCGCCTCGGGCCCGCTGCACATCAAGATCGGGCAGATCCTCTCGACCCGCTCCGACCTGTTCGGGCCTGACACCATCGCCGCGCTGCAACGGCTGCAGGACGATGTCCCGGCAGCTGACGAGCCGGCCGTGCGAAAGCTCCTCGCCGAGGCGTTCGGCAGCGGGTATGAATCCGTCTTCGAATCCTTCAACTATGTTCCGCTTGCCAGCGCGTCCATTGCGCAAGTCCATGAAGTGCGGCTCGAGGGTGGCGAGCGCGCGGCGGTGAAGCTGGTCAAGCCTGGCGTCTCGCGCCGCCTGCGCAAGAGCCTGCGATCGATTGCCCGGCTCGCGGCACTGGCACATGCCATGGTGCCCTCGTTGCGCCATTTCAACATGCCGGTACGCGTGGCCGAGTTGCGCGAGTTACTGCTGCCACAGGTCGACATGGAGGTGGAGGCGCGCAACATGACGGCGCTCGCGCGGAATTTCGCCAATCACCCCTTTGTCGTCATCCCACGGGTGCACACCGCACTGACCCGCCGGAGCGTGCTGACCATGGAATATATGGAGGGCATTCCGGGCCGGGACTTCGAACGAGTGGGCATCCCCCGGGCGCAACTGGCGCGCCGCTTCCAGGATGCCATCTACACCATGCTCTACATGCATGGCGTCGCCCATGGCGACCCCCATCCCGGCAACGTGCGTTTCACGGCGGACGGCAAGATCATCTTTCTCGACTTCGGCATCACGGTCTACGTGACGGAGGCAGAGAAATGGGGATTGGCGTCGTTCTTCTTCGCGTCGATCCGGCATGAATGGGACCTCGCCACCACCCGCTTCCTGAGTCACTTCGTCGTAGACAAGGAGGCTGTGCGTGACCATCGCCAGTTCTTCGAGGACGTCAAGGCGGTGATCCTGCGGCACTTCTACGAGATCGCGGATCAGTGGAAGACCGACGAGTTCTTCTGGGACATCAGCCAGGCACTGCGCCGCCACGGTGCCAACTACACCCCGAACTTCACCAAGGTCGAATTGACGTTGACCACCTGCGAGGGCTTCGGCAAGCAGATCGATCCGGACATCGACGTCTGGGCCAATTCCCGACGGTTTTCGGACAAATACTCGCCCTACATGAATGACGATGTGCGCCAGCGCTTCGACGGCCATTTCCACCGGGCAACGCCAAAGACACTGGCGATGCGTGACGACGCGCAGCGGTTCATGATCGCGTCCATCCACATGAACCGTTACTTCTTCCCCTGCACCTATCCGATGTTCGCGCGCCGGGCCCAGGGATGCCAGATCGAAGACGTCGACGGCAATCGCTATATCGATCTCACCGGTGGCTACGGGCCGCACATCCTCGGCTACGCGCATCCGGCAATTGTCGCCGCGCAGCAGGCGGCCGTGGCGGACGGTTGCCTGAACGCTGTCGGCAACCCGTCGGAGGTTGAACTTACCCGGCTGCTGGTGGATGCGTTCCCGGGTAGCGGTTACGCCTGCCTCTCGAATTCGGGAACGGAGGCCGTCATCCAGGCGCTGCGCATTTGCCGCGCCTACCGGCAACGCGGAAAGGTGGCGAAATGCGAGGGCCAGTACCACGGCTTCTCCGACCAGGCCATGGTCAGCTCGTGGTTTCAGCAACGCGGGCCGGTAGAGCGGCCCGAGCCGGTGGCAGGCTGTCCCGGCACCCCGGACGAAACAGTGAACAACACCGTTGTCCTCCAGTACGGCCATCCAGAAAGTCTGCGCGTGCTGCGCGAGCGTGCCGAGGAAATCGACTGCGTCATTCTCGAACCCCTGCCGTTTTCCGTGGGGAGGCTCGACACCGAATTCCTCCAGCAATTGCGTGCGGCCTGCTCCGAGCTCGACATCCCGCTGGTGTTCGATGAGGTCGTGAGCGGCTTCCGCGTCTGCTACGGCGGCGCCCAAACCCTGGCGAACGTCACGCCGGACCTGACGGTACTGGGCAAGATCATTGGCGGCGGCATGCCGTGCGGCGCCGTGGTGGGGAGCCGGAAGCTGATGGAGATCGCCCGCAGTACTGCCGACCCCTTCCGCGACTACGAGACGCGGGTCTTCCTGGGCGGCACCATGAGCGGCAACTCATTGAGCGCCGCGTCTGGCGCCGCGATGCTGACATATCTCCGCGACCATCCCGAGGTCTATCAGACGCTGCATGCGAAGAGTGAATGGCTGCTCGAGCAGCTGACAAGCATCGCCCGCGCGCTGCAAGTGCCGGCCCGCATCAAATCCATGCGCTCGATCTTCACGGTGAGCTTTTCGCATCGGGAAACGCGCTTCTATCGCGAGATCCAGGGCGGCAGCGACTACAAGGCCAGCATCGCACTGGCCTATTACATGCGCACGCATGGCGTCTATATGCCGGAGCTGCACTTTCTCGCCCTGAGCGACGCCCACATGCCCGCCGATCTGGAACAGGTCTGCGAGGCGTTCCGCCAATCACTCACCGAGATGAAACGCGATGGCTTCTTCGTCGACTGAACCCCGCCTGCGCGACCCGGACGCGTCCCATCACGCCTTGGCCATACGCTATGCAGCATGGCTGGTCAGGCGGCGATGGATGGTGATCGTCGCGACGGTGCTACTTTGCGTGGCGGCCAGTGCGGGACTCGAGCGCATCGCCTTCAGCAGTGACTATCGCGATTTCTTCCGTTCGGACGATCCGCAACTGCTCGCCAATCAGGCACTCCAAGACGCCTATGCAGACGACAACCAGGCGCTGGTGGCCTTTGTCCCCCGAGACGGGACGGTGTTTACGCCTCGCGCGCTGGACGCAATGGCGCGCTTCACCGAACTGGCATGGCAGCTGCCCCATGTGCGACGCGTGGACAGTCTCACGAACCATCAGCATGCCGAAGCCCACGACGATGACCTCCGTGTGCGCCCCCTATACCAGCCGGGGACGGGCCAGACACCCGAAGCGATCGCGGCCATCCGCGCCATCGCACTCAGCGAGCCGCTGTTGGTAAAGCGGTTGGTCTCGCCCGATGGGTCCGTGGCGGGAATCAGTATCAGCTTTACACTCCCCGCGCCAACGGAGACAACCTTGCCGGAGGCCGTGCATGCACTGCGCGCCCTGATGGATCAGGCGCGCGCGCTGGACCCCGATATCCGCGTTATGGCCACGGGCGGCATATTGCTCGACAACGCCTTCGACGAGGAAGCGAAGGCCGACCTGGCCACGCTGACGCCACTGATGTACGCGCTGATTCTCGTCGTCATGTTCGTGGCGTTGCGCAGTGCGTGCGGCGTGGCGGCTGCGTTGCTGACGATGACGTTGGCGATCTTCGCCGCGCTCGGCATGGTCGGCTGGCTTGGCGTCAAGCTCACGGCCATCTCCGTCTCCACGCCGACCATCCTCACCACCATCGCCGTCGCGAATTGCTTGCACGTAATTGTCTACACGATCCGGCGGATGGGGGCCGGCGCGTCACGGCATGAGGCCGTACGGGATGCCGTGGCGGCAAACGCCCCCATCATGCTGGTGGCCTGTGGCACGGACGCGCTCGGCTTCTTCAGCATGTGCCTGTCGGACGTTCCACCGGTCGCCAACTTCGGCGTGATGCTGGGCATTGGTGCCATCGTGGTGCTGCTGTTGTCAGCGTCGTTCCTCCCGGCGTGCCTGGCCGTGCTGCCGATCTCCGGGCAGCAGCGGATGCTGCGGCAGGGGCATGCCATCGGCCGCATGGCGGGCGCCCTGGTGGCGTGGCGAAAGCCGGTGTTCATCGGGGTGGCGCTGCTCAACCTCGCTGCCGCCTGGTTCGTCACGCGCAATCAACTCGAGGACAATTTCGTCGACTATTTCAGTCCGGCCGTCGAGTTCCGCCGCGATACGGACTTCATCCAGTCGCATCTATCCGGCGTCCATACCGTGTACTACGCGGTGCCGTCAGGTGTCGGGGGTACGGTGGGTTCGGCCGCGTACCTGCGGGATCTGGACAGGCTTGCCGACTGGCTACGCGCGCAGCCCGAAGTCTTCCAGGTCAGCTCGCTCGCCGACGTGGTCAAGCGCGTTCACCGCACGCTGCATGGCGATGCGTCGACCGCATATCGCGTGCCTGATGATGACATGGCGGCGGCCCAGGTATTACTCGTGTACGAGCTGTCCCTGCCGCCCGGGCTGGATCTGAACGATCAGATTCGGATCGACCGCTCGGCCAGCAAGCTGACCGTGGTCCTGCGCGACATCACGTCCACGGCATTGGTGGCCTTCGACCAGCGCGTGCAGGCGTGGATGCGCGCAAACCTGCCGGCCGGCATGCAGGCGTCTGGCGCTGGGCCGTCCATCATGTTCTCGCATATCGGCGAGATGAATGTCGCCGGTACGCTGCAGGGGTATGTGCTGCAGATCCTGCTCGTTTCCGTCGTCATCGGGCTGGTGTTGCGCAGTGTCCGACTGGGCTTCGCCAGCCTGCTTCCGAACGTCCTCCCGTCCTTGATGGCTTTCGGGCTTTGGGGAGCGTTTGTCGGGCAAGTCGGCCTGTCGGTGGCGGTGGTGGGGGTGCTGACCTACGGGATCATCGTCGACGACACGATACACAGCGTCTTCAAGTACCACCGCGCCCGCACGGTGCTGGGCCTGTCACCCCGGGCGGCGGTGGAGAACGCGTACAGCATTTCCGGCATGGCGGTGCTGTTCACCACCTCGGTCCTGGTGGCCGGCTTCGGCGTACTGATCTTCTCGCACTTCGACCTGAACGCCGACATGGGAATCATGTCCGTGCTGACGATCGCGATTGCCGCCATCGTGGACCTTGTGCTGCTGCCGCCATTGCTATTTGCCATCGACCGGGACACCCCGAAGCCGGCTTCCGCCCCCCACTCCCAACCGTTGAAAGGCATTTGACATGATGAAGCTCCGGATGCGCCTTGTGGCGCTTGTGTTCTGTCTGATCGCGGTATCGCCCGTGGCTGCGGCGGCGGAAGACGCCACCCGCGGCGAAGCCATCGTCGCGGAGATGTACGCGCGCGAACGCGGGTTCAGCAGCTATCGCATGGATATGGAGATGATCCTGCGTGACCGGCACGGCCAGCAAAGCGTGCGCAAGATGCGTGGCGCCGTGCTCGAGACGGACGGCGACGGTGACAAGCACCTGATGCTGTTCGAGTCTCCGGCCGACATCCGGCACACGGCCTTCCTGAGTTTTGCGCATGCCGACAAACCCGACGATCAGTGGCTATACCTGCCGGCCCTGAAGCGCACGCGGCGCATCGCCTCGGACAGCAAGTCGGGCTCGTTCATGGGCAGCGAGTTCTCGTTCGAAGACCTGACCTCGCAGTTGCCGCGCAAGTTCAGCCACCGCTATCTGGGCGACGAAGACACCGGCGGGACACCGTGCTTCAAGGTCGAGCGCACGCCCCGCTACGAGGGCTCCGGCTATACGAAGCAGGTGCTGTGGATCGACCGCGAGCGGTACGTGACATTGAAAGCGGAACTGTACGACCGTCGCGGGGCCTTGCAGAAGACGCTGGAGAGCGGCGACTTTGCCGCCTACGGACAGCAGTTGCTAAAGCCAGGGTGGATGAACATGGTGAACCATCAGACCGGCAAGTCGACCCGCATCAGTATGTCCGGCTACAAGTTCCGGGATGGCGGCGTCGACAAGCGGGATTTCGAGCCGCAGCGGCTGGAGTATGTTCGCTAAACGGGGATGCATCCGTTGGCTCGCTACCCTGTGTCTCGTCTGGCATGCGGGCACTGGCCACGCGATGCCAGTCGTCGAGACAAGCGGGAGTATCGGTCCGGAAGTCTGGCTGTTCAATCGCCCCCCCGCATTTCAGGCACAGCACCAACATGCCGCGGCCTTGGTCCTCAATCTCGGCTGGATTGTCACACACCCCATGTACCCGGGCGTCACCGGCCGGCTGACCCCTTACGTCCGCCTGGACGTTTCCGATCCGGACATGCGTTACTTCGATTTTCGCGAAGCCACCGTCCGTGCCGAGCGCGGCGACAACCTCTGGCAAGCCGGGATGGAGACATTGGACTGGAGCGTGATGGAGTCACGCCATCCGGTCAACATCATCAACCAGATCGATACCCGCGCGGACATCGATCTGGAGGCCAAGCTCGGCCAGCCGATGCTGTCTTACACCCGCTTCAGCGAGGCGTACGGACGTCTCGCCGTGTACTGGATGCCGTGGTTCCGGCCCCGCCCCCAACTGGGCCTTCGAAGCCGGCAACGCATGGGGCCGCTGGCACCGGAGGCCCCCTCCCACGGCCTGGCGCCCTGGCAGCGGACCAACGATATCGCCGTACGCTGGTCGGGGACCATCGCGGATGCCGACGTCGGTGCCTACTACTTCAATGGCTTGTCACGCGAGCCCACCATCGCCCCCGACTTGACGACGGCCTACCAGCGCATCCGACAGTTGGGGGTGACCGGTGTGTTGCCCGCTGGCAGCATGCTGTGGAAGGGCGAGGCGATCTTTCGTTGGGGGCAGGGTGCGCCTTTCGGTGCCTACATCGTCGGTGCGGAATACACATTCGCCAGGCCCGACGGCGACCTTTCACTGCTGTTCGAATACCTGCGCGACCACCGCGACGCCAGCGCGCCGTTCACGCCGTTCACACACGGCCCCTTCGCTGGCGTGCGTATTCGCCTCAACGAGTCCGGTGATGCGGAACTGCAATACGGCGTGCTGCACGACCGTGCGACCCGCATCCTGATGCACAAACTCGAGTTCAGCCGTCGGTTCGGCAAATCCGCGCGGCTGCGTCTGGTAGCCCGTAAGGCGAGTTGCAACGGCGACAGCGTTTTTGAGGCGCTGTGTCGCGACAGCATGTTGCAGGTCAATCTGACCCACAACTTTTAGCCCTACGCTTTTGATCCCAACCCTATCCGAGGTCATGATGATCACGCCAATTCTCGCCACTTCCGCCGCAGCTTGCAGCGCGCTTGTCGCCTTCCTGCATATCTACATCATCGCCAAAGGGCCGCAGGCGTACCGTGCCTTCGGCGCCGGCGAGGCCCTCGCAGGCATGGCGGAGCGCGGCTCCTGGGTGCCGGGATTGCTGACAGCGGGCATCACGGGGGTGTTCTTCGTCTTTGCTGCCTACTATGCGGCGGCGGCCGGGTTGCTGCCGACGCTCCCCCAGATGCGCATTGCGGTGATCGGCATTGCAGCAATCTATACGCTGCGGGGCGGCCTCATCGTAGTGGGATGGGTGCTCCGGCAACCCCTGTCCACGTTCGACATCCAATCCTCGTTCGCATCTCTGGCTATCGGGCTCGTTCACTGCGCGGCCGCCTGGTGCTGGCTCGCAGCGACCGATGCTGTCGAGACGGCGCGCTAAAGGGGCGTCGGCAATGATTCGCATCGTTCCCGCCTGCGTGTTTCCTGGTCAGGGGTCGCAATCCGTCGGCATGCTTTCCGCGTGGCGGGGTGAGCGTGTGTTCGTCGAGACGATCGACGAAGCCTCGGATGTGCTTGATCTGGACCTCTGGCACCTTAGCCAGCATGCCGATCCAGCGGAACTCGCCCGCACGGTCAACACGCAGCCATTGGTGGTGGCGGCGTCGATCGCGATCTATCGCACCTGGCAGGCCCAGTCTCCAGTAGCCGTGCCATGGGCGATCGGACACAGTGTTGGGGAAATTTCAGCGCTGGTTGCCGCCGGTGCCCTGGCGCTGCCGGATGCCCTGCACATCGCGCGCCAACGCGCGCTGGCGATGATGGCGGCGGTGGCGCCCGGGGTTGGGGGCATGGCAGCGGTCATCGGTCTCGATGACCTGACAGTGGAACGACTCTGTTCCGCCTGCGCCGGAGGTGGCGGCGTACTTGAGCCGGTGAATTTCAATGCGCCCGGGCAAGTGGTGGTGGCCGGCCATATGCCGACCATCGAGCGTCTCAAGGTGGCCGCCCGGGAGGCCGGCGCAAAGATGGTGTTCGTGCTGCCAGTCAGTGGCCCGTTCCATAGCTCGCTGATGCAGCCAGCGGCGGAGGCGCTCGCCCGGTGCCTCGACGACATCCGCGTCGCGGCCCCTTCGTTGCGCGTGCTGCACGGCAATAGCCTTGAAGTCGCCACGGAGGCGTCGATCAAGCCGGCGCTGGTGGCGCAACTGACTGCCCCGGTGCGCTGGACGGCAATGGTTCGGCACCTCGAGGCCGACGGCGTCACGCACATCGTGGAATCAGGACCCGGGGAGGTATTGACGAATCTGTGCCGGCGCGTCGCTCCCGCGTTGTCCGTACTGCCCCTGCATCTGCCCCAAGGCATGGAGGCCGCCGTGCTGGCCCTGTCGTGAGCAGTCAATGGCTGCGGATCGCGCAGACGAAAAAAAACCCGGCTCGAAAGCCGGGTTTTTCACTTCCAGTGCAGCAACGATCGCGATCAGACCGCGTCGCCGTCGCCTTCGGTCGCCTGCACCACGGGCGGCTCGATGAAGAGCGATTGCTCTTCGTCCGAGATCGCCTGGGCGCGTTCGCGCTCGGCCGCCTCGCGTGCCTTGCGGGCACGGTGGTAGGCCAGGCCGGTACCGGCGGGGATCAGACGACCCACGATCACGTTTTCCTTCAGACCACGCAGGTCGTCGGTCTTGCCCATGATCGCGGCCTCGGTCAGCACGCGCGTCGTTTCCTGGAACGATGCCGCCGAGATGAAGCTGTCCGTGGACAGCGACGCCTTCGTGATACCCAGCAGCAGGTTCTCGTGCGTGGCCGGACGCTTGCCGTCCGCAATCATGCGGTCGTTTTCGTCCAGCAGTTCCGAACGCTCCACCTGCTCGCCCGGGATGAACCGGGTGTCGCCCACGTCCTGGATCTGCACGCGGCGCAGCATCTGACGAACAATCACTTCGATGTGCTTGTCGTTGATCTTCACGCCCTGCAGACGGTACACGTCCTGCACTTCGTCCACGATGTAGTGCGCCAGTTCCTCGATGCCCTTCAGGCGCAGGATGTCGTGCGGGTCCGCCGGACCTTCCACGATCATTTCGCCCTTGTTCACCACCTGGCCATCGTGCACCAGCACTTGCTTTTCCTTGGCGATCAGGAACTCGTGGGCGTTGCCGTCCAGGTCCGTGATAACCAGGCGCTGCTTGCCCTTGGTGTCCTTACCGAACGATGTCGTACCGGTGACTTCCGCCAGCACGGCGGCGTCCTTCGGCGAACGCGCTTCGAACAGTTCGGCCACACGCGGCAGACCACCGGTAATGTCGCGAGTCTTCTGCGATTCGGTCGGGATACGTGCGAGCACTTCACCCACATGCACCTGCTGGCCGTCCTTCACGGTAATCAGCGCGCCCACCTGGAAGCCGATGGTCACGGAGTGGTCCGTGCCCGGAATCTTGACTTCCTGGCCGTTCGCGTCGAGCAGCTTCACCTGCGGGCGCAGGCCCTTGGTGGCAGCCGTACGGCGCTTGGCATCGATCACCACGAGGGTCGACAGGCCGGTGACTTCGTCCATCTGCTTGGCGACGGTCACGCCCTCTTCGACGTTCTCGAACTTCGTCATGCCGGTGTATTCCGACACGATCGGGCGCGTCAGCGCATCCCACGTGGCCAGCTGCGTACCAGCCTTGATGGCCTGGCCGTCCTGCACCAGCAGCGTGGCGCCGTACGGGATCTTGTGGCGCTCGCGCTCGCGGCCGTGGTCGTCCGTGATCAGCGTCTCGCCCGAACGCGAGATCACGATCAGTTCGCCCTTGGCGTTCGTCACGTAGCGCATGGTCGCCGTGAAGCGGACCGTACCGGTCGCCTTGGCTTCCACGCTCGAGGCCACTGCCGCACGCGATGCCGCACCACCGATGTGGAACGTCCGCATGGTCAGCTGCGTACCCGGCTCACCGATCGACTGCGCGGCAATCACGCCCACTGCTTCGCCGGAGTTCACCAGCACGCCGCGGCCCAGGTCGCGGCCGTAGCACTTGCCGCACAGGCCGTAACGCGTGTCGCACGCCAGCGGGGTGCGGACCTTGACTTCGTCCACGCCGAGGTTGTCGATCAGGTCGACGAGGTCTTCGTCCAGCAGTGTGCCGGTCTCGATCGCCGTTTCCTGCGTTTCCGGGTTCACCACGTCAGACACGGTCACACGGCCGAGGATACGGTCGCGCAGCGCTTCGATCACTTCACCGCCTTCGACCAGGGCCTTCATGGCCACGCCGTTGGTGGTGCCGCAATCGTCTTCGACCACGACCAGATCCTGCGTCACGTCGACCAGACGACGGGTCAGGTAACCCGAGTTCGCGGTCTTCAGTGCCGTATCGGCCAGGCCCTTACGCGCGCCGTGGGTCGAGATGAAGTACTGCAGAACGTTCAGGCCTTCACGGAAGTTCGCCGTAATCGGCGTTTCAATGATCGAGCCATCCGGCTTGGCCATCAGGCCACGCATACCGGCCAGCTGGCGGATCTGCGCTGCGGAACCCCGCGCGCCCGAGTCGGCCATCATGTAGATGGAGTTGAACGATTCCTGCTTGACCGTATTGCCTTCGCGGTCGACCACGTCTTCGTGCTGGAGCTGCTCCATCATCGCCTTGCCCACCTGGTCGCCGGCGGCGCCCCAGATGTCCACGACGTTGTTGTAACGCTCCTGGTCCGTCACCAGACCCGACATGTACTGCTTGTCGTATTCCTTCACCTTGGCAGCGGCGTCGGAGATGATCTTCTCCTTCTGCGGCGGCACCAGCATGTCGTCGATGGCGATCGAGATACCGGCGCGCGTCGCCAGGCGGAAGCCCGACTGCAGCAGCTTGTCGGCGAAGATCACGGTCTCGCGCAGACCGCACTTGCGGAATGCGGTGTTGATCAGGCGCGAGATTTCCTTCTTCTTCAGCGGCTTGTTCAGCACCGAGAACGGCAGGCCCTTCGGCAGGATCTCGGACAGGATCGCGCGGCCGACCGTGGTGGCCTGCAGCGTGATCTTGGGCGCGAAGCGGGCATCGCCCACGGCGTCCTTGTCGACGAGCACGTACTCGGTGATCCGCACGTTCACGCGCGAAGCGAGTTCGACTTCCTTGTTCTCGTAGGCGCGGATGACTTCGCTGATGTCAGCGAACGTCATGCCTTCACCCTTGCCGTTGATCTTGTCGCGGGTCGTGTAGTACAGACCCAGCACCACGTCTTGCGACGGGACGATCGACGGATCGCCGTTGGCCGGGAACAGCACGTTGTTGGAGGCCAGCATCAGCGTGCGGGCTTCCATCTGTGCTTCCAGCGACAGCGGCACGTGAACAGCCATCTGGTCACCGTCGAAGTCGGCGTTGAATGCCGCGCAGACCAGCGGGTGCAGCTGGATGGCCTTGCCTTCGATCAGCACCGGCTCGAACGCCTGGATCCCCAGGCGGTGCAGCGTCGGCGCACGGTTCAGCATCACCGGGTGCTCGCGGATCACCTCTTCGAGGATGTCCCACACCACCGGCGTCTGGCTTTCCACTTCCTTCTTCGCCGCCTTGATCGTGGTGGCGATGCCCATCGTTTCCAGCTTGTGGAAGATGAACGGCTTGAACAGCTCGAGCGCCATCAGCTTGGGCAGGCCGCACTGGTGCAGCTTCAGCGTCGGGCCCACCACGATGACCGAACGGCCCGAGTAGTCGACGCGCTTGCCCAGCAGGTTCTGACGGAAACGACCGCCCTTACCCTTGATCATCTCGGCCAGGGACTTCAGCGGACGCTTGTTGGCGCCGGTCATCGCCTTGCCGCGACGGCCGTTGTCCAGCAGCGAATCCACCGCTTCCTGCAGCATGCGCTTTTCGTTGCGCACGATGATCTCGGGCGCCTTCAGTTCCAGCAGGCGCTTCAGGCGGTTGTTACGGTTGATGACGCGACGATACAGGTCGTTCAGGTCCGAGGTGGCGAAACGGCCGCCATCCAGCGGTACCAGCGGACGCAGTTCCGGCGGCAGCACCGGCAGCACTTCCAGGATCATCCACTCGGGCTTGATGCCCGAACGCTGGAACGCCTCGAGCACCTTCAGGCGCTTGGCGAACTTCTTGATCTTGGCTTCGGAACCGGTGGCCTGCAGCTCGGCGCGGATCTGTTCGATCTGCTTCTCGATGTCGATACCGCGCAGCAGTTCACGGATGCCTTCGGCGCCCATCATGGCGACGAACTCGCCCTCGCCGTACTCATCGCACTTCGCGATGTAGTCGTCCTCGGACATGATCTGGCTCTTCTTGAGCGGGGTCATGCCCGGTTCCAGCACCACGAATGCCTCGAAATACAGCACGCGTTCGATGTCGCGCAGCGTCATGTCCAGGACCATGCCCAGACGCGATGGCAGCGACTTCAGGAACCAGATGTGCGCAGTCGGCGCAGCCAGTTCGATGTGGCCCATGCGCTCGCGACGCACCTTGGCCAGCGTGACTTCGACGCCGCACTTCTCGCAGATCACGCCACGGTGCTTCAGGCGCTTGTACTTGCCGCACAGGCACTCGTAGTCCTTGATCGGGCCAAAGATCTTGGCGCAGAACAGGCCATCGCGTTCCGGCTTGAACGTCCGGTAGTTGATCGTTTCCGGCTTCTTCACTTCACCGTACGACCACGAACGGATCTTCTCGGGCGAGGCGAGGCCGATCTTGATCGCGTCGAACTGCTCTTCCTGCTGAACCTGCTTAAAGAGATCGAGCAATGCTTTCATTGCAACTCCTTGTTTCGCCGCGGCACCGAAGTCTGTTCGGGGCCACGGCATTCATCCTGTGGGAAATCTTCTCTGCCGGGTCTACCGGGCCGGCGCCCGCCGCAGCGGGACGCCGTCATCGCGCCGATCAGTAACGATCGAGATCGATGTCGATACCCAACGAGCGGATTTCCTTCACCAGCACGTTGAACGATTCCGGCATGCCGGCGTCGATCGAGTGCTCGCCCTTGACGATGTTTTCGTACACCTTGGTACGGCCGTTCACGTCATCGGACTTGACCGTCAGCATTTCCTGCAGCACGTACGACGCGCCGTAGGCTTCCAGTGCCCACACTTCCATCTCACCGAAACGCTGGCCACCGAACTGGGCCTTACCGCCCAGCGGCTGCTGCGTCACGAGCGAGTACGGACCCGTCGAGCGCGCGTGCATCTTGTCATCGACCAAGTGGTGCAGCTTCAGCATGTGCATCACACCCAGCGTGACCGGACGCTCGAACGCTTCGCCGGTGCGGCCGTCGTACAGCGTGACCTGCTGCTTCGACGGGGTCAGGCCCTTCTCCTTGGCGATCTCGTCCGGGTAGGCCAGGTCCAGCATGCGGCGGATTTCATCCTCATGCGCACCGTCAAACACCGGCGTTGCGAACGGCACGCCCTTCTTCAGGTTCGAAGCCAGTTCCAGCACTTCGGCGTCGGTCAGGCTGTCCAGGTCTTCCGGCTTGCCGCTCTCGTTGTAGACCTGGGCCAGCAGCTTGCGCAGCTCCTGTGCCTTGGTCTGCGCCTTGAGCATGTCACCGATGCGCTGGCCCAGACCGCGCGCGGCCCAGCCCAGGTGGGTTTCCAGAATCTGGCCCACGTTCATCCGCGACGGCACGCCCAGCGGGTTCAGCACGATGTCGGCCGGGGTACCGTCCGCCATGTACGGCATGTCTTCGATCGGCACGATCTTCGACACCACACCCTTGTTACCGTGACGACCTGCCATCTTGTCGCCAGGCTGCAGGCGACGCTTCACGGCCAGGTACACCTTGACCATCTTGATCACGCCCGGCGGCAGTTCGTCGCCCTGCGTGAGCTTCTTGCGCTTCTCTTCGAAGGCCAGGTCGAATTCGTGACGCTTCTGCTCGATGGCTTCCTTCACTGCCTCGAGCTGGGCCGCCACTTCTTCGTCGGCCGGACGGATGTCGAACCAGTGGTACTTGTCCAGATCGGCCAGGTATTCGCGGGTCAGCTTGGCACCCTTCGCCAGCTTCTTCGGACCGCCGTTGACGGGCTTGTCGAGCAGCAGGCGTTCCAGACGCTGGAATGCATCGCCTTCCACGATACGCAGCTGGTCGTTCAGGTCCAGGCGGTAGCGCTTCAGTTCGTCGTCGATGATCGACTGGGCACGCTTGTCGCGCGTCACGCCTTCGCGGGTGAAGACCTGGACGTCGATCACGATGCCGCTCATGCCCGACGGCACGCGCAGCGAGGTGTCCTTCACGTCCGAAGCCTTCTCGCCGAAGATGGCGCGCAGCAGCTTCTCTTCCGGGGTCAGCTGGGTCTCGCCCTTCGGCGTGACCTTGCCCACCAGCACGTCGCCAGCCTCGACTTCGGCACCGATGTAGGTGATGCCGGACTCGTCCAGACGCGCGAGTTGCGCTTCGGCGAGGTTCGAGATGTCGCGCGTGATTTCTTCCGGTCCCAGCTTCGTGTCACGGGCGACGACCGACAGTTCCTCGATGTGGATCGAGGTGTAGCGGTCTTCGGCCACCACGCGTTCGGAGATCAGGATCGAATCTTCGAAGTTGTAGCCGTTCCACGGCATGAACGCCACCAGCATGTTCTGGCCCAGTGCCAGCTCGCCCAGGTCGGTCGAGGCGCCGTCGGCGATCACGTCGTTACGCGCGACGATATCGCCAACCTTCACCATCGGACGCTGGTTGATGTTGGTGTTCTGGTTGGAACGCGTGTACTTGATCAGGTTGTAGATGTCCACGCCGACTTCGCCAGCAACGGCTTCGTCGTCGTTCACACGGATCACGATACGCATGGCATCGACGTAGTCCACCACGCCGCCACGCATGGCCTGCACGGCGGTACCCGAGTCAACGGCCACGGTACGTTCGATGCCGGTACCCACGAGCGGCTTGTCCGGACGCAGGCAAGGCACGGCCTGACGCTGCATGTTCGCGCCCATCAGTGCACGGTTCGCGTCATCGTGTTCCAGGAACGGCACCAGCGAGGCAGCGGCCGACACGATCTGCGACGGCGCCACGTCGATGTACTGCACGCGGTCCGGAGTCACCATGCGCGTTTCGCGCTCGGAGCCTTCGCGGGACGAGACCAGTTCATCGATCAGGGTGCCATCGGCATCCACGGTCGCGTTGGCCTGGGCCACCACGTACTTGCCTTCCTCGATGGCCGACAGGTAGTCCACCTGGTCGGTCAGCTTGCTGTCCACCACCTTGCGGTACGGCGTTTCCAGAAAGCCGTATTCGTTCAGGCGGGCGTACAGTGCCAGCGAGTTGATCAGGCCGATGTTCGGGCCTTCCGGCGTTTCGATCGGGCACACGCGGCCATAGTGGGTCGGGTGCACGTCACGGACTTCAAAGCCGGCGCGCTCGCGCGTCAGACCACCCGGGCCCAGTGCGGAAACACGGCGCTTGTGGGTGATTTCCGAGAGCGGGTTGGTCTGGTCCATGAACTGCGACAGCTGCGACGAACCGAAGAACTCGCGAATAGCCGACGAAATCGGCTTCGAGTTGATCAGGTCGTGCGGCATCAGGTTCTCGGTCTCGGCCTGGCCCAGACGTTCCTTGACGGCACGCTCCACGCGCGACAGACCGGCGCGGAATTGGTTTTCCGCCAGTTCGCCCACGCAACGCACGCGACGATTACCCAGGTGATCGATGTCATCGACCTCGCCCTTGCCGTTACGCAGGTTCACCAGGATCTTGATCGTCTCGAGGATGTCTTCGTCCTGCAGCACCATGCTGCCCTCGCCGCTCGGGCGCGACAGACGGCTGTTGACCTTCATGCGGCCAACGCGCGACAGATCGTACGACTCTTCGCTGTAGAACAGGCGCTGGAACAGCGCTTCCACGGCTTCCTCGGTGGGCGGCTCGCCCGGGCGCATCATGCGGTAGATCGCGATACGCGCGGCGGTCTGGTCGGCGGTCTCGTCCACGCGCAGCGTCTGCGACATGTACGGGCCCTGGTCCAGGTCGTTCGTGTACAGCGTCTGGATCTGCTTGACACCGGCTTCGCGCAGGTTTTCCAGCAGCGTCTCGGTCAGCTCGTCGTTGGCGTTGGCGATCACCTCGCCCGTGTCCGGGTCGATGATGTTCTTGGCCAGCACGCGGCCGAGCAGATAGTCTTCCGGCACGCTGATCAGCTTGGTACCGGCGGAGTCCAGGTCACGGATGTGCTTGGCGTTGATCCGCTTGTCCTTCTCCACGACCACGCGACCGTTCTTGTCCGCGATGTCGAAACGCGCCACTTCGCCACGCAGGCGCTCGGGCACGAATTCCAGCTGCGCGCCTTCCGACTGCAGCGTGAAGTTGTCGAACACGAAGAAGTGCGCCAGGATTTGCTCCGGCGTCAGGCCGATCGACTTCAGCAGGATCGTCACCGGCATCTTGCGGCGGCGGTCCACACGGAAGTACAGGATGTCCTTCGGATCGAATTCGAAGTCCAGCCACGAGCCACGGTACGGAATAATCCGTGCCGAGAACAGCAGCTTGCCCGAGCTGTGCGTCTTGCCCTTGTCGTGCTCGAAGAACACGCCCGGCGAACGGTGCAGCTGGCTAACGATGACACGCTCGGTGCCGTTAATCACGAAAGAACCGGTCGACGTCATGAGCGGAATTTCGCCCATGTAGACTTCCTGCTCCTTCACTTCCTTGACCTTGCCCGGGTTCTCGCGATCGTTGATGATCAGGCGAACCTTGGCACGCAGCGCCGAGTGGAACGTCAGGCCACGCTGCTGGCACTCCTTGACGTCGAACGGCGGGTTGGACAGGTGATACGAGACAAACTCCATACGGGCAAGCCCGTTATGGGAGGAGATTGGGAAAATCGCGCTGAAAGCGGCCTGCAGACCCTCTGTTTTGCGACGCGCGGTCGGCGTTTCCGCTTGCAAGAACTGGGTGTAGGATTCAATCTGGGTGGCAAGCAGGAATGGAACCTGATGAACCGTCGCGCGCTTCGCAAAGGATTTGCGAATGCGCTTCTTTTCGGTGAAGCTGTACGCCATGGGATCTCCGAATCATCGCAGGGCAGGCTGGACCTGGCCGGCACCTGAGGTGTTCAGCGACTGGGAGGGGATTTGGCGGTTGGCCGCTACCAACCTCTGGCTGACGGTGTCCGCACGCTGCGGGCGGTGTGGTCATTGCACGGCGCAATGCCTGTACTCGCCCGGGGGACACCCGACCAAACTTGTCTTCTGCAGTCGGTTCAGAAGACAAACATCAGCAACCACTTAGTGTGCCACTGATGTTTGGCTTCTGCTAAGGCAGCGAATGATTTCGCTCGCCAAGCAGTCTATTCATCACTTTATTTGCGCCCTGGCCGGTACTTCGATCCGCCGGGTGCCCAATCAAACACACCCACAGAAGCGCAAAAAGGCTGGCGCCGGGATTTCCCTTTGCCAGCCCCATCCGCGTGCCACGAGGGCACGCGCGGTACCACTTACTTGACGTCGACCTTTGCGCCTGCGTCTTCCAGCTTCTTCTTGGCGTCGGCAGCAGCAGCCTTGTCCACGCCTTCCTTGACAGCCTTCGGAGCGCCGTCAACCAGATCCTTGGCTTCCTTCAGGCCCAGGCCGGTGATTTCGCGAACAGCCTTAATCACGCCGACCTTGTTGGCGCCAACTTCGGCCAGGATCACGTTGAATTCGGTCTGCTCTTCAGCAGCAGCAGCACCGCCAGCGCCCGGGGCAGCAGCCACGGCCATAGCAGCGGCGGACACGCCGAACTTCTCTTCGAACGCCTTGACCAGGTCGTTCAGTTCCATCACGGACATCGAGCCTACGGCTTCGAGGATGTCGTCTTTAGTGATTGCCATTTGGAATACTCCTACTAGATGTGATTCGGTATCGGTAATGCGATCTGTCTTTGCGAGGCCTGCGACAGCTTAAGCAGCAGGGGCTTCCGCTTCTTCCGCGGGAGCGCCTTCGCTCTTCTTGGCAGCCAGGGCGGCCAGCAGACGGGCGAAGCCCGACACCGGTGCCTGCATGACGCCAAGCAGCTGAGCAATCAGTTCTTCGCGGCCCGGGATCGAAGCCAGTGCCTTGACGGCCACAGCATCGAGCACCTTGCCGTCATACGACCCAGCGCGCAGGACCAGCTTGTCGTTGGTCTTGGCAAAGTCGTTCAGAACCTTGGCCGAGGCCACTGCATCTTCGGAAATCCCGTAGATCAGCGGACCGGTCATTTGCTCTGCGAGGCCTGCAAACGGCGTACCTTCGACGGCGCGGCGAGCCAGCGTGTTCTTCAGAACGCGCAGGTACACGCCTTGCTGACGAGCGTTGGCACGCAGCTTGGTCAGATCGCCAACCGCAATGCCGCGATATTCGGCCACGACGATGGTCTGGGCCTTGGCGACTTGCGCCGAAACCTCAGCAACGACGGCCTTCTTATCTTCAATATTGAGTGGCACGGTTAAGCTCCAAAACGATGCGGTGCTCGGGAAATCTCCTCTGCAATCGCATCAGTCCAAACGAACGGCGTCCGATTGGCCCGAATCACCCGGGACATGCCCGGATTCATCAATCCCTTCGGGTGCGCCATCTGCGCTGGCGGGACGGCTGCCATCGGGCGATGCCCGCATGTGCCGACCGATTAAGTCCACGCTGCCTGATTGCTGCGGCATGAACACCAGCGGTCTTTGATAACCAGCGGTACCTGCCGTCGCGCTGCGTTGCCGCTGCGCGGTTGGCGGGCACCACTGCCCAAAGCCTTGCTTCGTCGCCCTTCGGCGCCGAAACCGACCCCGGCGATGCCGGGATCCTTCATTCCTGCCCTGGCCGGCGTTATCGGGAACCGGTCAGGTGAGTGCCGTCGGGCTTAGGCCGACAGCGAGGTCTGTTCGACGCGAACGCCAACGCCCATCGTGGACGACACGGCGATCTTGCGCAGGTACACACCCTTGCTAGTGGCCGGCTTGGCCTTGACCAGCGCGTCCAGCAGTGCGGACAGGTTGCTCTTCAGCGCGGTGTCTTCGAACGAACGGCGACCGATGGTGGCGTGGATGATACCGGCCTTGTCGACACGGAATTGCACCTGACCAGCCTTGGCGTTCTTCACAGCCTGGGCCACGTCCGGCGTCACGGTGCCAACCTTCGGGTTCGGCATCAGGCCACGCGGGCCGAGGATCTGGCCCAGCGTACCGACGATACGCATCGTGTCCGGCGAAGCGATCACGACGTCGAAATTCAGGTTACCGGCCTTAACTTGCTCGGCCAGGTCTTCCATGCCGACGATGTCAGCGCCAGCAGCCTTGGCGGCCTCGGCCTTTTCGCCCTGGGCGAACACGGCCACGCGCACCGACTTGCCGGTACCGGCGGGCAGCACCACGGAACCACGCACCACTTGGTCCGACTTCTTGGCGTCGATGCCCAGTTGCACGGCCACGTCGATCGACTCGTCGAACTTCGCCGAAGCGCAGCTCTTCACCAGGCCCAGGGCCTCGTCGATCGGGTAGAACTTGGTACGCTCGATCTTCGCCTTGTTGGCGGCGACGCGCTTGGAAACCTTAGCCATTTACAGACCCTCCACGGTGATGCCCATCGAGCGAGCCGAACCGGCGATGGTACGCACGGCGGCGTCCAGATCGGCGGCGGTCAGGTCAGCGTTCTTGGCCTTGGCGATGTCTTCAGCCTGGGCGCGGGTGATCTTGCCAACCTTGTCGGTATGGGGCTTCGGCGAACCCTTGGCGATGCCTGCTGCCTTCTTGATCAGCACGGTCGCGGGCGGCGACTTCATCACGAAGGTGAAGCTCTTGTCGGCGAAGGCGGTAATCACCACCGGCACCGGCAGACCAGGTTCCATGCCCTGGGTCTGGGCGTTGAACGCCTTGCAGAACTCCATGATGTTCAGACCACGCTGACCCAGTGCGGGACCAACGGGCGGGGAGGGATTTGCCTTACCAGCCGGAATTTGCAGCTTGATAAAGCCAATGATCTTCTTGGCCATTTCTACTCCAATCCAGATCCGGATTCCTCGGGAACACGGATCCTGTTGAGTCGTAACGCGCTATCGCCATGCCTGTCGGCACAGCCTCACGCTCCTCTTTGGGCGGACCTCTCAGCCTGCCCTCTCTGTCCGCCCCGGCACTCGCGCGCCGCGGCGGTCAAATCCTTAAACCTTCTCGACCTGGCCGAACTCGAGCTCGACCGGCGTTGCGCGACCGAAGATCGTGACCGAGACGCGCAGGCGCGACTTCTCGTAGTTCACTTCCTCGACGTTGCCGTTGAAGTCGGTGAACGGGCCGTCCTTGACGCGCACCATTTCGCCCACTTCGAACAGCGTCTTGGGACGCGGCTTCTCGACCCCTTCCTGCATCTGGGTCATGATCTTGTCGACTTCGCGCTGCGAAATCGGGCTCGGGCGGTTACGCGCGCCCCCCACGAAGCCGGTGACCTTGCTGGTGTTCTTCACCAGATGCCACGTCTCGTCGGTCATTTCCATTTCCACGAGCACGTAGCCCGGGAAGAAACGGCGTTCGGTCACGGACTTGTGACCACCCTTGATTTCCACGACTTCCTCGGAGGGCACCAGAATGCGGCCGAACTTGTCCTGCATCTCGGCGCGCTCGATGCGCTCCTGCAGCGCGCGCTGCACGCTCTTTTCCATGCCGGAGTAGGCGTGCACCACATACCAGCGCTTCTTCGACGAAGGCGATTCGGCTGCCGTGGTTTCCTGCTGAGCGTTATCCGTCATGTGTTACCTCTTATTTCCAGCCCAGCACGAGGGAGAAAATCACCCACTCGATGAGCTTGTCGGCCGACCACAGGAACAACGCCATGATCACTACAAAGGCAAACACGAGCCCGGTCATCTGACCGGCTTCCTTGCGCGTCGGCCAGACGACCTTTTTGACTTCCCGATACGATTCCTTGGCGAACCCCACGAAATCCTTGCCGGGGGCGGACACGAGCGCCACGACGACGCCCAGTGCGAGACCGGCGAACAGCGCCGCGCCACGCACGTACGACGGCTGCTGCGCGAGTACGTAGAAGCCGATTACTCCCGCAACCACCAGGAGCCCCGCGACGACGAGCAGCCATTTGCCGCTCGAGGCGCCTACGGTTTCGACATTGGGATTGGCCATGTTTCGCAAACGAGACTAAGCCGCGTCACGATTCATTCTCGCGACGCGGCTGATTGATTTGGCAGGGGCAGAGGGAATCGAACCCCCAACCTTCGGTTTTGGAGACCGACGCTCTGCCAGTTGAGCTATACCCCTAAAAACAACTTCGGGGTCGACGATTCCGCCAACCCCTCTGGCAGACGACCACGGCCGGTTGGTGCCGTGTTCGCCAGTATTACTGCTTAGTCGAGGATCTTTGCCACGACGCCGGCGCCGACGGTACGGCCGCCTTCACGGATAGCGAAGCGCAGACCTTCTTCCATGGCGATCGGGGCGATCAGCTTGACCGTGATCGACACGTTGTCGCCCGGCATGACCATTTCCTTGT
>NZ_JBFTSH010000014.1:0-146284 GCF_056399925.1 Cupriavidus sp. 01L43
AGGTCCTGCAGGTCCTGCTTCTGGCCTTTGCCGACGCTACGGGCGGTGTCTTCCACCTTCAGTGGCGCGGTGACCGCCGGTAGCCCCATGTCGATGGGTGCTATCGCATAGCGCACGGGCAGGATGAGCAGGCCACGCTTGTCGCAGTAGCCGCATGTCTTTTCGATGGCCATAGACGTCAGGTCCCCAAGGTTCGCGTGTTTGAACTGGCGGCAGGGGCGATGCGACGCCCCGCGCGCTGCACGGTAAACACTTTTCCATGGGGGGAAAACGGCCTTGCCCGACTATTCAGCCGTTTCTTGTCGAAGGTCGACCGTCCCGCAAAAATGAGACTTGTCGCATATGGCTATCGCGTTGCGCGTGCTAGCTACCCCAACAGCCGCCGCAACTGCACCGCCACGTCCTCGGCGGCGGACACCGGCAGCAGCGGCACGCCAATGCCGTGGTGCCAGTCGAACAGCGCCTGGCTGTGCTGGCTGGCGAAGCTGCCGATCTGGTCGCGCAGCGTGGCGCGGCCGAAGCCCAGTTCCACCTGCAGCTCGCCGTCGCTGACCACGAGGTGGCCGGAATCGGGCAACTCCAGCAGGAAGGGGTCGTAGACCAGCACCGACAGCACGTCATTACGGCTGCGCAGCGCCAGCATCAGCCGGCGCGTGCGGTCGTCGGCGCCGTCGAAGTCGCTGATGACGATGACGAGATGGTCGTGGCCCGCCAGCCGCACCGCGCGCTCCAGCGCTGCGTTGAACTGGTCGGCGCCGCGCCGGGCGGTTGCCTCGGCATGCAGGCGGCGGTTATGGGCGACGAGATCGCCCAGCAGGTGCAGCACGGCATCCCGGCTGCGGCGCGGCGCGCTGGCGGTCAGGTCGGTATCGCCGAACAGGATGCCGCCGACGCGATCACCATCGGCCACGATGCGCCACGCGGCCAGTGCGGCCACTTCTGCCGCCACGACCGATTTCATCGCGCGCCGGCTGCCGAAGAACATGTTCATGCGCTGGTCCACCACCAGCAGCACCGGGCGCTCCTTCTCCTCGGCATAGACGCGCACGTGCGGCTTGCCGGTGCGCGCCGTCACGCGCCAGTCCATGGTCCGCACATCGTCGCCGGGCAGGTAGCCGCGCACCTCCTCGAAGGCCAGCCCGCGCCCGCGCACCCGTGAGCCGTGCCGGCCGGACAGCAGGCTGTGCACCGGCTGGCGCGTGCGGAAGTGGAAGTCGCGGGCCGTGGCCTCCAGGGCGGCCAGCGCGTTCATGTCGACGTTGACGCCCGGCGTGGCGGTCGAGGGGGCCGCGCCGGCACCGGTGGCGGCTCGGTCGCGGGCGGCGAAGTCGCGCGGCATGGTGGGGTGGCTGTCAGGCCACGGCCACGCGTTGCAGCAGGCGGTCGATCACCGCATCGGCGCTGACGGACGCGGCGTGGGCCTCGTAGGACAGGATCAGCCGATGGCGGAACACGTCGTGCACCACGGCCTGCACATCGTCCGGGGTCACGTGATCGCGCCCGCGCAGCCAGGCGATGGCGCGCGCCACCTTGTCCAGCCCGATCGACCCGCGCGGGCTCGCGCCCACCTGAATCCAGCGCTTGAGGTCATCGTCGAACTGGCCCGGGTCACGCGTGGCCTGCACCAGCGCGACGATATAGCGCTCCACCGGCTCACTGACGGCAATGCCGTGGATGGCCGCCCGCGCCGCGAACACGGACTCGGGCGAGAGCTTGTCCGCCGTGGCGCCACCAGCGGCCTGCGGCGGCGGCGCTTCCTCGCTGCGCGCCAGCCGGATGATCTCGGCCTCCGCGCTGGCCTCGGGGTAGCCCACGTTCACATGCATCAGGAAGCGGTCCATCTGCGCCTCGGGCAGCGGATAAGTGCCCTCCTGCTCGATCGGGTTCTGCGTCGCCATGACCAGAAACAGCGGCTCGAGCTTGTGCGTCTGGCCCCCCACGGTCACCTGCCGCTCCTCCATGGCTTCTAGCAGCGCGGCCTGCACCTTGGCGGGCGAGCGGTTGACCTCGTCGGCGAGGATCAGGTTGGCGAAGATCGGCCCGGCCTGGAAGCGGAAGTCGCCCCGGCCGGCGTCCGTCACATAGATATCGGAGCCGGTGATGTCGGCCGGCAGCAGGTCGGGCGTGAACTGGATGCGCGAGAGCCGCGCGTCCAGATGGCGCGCAAGGCTCTTGATCGCCCGGGTCTTGGCCAGCCCCGGCAGGCCCTCCACCAGCAGGTGGCCATCCGCCAGCAGGCCGAGCAGCAGCCGTTCGATCATGCGCGCCTGCCCGACGATGGACTCGCCCATGCGGGCCTGCAGCGTGAGGATGTCGTCGCGGGCACTCATCGGCCGCCTCCGGTGAACCAGCGGTAGTAGGGATTGTCGGGGTCGGCCTGGATCGCTTCGGTGATGTGGTGGCTCCAGGCTTGCCGGTTGCCCTCGTAGGCGTCCAGGCCGGCGGCGTAGAAGGTCTGGAGGTTGTCGCGCTCCCGGCGGATCGCCTGTTGCAGGGCATCGTCGCCGCCGGTGAGCGGCGGGTCCGATTGCAGCGCCAGCAGCTCGCGCAGCACTGGCACGAACGCCTTCTGGCGCACCCAGCCGGTGTACTCGATGCGCGGGCGGTCGTCGGTCACGGCGGGGGCATCGCCGGCAAACCAGTCGAGGCCATCGCGGTCCGTAATGTAGGTGGCCAGCAGTGCCGCCGGCGAGGCCACGCCGACGGCGCGCAGCGCGCTGGCGACTTCGGGCTGCTGGAAGCGGGCGGCGATCGTCGGCGCATCGAGCTTCAGCGGTTCGGCCGAGCCCACCAGCAGCATCTCGTGGAGTTCGGTAGTCCAGAGCGAGGCATGCGGGAAGACGTCGAGGAAGCTGCGCACCAGCGAGCGGGTGTCGTCGCGGTTCTGGGTCGGCAGCGGCAGCCACTGGGCGACGATGCCGCCCGGTTGCAGGCGGCTGGCGGCCAACTGGTAGAACTCGCGCGAATAGAGGTTGACCACGCCGCTCGCGGACGGCGGCGGCGGCTCCAGCGTGACGAGGTCGTAGCGCTGCGTGCCCTGCAGCAGTTCGCGGCGGCCGTCGCGCAGGCGGATGTCGATGCGCTTGTCGTGGCTGGCGTCGAAATTGCCCCGGAAGTTCGGCGCGGCGCGCACCACGGCTGGCAGCAGCTCCGCCACCACGCGGTGTTCGAGGCCCGGGTACTGGAGCAGCGCGCCGGCGGTAATGCCGGTGCCGAGCCCGATCACCAGCGCCGAGCGCGGCGTGCCGTTGTGGACGATCAGCGGCAACAGCGCCTGCAGGCGCATATAGCGCAGCGACGTCATGGTATCGCCCGAGTTCGACACCCCTTGGATATAGAGCCGCCGGAAGCTCTGCGTGCCCTTGGACTGCTCGACGACAGCCACCGTGGCGCCCCGGCTTTCTTCGTAGAACACCAGTTCGCCGCCACGCGCCTGCGCCAGCAGGCGAGCCAGCCGGTCTGCGGGCGTGGCCACGGCCACCATCAGCGTGATCACGGCCAGCAGCGGAATCGCCACGCGGGCGCGACGCGTGACGCCATCGCCAAAGGCCATCGCCAGCACGGCTACCAGCGCGCTGGCGGCAGCGAGCACGCCCAGCGTATGCACCACGCCAATCCACGGCACCAGCACCACGCCGGCCAGCACCGATCCGGCGATGCCGCCCAGCGTGTTGAGCGCCAGCACGGCGCCCAGCCCGGCCCCGACCCGTGCCGGATCGACCGAGAGCCGCACCGCGTACGGAAACGCCGCGCCCAGCAGCACGGTGGGCACGAAGACGATGCACAGCGCCGCCACGGCAAAGCGCACGCTGGAGGCGGCGAGCAGGTTGCCCGTGCCCTCCAGCACCCGCGCGTAGGCGGCGGTTTGCAGGGCCGGCAGCCATTCCCCGAGCCACGCGAATTCGACCAGCGCCACCAGCCCCGCCCCGACCACCAGCAGCGCGAAGGCACTCCACGGGTCACGCGAACGGTCCACGCGGCGCGCCACCAGCGCGCTGCCGAGCACCAGCCCGGCCAGATAAGTCGCCAGCACCACCGCGAAGGCAAACGCCCGCGTACTCAGGAACTGGACGATGGCCTGCGACCAGACCACTTCATAGCCCAGCGCGATGCCGCCCGCCACGGCGTAGAGCCCCAGCGCCAGCCGCCGCTGCGCGGTGCCCGTGGCAGGTGCGATGGATGGCGAAGGAGAGGCAACAGCGACGGCCTGCACGCGCCGGCTCTGCCAGAGCGCCCCGGCACCAGCCAGCAGGTTCAGCCCTGCCGCCGCGCAGGCGCTGCCGAACACACCGAGCAGCGGAATGGCGACGAACGCCGCCAGCAGCGTGCCGGCAATCGCCCCGGCGGTATTGGCGGCATAGAGCCGCCCGCCATGGGCGCCAAGTTCTCCGGAAGGACGGATCGCGCGCAGCAGCACGGGCATGGTACCGCCCATGGCCACGGCCGGAAGGGCCACCAGCAGCACGGGCAAGGCCCACGCCACGATGCCGGCGCGGGTTTCCAGCCACGCGAACGGCGCCGCCGCGTGGGCCAGCGCCAGGGTAGCGCCCAGCGCCAGCACGGCAATCGCGCATTCCAGCCACAGGTAGAGCCGCCAGGGCGAAGCGGCGCGGTCGGCCCATCGGCCAATGGTCCAGCCGCCCAGCGCCAGCCCGGCGAAGAACGCGCTGACGCCGACGGTGACGGCGTGCACATCCACGCCGAGCACCAGCGAGAGCTGCTTGACCCACAGGACCTGATAGACCAGCCCGGCTGCGCCGGACAGGACCAGCAGCGCGGCGGGCACCCGCCAGGCCGTGCCGGCCCGCACCGCCGCCTGGGCGGCGGTGCGCGTGCCACGACTCTGGCGCGCGCCCATGGCGGGTTCCAGCTTCCGGTCCGCCGCCGTCACTTCTTCTGCGGTTGGGCGGACTGTGCCTTGGCCATCTGCTCGGCCACCTTGCGTTTCACGCTTGCCTCGGCCTGGTCAATCGTGAAGCTGGCCGGCAACTGGCTGGGCGGATAGTCGACAAAGGTCTGCAGGAACTGGATGGCGCGCCGGTTACCCTCGATGAACAGGTACGGGTTCTCGGTTTCGAGCTGGTGGTAAAGATTGGTCGGCCCGGTGTCCGCGCGCTCGTAGGGGTCCATGCGCAGGTTGAAGTACTTTGGCGCGCGCAGGCAGGTGAACGGCTCCTTCCAGACCTCGAAACCGCCCCGCGCCCGCTGCTCGCAGAACACCACCTTCCACGCGGTGGGCTGAGTGGCGCCCTGCGTGAGCACGTCATAGCGCATGGCCACGAGTTCGGCATCGTCGTTGAAGTAGAAGAACTCGTTGCGCGCACTCCTCTCGGTCTGGCCAGTCAGCATCGGCAACTGGTTGTAGCCGTCCAGGTGGACCTTGGCGCTCTTGCCGCCCAGCGTGGTGCCCTTGACCAGGCGATCCTTGACGTCGCCGTCACCGGCGGCGGCCAGCAGCGTGGGGAACCAGTCGAGCCCGGACATCAGCCCGTTGGAAACCGTACCCGGCTGGATCTTCCCCGGCCAGCGGATCATCGCGGGGACCCGGTAGGCGCCTTCCCAGTTCGAATCCTTCTCGCTACGGAACGGCGTATTGGCGGCGTCCGGCCAGGTGAAGAAGTTCGGCCCGTTGTCCGTGGTGTAGACCACGATGGTGTTGTTGGTGATGCCGGCGTCATCGATCGACTTGAGCAGCTTGCCCACGTTCTGATCCATCTCCCACATGCCGTCCGCGTACTCGTGGCCGCCGCCCAGCCCGGCCTTGCCGCGGTACTCGGGGCGCACGTGCGTGAACAGGTGCATGCGCGTGAAGTTCATCCACAGGAAGAACGGCTTGTCCCCCTGCGCCTGCTTCTGGATGTACTGGATCGCCGCGCCGGTGGTTTCGTCGTCGATGGTCTCCATGCGCTTGCGGTTCAGCGGCCCGGTGTCCTCGATCTTGCCGTCCGCGGTGCTGTGGATCACGCCGCGCGGGTTGTAGTACTTGAGGAAGTCGGGGTTGTCCTTGGGCCAGTACGGGCGCTCGGGTTCCTCCTCGGCGTTCAGGTGGTACAGGTTGCCGAAGAACTCGTCGAAGCCGTGCTTGGTGGGCAGGAAGCGGTCCTGGTCGCCCAGGTGGTTCTTGCCGAACTGCGCGGTGTTGTACCCCAGCGGCTTGAGGGCCTGGGCGATGGTGATGTCGCGGTCCTGCAGGCCCACCGGCGCGCCTGGCAGGCCCACCTTGGAGAGCCCGGTGCGGAACACGGTCTGTCCGGTGATAAAGGTGGAGCGGCCCGCCGTGCAGCTGTTCTCGGCGTAGTAGTCGGTCAGCATCATCCCTTCCTTGGCGATGCGGTCGATGTTCGGCGTCTTGTAGCCGACCACGCCGTGGCTGAACGCGCTGACGTTGCCGAGGCCAACATCGTCGCCAAAGATCACGACGATGTTGGGCTTGCCGCTGCGTGCGCCAGCCGGGGCGGCGGCCACCGGCGAGGCGCCCTGCGCCGGGGCGGTGGCCGGGACGGGGGTGGTGGGGGCAGGTGTCGTCGATGTCACGGGCGGCGGCGCTGCCGGGGCCGGGGCCTGAGCAGCCGGGGCGGCCGGGGCCTGCGTCTCGGCAGGCTTGTTCTCATCGGCCCGCTTACAGCCCGCTATCGCGAGCGCCGCGACGACGGCCGTGGCCGCGAGTTGCCAGCGGCGCGCCGTAGCCCGCTGCGAGGGAAGTCCTTTCGCGTTCATCGATTGACTCCGGTTGAGGAAAGTTGGGCGGACAGCGAGGTCGCGCTGTCCTGGGGAGGCTGCATCGCGGTGGCCGGCTGCTTGCGCAGGGCCGTCCATCGGCTGTCATCCATCACCAGCCGGAAGCCGAGGTGCGACATGCTGGTGTACGGGTCCGTGCCGCGCCGCGCACTGGGGCGGTAGCTCAGGCAGAAGTCCTCGTTGCAGAGGAAGGAGCCGCCGCGCGTGACGCGCCGGGGCGCTTTCACGGGCACGCCGGGTTCGCTCGGGTCCCAGGAGTCACGGGGGCCGGCCGGGTTGAGCACCACGGTCTTCATCTCGGCGGCCTCGCGGCGGAACTGGTCGGCGCGATACCAGTCGGCCACCCACTGCCACGCATTGCCGGTCATGTCATAGAGCCCGTACCCGTTGGCCGGGAAGGTGCGCACGGGGCTGGTGCCCGCCGCGCCGCCGGCCTTGGCGCTGACCACCGGGAACGGCTGCACCTGCTGGCCCTGCCAGACGTTGGCCATCTGGCGGCCATCGGGCGCGAACTGGTCGCCCCAGGCGTAGGTGGCCTGCTCCAGCCCGCCGCGCGCCGCGAATTCCCACTCGGCCTCGGTCGGCAGGCGCTTGCCGGCCCATTTGGCGTAGGCCTCGGCGTCCTCATAGGACACCTGCACCACGGGATGATCGTCCTTGCCCTCGATGCTGCTGCCGGGGCCGGTGGGATGGCGCCAGTCCGCACCGGGCACGAAGCGCCACCAGCGCCAGTTCTCGCGCAGCGGCACCGGGCCATTGGTGGCGACGAAGACCATCGCGCCGGCCACCATCGCGCTATCGGGCGGACGCGGCGTGCCGGGCGGAAGCTGGACCTTCATGGTCTCCCAGTCAGGCGCGCGCTCGGCTGTGGTCAGGTAGCCCGTGGCGGTGACGAACTTGCGGAATTCGGCATTGGTGACGTGATGCTGGTCCATCCAGAAGCCCGGCACGCGCACCTTGTGGGCCGGACGTTCATTGGGCTGGGCCATCTTGTGGTCGCTGCCCATCAGGAACTCGCCGCCGGGCACATGGACCATGCCGAGCGGCCCGCTGATGCCATCGCCCGGCTTGACGGCCGATGCACCCGCACCCGCGCCTGGACCGCTGCGCGAGGCATACCAGTACGAGCCACCCGCGCCAGCCAGCGCCATCGCGCCCGCCAGGGCCACCAGCCAGAGTCGGCCGCGCCATGTGGATTCGTGGGCCACCTTCGCACCCAACTTAGCTTTCCCTCGCTGCCCCTGTGACATGCCACCCCTCGTCCAGTGCACTTCAGTGAACACTGAGGAGTTTGCAGGCTCCATGCAGCGAAAGGAATGCAAACTTTTTTTGTGCGATCTGAATGATTTCGGAAAAGAACTAGTCCTGGCCGGGACCTTGGCCGGGATTCAGCGGCGGCAGGCCGGAGCGGTGCCAGAGGTTGCTGCACGTCTCCGTGGTGCGATGCCAGCGCGCGCGCCATGCGGCGCTGGCGGCACCGTGCCCCCTACGCCATCGCCAGATCCCGTAGCCCAGCGCCAGCACCCCGAGGACGATGGCGCCGGTGATGCGCCAGTCGACCTCGTCGAGCCAGGCCGGCGGGCGCCATGCCAGCCCGCCCGACGGCGACAGCCCCAGCCCGGGTGCCGCGCGCGCCACGTTCACGGTCACCGCCGGGGCCGTCGAGGCCGCGCGCCTTCCCGTGGCGGCGTCGTACCAGCTCACCGGCACCGCCGGCAAGGTGTGGCGGCCGCTGTCCTCGAACACATAGGTAATGGTTTCGATGCGGCGCCCACCGGAGGCGTCGTCCTGCAGGACCGGATCGGCACGGAACTGGCGCACGCCGCGCGGCGGCTGCAGGGCGGGCGGGGCCGGCGGGGCGATCATCATCGCTGGGGTGCCCGGCGCGACGATGGTGATGGTGCGCACCAGCGCGTCGCCAGCGCGCAGCTTGGTGTCCTCGTCGATGGGCTTGTCGAACTGCTGGGTCACCTGGAGCGCGCCAGCCGGAAGCGTCGCCGTGCCCTGCCCGCTCTTTCCCGCCTGCCCGCTGGCGTGGATCGTCGTCGGCGGCAGCGTGACGGTAGCCGTCTGCGGTTTGCCATCGCTCCCGGCGTGGGTGAAGCGGAACTCGATGGGCGGCAACGCGAAGTCCCCGGCGCCCTGCGGCGTGACCACGTAGGTCTTGCGGATGCCCGCGAAGCTGGCGCCGTCGATGGTCTCGGTGGAGTTGATGCCACGGTCGTCGGGCATGGTCACCACCGCGCCCGGGATCTGCAGCACCGGGAAGGCCGGCGCGGACAGGAAGAAATTCGGCGCGAGCACGGTGACTTCCACCTGCACCGACTGGCCCGCCACCACCGGCTGCGGCCCGACCACCTTCACGTGCACAGTGGGCCCGGCCGCGTGGGCGAACGTAGCGGCACACAGCAGGACCACGCCCACGGCGTGACGCATCCGGCACCCGCTCATGGCTTGCCCTCCTGCAGCGCGAACTTGCGCGCCAGCAGCTCCGTGGGCGAGGTCTGGATCGCCCGCATCCACATCTCGGCGTTCTGCTGCACGCGGCCCATCTGCTGGGTCTGGTCGCTGGGCGGCGGCGGGGGCTTGCTCGGGTCGTCGACAATCTTGTCTGGCGGGATGTCGGGCGACTCCTCGTCGCTCTGCGGGGGCGGCTTGCGCGCCAGCATCTGCGTCATCAGCGCGAGGTTTTTCTGCGCCGGCTGCCAGCCGGGCCGCTGTTGCAGCACCAGCCGATAGCGCGCCGAGGCTTCCTTATATTTTTCCTGCCGCGCCAGCGCGTTGCCGAGGTTGAACTGGCCATCCGTCGTGTTGACCTGCCCGAAGGCGCGCGCGGCCTCCGCGTACTGGCCGTTGCGGTAGTAGGCCACGCCGCGCCACATCGGATCGGTGAAGCGCTGCGCGGCGGTGGCGTAATCGCCGCGTTCGAACGCGCGCCGGCCTTGCTGGTCGGGGGTAAGCCAGAGGTTGGCCCAGGTCCATGATTTCTCTTCGGCCTGGGCTGGAGCCTGAGCCTGTGCAGGCGCAGGCGGCGCGCCAAGCGCCATCGCCACGGCCAGCCCGGCGATCCATCGCACGGACCAGCCCTTGCGGAACCAGAGCACGGCCAGCAGCGCGATGGGGATGGTCAGGGGCCAGCCGGCGTCGCGCCAGCGCTGCGTGTCACTGGCGTGGGTCTGCTCCACATGCGATTGCACATGGCGCTGCACCCAGGTCACGTCGGCGTCGCTGTCCGTGGTCAGCGTGGCCACCGGGATACCGCTGTCCCGCAGCGCGTGCAGGCCATCGGCATCGAGCCCGGGCGCGGCGCCGTCGCCCGCGCGCAGCGGCCCGCCCTCCGCCGTGCCGATGGCGAGCACCACCACCTGCGTGCGCCGGCTGCCGTGCTGCGCCTGTATCGCCTTGGCGGCGCCGCCTTCCACGCCATCGGTCAGCAACAGGATCGTGCCGGGCACCGGCTCCTTGGCGAGCGCCGTGTCGACGGTGCGCACGGCCAGCGCGGTGTCCTTGCCGGGCACCGGCATGATGCGGGTCTGGAGCGCATCGACGAAGGTCTGGAGCAGGTCCGCATCGTCCGTCAGCGGCAGGACCATATGCGTGGAGCCGGCGTAGGCGTACAGCGCCGTGCGGCCGCCGTCGCGGTGCGCCAGCAGCGCCTTGACCTTGAGCTTGGCGCGCTCCAGGCGGGTGGGACTGACGTCGATGGCGTCCATGGTCGTGCCGAGGTCGATGGCGATGGCCAGCGGCGCCTTGTCAGCCAGGAACGGCGGGCGCTCGCGCTCCCAGGTGGGGCCGGCCAGCGCGATGGCGCCCAGCGCCAGCAGCGCGGCAATCCCATGCACGGGGCGCACTGCGCGGCGGCGCTTCTCGCCCACCACGAGGGCATCGAGCAGATGCGGGGCGATGGTGCCGCGCCAGCGCCGGCGCACATCCCCCTGCCGCCCCACCGCCCACGGCAGCCACGCGGCGGCCAGCAGCACCAGCAGCCACCACGGGCGCAGGAAGTGGAACTGGGCGAGCGATTCGAACAGCGCGCTCATGCGGCAGGCTCCCGGGAGGCGCGTGGGGCGGCGCGGAAGGTCCAGCGCGCGTAGACGGCCATCGCCAGCTGGTAGCCCAGCACGATCAGCACCGCCACGCCGAGCGGCCACATGAACAACTCACGGCGCGGGCGCCAGCTCAGGGTCTTCTCCTGATGCGGGGTGACGCGGTCCAGCGTGGCGTAGATCGCCGCCAGCGCGTTCTGGTCGGCGCCGAAGAAATAGCGCCCGCCCGTGCTACCGGCGATGCGCTTGAGCATATCCAGGTCGACCTTGGCCTCGCCCGTGGCCGCCGGGTCGCCGATGCCGATCGTATGCACCACCACCCCGCGCGTGCGCGCAATCTCGGCGGCCTGCGCCGGCGGCATGCGGCTGGCGGTGTCGTTGCCATCGGTGAGCACGATCATCACCTTCTCGGCGGCGTGGCTGTTGTCGAACAGCTTGATGCCGAGGCCGATGGCATCGCCCAGCGCCGTGCTGGCGCCGGCCATGCCCGGCACCATGTCCGCGATCAGCGTGCGCACCAGCGCGTGGTCCAGCGTGAAGGGGGCGAGCGGGTACGGGGCGTCGCCGAAGACGATCAGGCCGATGCGGTCGCCGGGGCGGTGGGCGACGAAATCCCCCACCACCTGGCGCACGGCATGCACGCGGGTGTCCAGCGCACCGGCGGTATCGCGGAAGTCGCGGGTGTCCATCGACTGGGAGAGGTCCAGCGCCACCAGCAGGTCGCGCACGGGCTCCTTCTTATATAGAGGGGGCTCCAGGAACTGCGGCCGGGCCAGCGCCGTGACCACCAGCGCCCAGGCAATCGGGGCCAATACGCGCTGGACGAGGTTGCGGCGCGGCACGTGGGCGCCGGTGGCCGGCTTCAGGCCGACCGCATCGGCCACTTCCTCGAAGAACGGCAGTCGCACGGAGGCGCTGCGCTCCCGGTACGGCGGCAGCCGCCACCAGACCAGCAGCGGCAGGGGCAACAGCACGAACAGCCACGGATAGGCGAAGACGATCATCGGCGGTTGGGTGGCAATTCCCGGCTATCCCGGCTATCCCGACGGTAGGCGGCGATCCACCGGCGGCAGGCATCGGCTGTGGCATGGGCCTGTTGCGGCGGCCACGCGGCCAGCACGGTGGCGCCCCGGTACTCGGCGTCATCGACCAGCGCGGCGAGCCCGGGCACCGCGTCGGCGGCGGTGCCCGCGTGGGCGTGGAGGAATTGGTGCCAGCCGGGGCCGGACAAGGGCGCGACGGCCTCGCGCGGCCATTCGGCCAAGGCCACGCGCTTGAGCAGTTCGGCCAGCGCCAGCAGGGCCTGCGCCCGGGCGTGGTCGTCGCCGGCCAGCCGGGGCGTCCAGCGCGTCAGCTCCGCCAGCGCCGCGCGTCGATGCCGATTGGCATACCAGCGCCGCCCGGCGCGCCAGCCCAGCCAGGCAAGACCGGCCAGGATGACCAGTCCCACCACGAGCCAGCCGATGGTCTGCGGCATCCACGAGGGCGGCGAAGGCGTGACGAGGTCGGCCAGCTCGGGCATGGGGGCGGTCAGGATAGGGATCCGCACAGGCTACGCCCCCGGCCCGCGCGGCTGAAGTCAATTTTTTCGGGGGCCTTTTCAATAGTTTTGTTGCGGTTGTTTCGCCTGTCGATCTGCGGAAAAAGTGGTGGCGTATTCGTCGCAAATTTCCCTATAATGCAATTCTGTTGCAAAAAGGAAGTTGTCCCTTTTCCCTCGCCGACCATCTTTTCCGATGCGAACTCGTTATTTTTCCGCTCGCCGCCACCGGCTGCGCTACGCCGCGCTTGTCACGACCACCGCCATGGCCGCCACTGCCGCCGAGGCCGACGACGCCCCGCTCCTGCCCGAGGTGTCCGTAGTCAGCCAGGCGGACGATGGCTACGCGCCGGCGCTGGCCAGCGGCGCCACGCGCACCGAGACCCCGCTGCGCGAGGTGCCGCAGTCCGTGCGAGTGCTGCCGCGCGCGCTGCTGGACGATATCGGCGCCACGCGGCTGGACCAGACCTTCGACTACGCGAGCGGCGTGGCGCGCCAGAACAGCTTCGGCGGCCTCTGGGACAACTACGCGATCCGCGGCTTCTCCGGCAACGAGAACACCGGCGCGGCCTATCTGGTCAACGGCTTCACGGCAAACCGGGGTTTCACCGCCCCGCGCGATGCCGCGACCATCGAGCGCGTGGAGGTGCTGAAGGGGCCGACCTCGTCGCTCTATGGCAGCGGCGAGCCCGGCGGCAGCCTCAACATCGTCACCAAGCAGCCGCGCTTCCAGCCCGGCCAGACCTACGATCTCCAGGTGGGCAGCCGCGACGGCTACCGCGCCGCCGCCGACCTCACCGGGCCGATTACCGAGACGCTGGCAGGCCGGCTGGTGGCCGTGGCCGACCACCAGGGCAGCACGCGGGACTTCATCGACAGCCAGCGCTATCTGGTGGCGCCGTCCCTGACGTGGATGCTCGGCGCCGACACCATCGTCCAGTACGCGGGCGAATTCCAGCGCTTCACCACGCCGCTGGACCGTGGCGTGGTGGCGGTGCAGGGACGGCTCGGCGCGGTGCCGCGCTCGCGCTTCCTGGGCGAGCCCAATGACGGCGCGATGCGGCTGGACAGCCAGTCGCACCAACTGAGCGTGGAGCACCAGTTCTCACCCGTCTGGAAGGGCCGGCTGGCCGTGGCCTATCGCGGCGGCAGCCTGGAAGGCTATTCGACCGAGGCGAGCGCGCTGCAGGCGGACAACCGTACGCTGACGCGGCAGCGGCGCTATCGGGACTATCAGTCCGACGATGTGTCGCTGCAGGCCGATGTGACCGGCAAGTTCAACACCGGGCCGGTCGGGCACGAGGTGATCGTCGGCATCGACACCTACCGCTTCGCCAATACGCAGGTGCAGCTGCGGCGCAACCCCAGCGCCGCCGCGCCCTACGCCATCGACATCTATCGGCCCGTGTACGGCCAGACGCCGCCCGCGCTGGCCCCCAACACCGACACCTACGAGCGCCAGACCAGCCTCGGCCTCTATGCGCAGGACCAGTTGCGGCTGGGCGAGCGCTGGCGGCTGCTGGCGGGCGTGCGTTTCGATACGTTCAACCAGTCGCTCGACAACCGGCTGCGCGGCACGGAGACGAGCCAGCACCAGACGGCGGTGTCGCCGCGCGTGGGGCTGACCTATCTGGCCAGCCACAACGTGTCGCTGTTCGCCAACGCCAGCCGCTCGTTCCGGCCCAACGCCGGCAGCGACGCCGCAGGCAACGCGTTCTCGCCCGAGCACGGCCGCGCCGTGGAGGCCGGCGTGAAGGTGGACAGCGACGACCGCCGCATCGGCGGCACGCTGGCGGTGTACGAGATCCGCAAGCGCAACGTGCTGACCGCGAACCCGGTCGATCCATCCTATTCGGTGGCCGCCGGCGAGGCGCGCAGCCGGGGCGTGGAACTGGACGTGGCCGGGCAGCTCGGCAAGCACTGGCGCCTGAGCGGCAACCTGGCCTATACCGACGCCGAGATCACCGAGGACAGCACGCTGCCCGTCGGCACGCCGCTGCTCAACATCCCGCGCACCAGCGGCAGCCTGATGGCGGTCTACGAGGACGCTGCGCCCATCGGCCAGCGCTACGGCGTGGGCGGCGGCGTGCGCTACGTCGGCAAACGGTCGGGCGATGCGCAGAACAGCTTCTCGCTGCCCGCCTACACGCTGGCAGACCTGTTGGCCTACTGGCAGTACAGCAAGACGGTGCGCGTGACGCTGAACGTGGACAACCTGTTCGACAAGACCTGGTACGCCAGTTCCTACAGCAGCGTCTGGGTGCTGCCGGGCGCGGGCCGCACGGTGCGGCTGGGCCTGCGGCTCAGCTACTGACGCCATGGGGAACATTGGGAAGCGCAGGCGGCTGCTGAAGGCTGCGTTGGCGGCACCGATTGTGTCGACGGTGGGCGCTGGGAAAGCCGTGTTCGCGCAGCCGCGGCCGACCTTGCGCGTGATCGGGCCGTGGGAGCTGTCCAGCCTCGATCCGCTGCGCAACGGCTACCTGTTCTCGCGCATGCAGGTCACCGAGACGCTGGTCGACTACGCCCCGGCCGGCGTGCCGGTACCGGGGCTGGCGGCCGGCTGGCAGATGTCGCCAGACGGCCTGCAATGGCGCTTCGCGCTGCGGCCGGGCGCGCGTTTCCATGACGGCACGCCGGTGATGGCCGCCGATGTGGTCGCCGCCCTCGGACGCGCCCGCCATGCCGCCGGGGTGCTGGCTGCGGCGCCGATCGCGGGGATCGATGCCGAAACCGGTGCGGTAAGCATCCGGCTCACGCGCCCCTTCGCCCCCCTGCCGGCGTTGCTCTCCCATAGCAGCACGCAGGTGCTGGCGCCGGCCTCGTTCGGCGCCGACGGCACGGTGCGCGCGATCATCGGATCGGGCCCGTACCGCGTGACCGAACTCGCGCCGCCGCAGCACTTCGCCGTGGAAGCGTTCGACGGATGGCACGGCGCCCGGCCAGCCGTGACCCGGGCCGAGTATCTGTCAGTGGGCCGCGCCGAGATGCGCGCGCTGATGGCCGAGGCCGGACAAGCCCATCTGGCCTATGGACTCGACCCGGGCAGCATCGCACGGCTCCAGCGTGGCCGCGCCGTGGCCGTGCATGCCGTGACGATTCCCCGGACCACGCTGCTGAAGCTCAATGCCAGCCATCCCCTGCTGGCCGATGCGCGAGTGCGCCGCGCGCTGGCACTGGCGCTGGACCGGCGCGGCATCGCCAGCGCCATCCTGCGTGATCCTTCACTGGCAGCAGGCCAGTTGTTCCCGCCCGCCCTGCCCGGCTGGCACGATCCGCGACTCCCCGCGCTGCCCTACGACCCTGCCGCCGCGCGCGGCCTGCTGGCTGAGGCCGGCTTCCGGCCCGATGCCGACGGCGTCCTGCGGCGCGGCCCGGATCGGCTCGCGCTGACGCTGCGCACCTTCCCGGACCGGCCCGAGCTGCCGGTCATCGCCGCCGCCATCCAGGAGCAGTGGCGGCAGGTGGGCGTGACGGTGCGCGTAGCCGTGGGCAATTCGAGCGACATTCCGTTCGGGCATCGCGACGGCACGCTCGAGGTGGGCCTGCTGGCGCGCAACTTCGGCGTGGTGCCGGACGCCTTCGGTGCGGTGGCGCAGGACTTCGCGGGCCAGGGCGGCGACTGGGGGCCGATGCGCTGGTCTTCGCCGGCGGTGACGGCCGCGCTGGCCGCGTTGCCGTCCACGCCGGAAGGCCCGCGCGCCGAGGCACTGCGCCGGCAGGTGGCGGACACGCTGCACGACGCGATGCCGCTGATCCCCGTGGTCTGGTATCGCCAGACGCTGGCGGCCAGCCCCCGGCTGGCTGGGGTGTCCATCGATCCCTTCGAACGTTCCTACCGGCTGACGCAACTGCAATGGAAAACCTGACCCGCGCCGCGTTGCCCGGCGCCGACCCGGTGGCCGTGCCTACCGCCACCTTCCGGCGCGACACCACGCGCCAGCTTGGCCGCATCGTGCTCCAGCGTGGCGTGCAGGCGCTCGTGGTGGCTGCGCTGGTCGGCACGGTGAGCTTCCTGATGATGCGGCTGTTGCCCGGCGACATGGCGTTCCGGATCGCCGCCGGCCGCTATGGCTACGACATGGTCACCGCGCAGGCCGCCGAAGCGGTGCGCATGGAGCTGGGACTCGGCCTGCCGTGGTTCGAGAGCCTCGTGGCGTGGTGGGGGCACCTGCTGCGGATGGACCTGGGCGTCTCGGCGGTGACGGGCGCGCCGGTGGCCGCCGAAATCGCCCATCAACTGGGCCATACGCTGTCGCTGGCGCTGGCGGCGCTGGCGGTGTCGTGCGCCATCGCCGTGCCGCTCGGCTTTGCGGCGGGCTTGCGGCCCGCAGGCCGGCTGGACCGGCTGACGCTGTGGCTGTCCGTGCTGCTGCGCGCGCTGCCGCCGTTCGTGCTCGGCATCGTGCTGGTGGCCGTGCTGGCGGTCCAACTCGGCCTGATTCCAGCCGGCGGCGATGCCGCGCACGGCTCGCTGATCGCTCCGGCGCTCACGCTGGGGCTGGGCCTCGCCGCCACGGCGATGCGCGTGGCACGTGATGCGATGGCCACGGTGACCGCCTCGCCGTATTTCCTGTTCGCGCGCACCAAGGGGCTCTCTGACCGGGCCGCGCTGCTGCGCCACGGCGTGCGTAATGCCGCCGTGCCGCTGGTGGCCTACCTCGGCGTGCAACTGGTCTTTCTGGTGGAGGGCGTGGTGGTGATCGAGACGCTGTTCGCATGGCCCGGCATCGGCCATGCGCTGGTTCACGCGATCTTCGGGCGGGACGTGCCGATGATCCAGGGCACGGCGCTGGTCATGGGACTGCTGTTCGTGGCGCTCAATACGCTGGTGGATCTGGCCTGCGCGGCGATCGATCCGCGCGTGCGCATCGGGAGGGGCCGATGACCTGGCATCCCCGCCGCAAAGCCGGCGCCGCCCTGCTGCTGATGCTGGCGCTGTTCGCCATCGTCGGCCCCTGGCTGGCGCCGCGCGCCCCGTTCGAGCAGAACCTCTACGGCATTCTCCAGGTGCCGCAACTGGCCGAGCCGCTCGGCACCGACCATCTGGGCCGCAGCATGCTGGCGCGGCTGGCGAGCGCGGCAAGGCTGTCGCTCGGGCTGGCGCTGCTGAGCGTGGCGTCCGCCGCCGTGCCGGGCACGCTGCTGGGCCTGCTGGCTGCGTGGCGCGGCGGCTGGACCGAGCGCCTGACCGGCGCCGTGGCGGACGCGGTGCTGGCGCTGCCGGGCCTGCTGCTGGTGTTGCTGCTGAGCGCGTTCGCGCCGGGCGACTACTGGCCGCTCTATGTCGGCCTGTCGCTGGTGCTGTGGGTCGAGTACTACCGCGTGACGCGGGCCACGGCGCGCGTGGTACTGGCCAGCCATCATGTGGAAGCGGCGCGGCTGCTCGGCTTCGGTCCCGGCTATATCGTGCGGCGGCATCTGCTGCCCGAGCTGGCGCCGCTGCTGGCCACGCTGATGAGTTTTGGCGCCGGCGCGGCGGTGCTGGCGCTGGCGGCGATGGGCTTCGTCGGCCTGGGCGCGCAGCCGCCGGCGGCTGAACTGGGGCTGATGATGACCGAATTGCTCCCTTATGCGGCGGAGGCGCCGTGGATCATCGCCTGGCCGATCCTGCTGCTCGGGATCGCCATCCTGGGGCTGGTGCTGGTATCGACCGGCGCGCCGGCGGAGGCCGACGCATGACCCGCATCGACACCCATCCCCTGCTGGCCGTGGATGCGCTGACCGTGGACAGCGCCGACGGCCAGCTGCTTGCGCCGGTGTCGTTCACGCTGGAGGCCGGACGCGCCCTGACGCTGCTCGGCGAAAGCGGCTCCGGCAAGAGCCTGCTGGCGCATGCGCTGATGGGCACGCTGCCGCGCGGCCTGCGCGCGGGCGGCACCCTCACGGTCGATGGCCGCCGCTGCGACGCCGCCGACCCCGCCACGCGGCGGGCGATGTGGGGCCGACAACTGGCGCTGTTGCCGCAGGAGCCGTGGTTCGCGCTCGATCCAACCATGCGGGTGGGCCGGCAACTGGCGGAGACGCATGCGCTGGCCGGGATCGGCAACGCGCAGGCGTGGCGCCGTACCTTGCACGACCTGCACGGGCTGGGCATGGCCCACGCGGCGCAGGCGTGGCCGACGACGCTGTCCGGCGGCATGGCGCAGCGGGTGGCCTTCGCCATCACGCGGGCGGGCGGCGCGCCGGTGCTGATTGTCGATGAGCCCACCAAAGGCCTCGACCGCGTCTGGCGCGATGAACTGGTGGCCCGGCTGCAGGCGGCGCTCGGCGAAGGGTGCGCGCTGCTGACGATCACGCACGACATCGCCGTGGCCCGTGCGCTGGGCGGCGATGTGGCGGTCATGCTCGACGGCAAGCTGGTCGAACGGGGAGACGCCGCGGCGGTCCTCGGTGCGCCCGGGCATGCCTATACCCGCGCGCTGGTGGCCGCCGAGCCAGCGAACTGGCCGCCGCTGACCGCCCCGTCGCCCGGTGGCGATGACATCCTGCGCGCGTGCGGCGTGACCAAGCAATTCGGCGACCGGACCTTGTTCCGTTCCCTCGACCTGACCCTGCACGCCGGCGAGCGACTGGCGGTCACCGGGCCCAGCGGCAGCGGCAAATCGACCCTCGGCAACGTGCTGCTCGGGCTGGTCGCACCGGACGGCGGCACGGTACATCGGCCGGATGGGATCGCAAAAGTGCGCTATCAAAAACTTTATCAGGACCCGGCCGGCGCGTTCGCCCCGCATACCAGCATTGGCCGCGCGCTGGAGGATCTGGCCGCGCTGCACCGGATCGACCGGACGCGCATCGCGCCGCTGCTCAGACGGCTGAAACTGGCGCCGCACCTGCTCGCGCGGCGGCCGGGCGCGGTGTCTGGCGGCGAACTCCAACGCTTTGCGCTGCTGCGCGCGCTGCTGCTGACGCCGGCCTTCCTGTTCGCCGACGAACCCACCTCGCGGCTGGACCCGGTAACGCAGCAGGACACCCTGGCGCTGATCCTCGAAGCCTGCGCGGACACCGGCGCGGCACTGATGCTGGTCACGCACGACGAGGAGATTGCCGTCCGGGTGAGCGACCGTCGCATGGCGATCGGGTACGATACCCCGTTCCCGCAATGCACTCGCCCATGCCAATGACGATGACATTTGCCGTAACGCCGCCGATCCCGCCCGCCCCATCCCCCTCCCGTGCCCGCTACCGCCTTGCCGCGACCTGCGTGGCGTGGCTGCTCTGCGGCGCGGCCAGTGCGTGGGCGGAGCCGCTCTGGTTTGTCGATGGCAAGCCGACGCAGGCCGCGCGGCAGGCCGTGACGGCACTGAGCGATGCGGGCGCCGATGGGCTCGAGGCCCAGGACTACGATGCCGAGTCGCTGGGCCGCATGGTCACGCAGGCCGCTGCCGGACCCGCGCTGGCGCCGGAAGCCGTGGAGCGTATCGACGGGGCGTTGACCCAGTCGATGCAACACTATCTGTCCGATCTGCACCGGGGGCGCGTCGATCCGCGCAAGGTGCATGCGGGCTTCGATGTCTCGAAGGAAAAGCCGTTCGACCCGGACGCCACCCTGCGCGCCGCCTTGGCCGCCAACCGGCTGCCCGATGCGATTCGCGAAGCGCCGCCGGCGTTCCCGCTCTATGGCACGCTGCGCACGGCGCTGGCCCGCTATCGCGCGCTGGCCGCCGAGCCGCTGTGGAATGCACCGCTGCCCGCGCCGCCCGGCGGCAAGCTGACGCCGGGGCAGCCCTACAGCGCCCTGCCCCAACTGGCCCAACGGCTGGCGGCGCTGGGCGACCTGCCGGCTGGCACGCCCGCACCGGATGGCTACAAGGGCGCGCTGGTGGAGGCCGTGAAGACCTTCCAGTCCCGTCATGGGATGACCGCCGATGGGGTGATCGGCAAGGGCACGCTGGTCCAGCTGAATACGCCCCCGTCGGCACGCGTCAGGCAGATCGCGCTGACCATGGAGCGGCTGCGCTGGACCCCGCTGGCCGACAGCCCGCGCATGATCGTGGTCAACGTGCCGGAATTCGTGCTGCGCGCCTACGACTATCGCGACGGCAAGCTCGACATCCGGCTGGAGATGAAGGTCATCGTCGGCAAGGCGCTGGACACGCGCACGCCGCTGTTCGAGGAGGACATGCGCTACATCGAGTTCAGCCCCTACTGGAACGTGCCGCCCTCCATCGCGCGGGCCGAACTGGTGCCGCACTTCCGGCGCGACCCGGGCTATTTCACGCGGCAGGGCTTCGAGTTCGTGTCCGGCACCACGGCCGTGCCGACGCTGAACGAGGCCAACCTGAGCGCGGTGCTGGCCGGCAAGATGCGCATCCGCCAGCGGCCTGGGCCGCTGAACGCGCTGGGCGACATCAAGTTCGTGTTTCCGAACAACCAGAACATCTACCTCCATCACACGCCCTCGCCGCAGCTGTTCCAGCGCGACCGGCGCGACTTCAGCCATGGCTGCATCCGGGTGGAGGCGCCGGTCGAACTCGCCAAGTTCGTCCTGCAGGACAAGCCGGACTGGACCGAGGCGCGCATCCGTCAGGCCATGACCAAGGGCAGCTCGAACACGGTGTCGCTGCAGGCGCCGTTGCCAGTGGTGCTGGCCTACGGCACGGCGATTGCGCGGGCCGATGGCCGGGTATACTTCCTCGCTGACATTTATGGGCAGGACAAAGTGCTCGATCAGGCGCTACAGCAGCGTGCCGTGCGGCGGCAAAGCCCCACGACCGATGCTGCCGCGAGCGCGGCGCGTCCTTCCTGACCTCCCGGTTTTGCGGATCGCCCCTTCGCCCCCATCGCCATGACGCATTCCAACAACACGCCAGCCCGTCGCCGTTTCCTCCGCCAGTCCGGCGGTGTGGCCCTAGCTGCGGGTCTGTCAGCGCTGTCGGTACCGCGTCTGGCGCTGGCCAGCGTGCCGGGCGCGCGGGCGCTGTCGTTCTCGCATACGCATACCGGCGAGCAGATCTCGCTGGTCTACGCGATGGGTGATCAGGTGCTGCCGGACGCCCAGCAGGCGCTGAACCGCTTCCTGCGCGACCACTACTCGGGCGACGTCGGCAACATCGACCCGAAGCTGTTCGGGCTGCTCTCCGACCTGCGCGGGGTGCTGGGCGCCGAGCAGGCGTACGAGGTGATTTCCGGCTACCGCAGCCCGGTCACCAATGAGCGCCTGCGCAAGACCCGGGGCGGTGGCGTGGCCCGGCGCAGCCTGCACATGGATGGCATGGCCATCGACATCCGCCTGCCCGGCGTGCCGCTGGCGGACCTGCGCGACGCGGCGGTGTCCCTGGGCGGCGGCGGCGTGGGCATCTACACGCGCGACAACTTCGTGCACGTGGATACCGGGCGGGTGCGGCACTGGGGTTGAGGTTTCCCTCGCCCCCGCCGCGCGTTGCCGCGCGGATTCATGAGTTAATCTGATTCGTCCCCGCTGATAATCCATCAATCGGACTGGCCGCATTTATTCCCGCGCGACGTCCCGCCGCTTATTCCCACTTATTTTCATTTTTCCGCATCGCGTCAATTTGCGATTTAATCCATCGCCCTGCCTGGATTATCTCCATTACATTTTTGTCATTTGGCGGAAAACCACGTACGCGCCCTTTATTTTGTGCGTATAACTGCGACTACATGCTGCGGACTGGTGTCACGCAACGTGCCTCCGCCCGCCGGGACGCCTGCGGGCATTTTTTTTTGCCATTATTGATTCGTCCCTCATCTGAGCCAGCCACATTGATTCCGATAATCACTGTATTTGGTGAAAACCCTGCTGCGTCTTTCTCTTGCGCTGCGCTGGTATATCACATACTTTGTATTTGACCGCCCAATCGATAAATGGGCCGGCATACGATTTATTCCTTTTCGCGAGCGCACATCGCATCCAGGAAACAGGAGACAAAACATGCCACAACAAACCACCCAGGGAGCGCGCCATGACTAGTCCATCCTCCGCCGCACTCACCCCGAACCAGCAGGCATCGGAACGGACCCGCTGGATCCAGCTGGCCTTCGGCGTCGTCTGTATGGTCGCCACGGCCAACATCCAGTACGCCTGGACGCTGTTTGTGCCGGAAATCCAGCAGACCTACGGCTGGCCGCGCGCGCAGATCCAGGTGGCGTTCACGCTGTTCGTGCTGGTCCAGACCTGGCTCGCGCCGATCGAGGGCTACTTCATCGACAAGTTCGGCCCGCGCCTGATGGTGGCGTTCGGCGCACTGTTCATCGGCGCGGCCTGGATCATCAACTCGCAGGCCACCACGCTGGCGGGCTTCTACTTCGGCGCGGCGGTGGGCGGGATTGGCGTCGGGTCGATCTATGCCACCTGTATCAACAATGCCCTGAAATGGTTCCCGGACCGGCGCGGGCTGGCGGTTGGCCTGACCGCCGGCGGCTACGGCGCGGGCTCGGCGGCCACGATCCTGCCCATCGCGGCGATGATCGAGACGTCCGGCTTCCAGGACACGTTCTTCTTCTTCGGCGTGCTGCAAGGCTCCATCGCGTTTGTTGCCGCGTGGTTCCTGCGTTCGCCGCGTAGCCAGGAAACCCGGGCGTCGAACAAACTGGCCCAGGCCACGCGTGACTACACGCTCAAGGAGGCCATGAGCACCAGGCTGTTCTGGCTGATGTTCATCATGTTCATCCTGGTCGTGACGGGGGGCATGATGGCCGTGGCCCAGCTTGGCGTCATCGCCAAGGACCTCGGCGTCAAGGACTTCAAGGTCGATCTCCACTTCTTCGTGATGGCGGCCCTGCCGCTGGCGCTGATGCTGGACCGCATCATGAACGGCATCTCGCGGCCGATGTTCGGGTGGATCTCGGACCATATCGGCCGGGAGAAGACGATGGTGATCGCCTTCACGCTGGAGGGCATCGGGATCATCGCGCTGGGGTACTTCGGCAGCAACCCGTACGCGTTCCTGATCCTGTCCGCCGTGGTGTTCCTGGCCTGGGGCGAGGTCTACTCGCTGTTCTCGGCACTGGCCGGCGACGCCTTCGGCACCAAGCACATCGGCAAGATCTACGGCGTGCTCTACACGGCGAAGGGGATTGGCGCGCTGTTCGTGCCGATCGGCAACCTGATGATGGAGGCCACCGGCACGTGGTCCACGGTGCTCTACACCGTGGCCGGCATGGACCTGACGGCGGCCTTCCTGGCCATCGTGGTGCTGCGGCCGGTGCTGGCCGGTCATGTGGCGACGTCCAAGAGCCTGTTCGCCAAGGAATCGGCGGCGGGCGGCGCGCCCGTCAGCGCCTGAACGCATATCCTTATGAGACCGCGTAATATCTAGCGGGCGACGGGCTTCCTCGGAAGCCCGTTTTGCTTCTTCGGAAGCCCATTTCCCTTGGTGGCCGGTCCCCCGCCGACTAAACCAAGGTATGAGTTGCGCAAACCATTTGACACCGTGCGCAACCGTTTGTAGGGCTATTCGGCCTTCTTTGCCTGATATACCTTGAAGCCATGCTGGGTCTAGCGGCCCAGAACCGCTTCAACGTTCAGTTCAAAGGGGCCGTCATGCATCACGCTTCGCTCTTCCCGGTCAGTACCGCCCGCCTACCCGCGCCACCAGGACTCATCGGCGCCGAGCAGCAGTGGCGCGCACCTTCCCACGACACGGGCGCCCAGATCCCGGTCTCGCGCTGGACGCTCGAGCCCAGCGAACCGTTCCAGGTTTCCCATCCCGGCGCCGACGCCCACCACTGCATCGCCATGAACCTGCGCTGCACCACGCTGGCGTTCGTGCATGCGGGCCGGCCGCTGGTGGATGGGCGGGTCACCGCCGGGGCCGTGCAGGTGACCGCGCCGGGCGTACCGGTGCGCGCCACCTTCCAGGCGCCCGCCGACGTGCTCCACCTCTACGCCACGCAGGCGGTGCTGGCCGAATGCCACGCCGACCTGTTCGATCGCCCCCATGCCGGCGACATCGTGCTCGACTCGCCCAAGCTGCTGCAGGATCCGGCGCTCGAACGGCTCGGCCAGGCCCTAGCGATGACCCAGGTGCAGGACGCCGGCGCGAGCCGCATCTTCGTCGAGAGCGTGAGCCTGGCCATCGTCTCGCGCCTCGTGGCGCGGCATTTCCAGGCCGGTGCGACGGAGGCCCCGGGCGGCAGCCTGGCGCCGCTGCCGCCGTGGCGCCTGCGCCGTGCCACGGACTACATCGACGCGCATTTGTCCGAAGCGATTGGTCTGGCCGATATCGCGCAGAGCACCGGCCTTACCCGCATGCACTTCGCGGCGCAGTTCCGCCGCGCCACCGGCCTGCGGCCGCACGAATACCTGCTGCGGCGGCGCGTGGAACATGCGCAGTCGCTGCTGAGCGCCAGCGGCCAGTCGATTCTCGACGTCGCCATGCATTGCGGCTTCCGCTCGCAATCGCACTTCACCACCGTGTTCAAGCGCTTTGTGGGCGAGACCCCCTACAACTGGCGCGTAAAACGCAGCCTGGAGCGCAAGGCTGCCTGAGCAGCCGTCGCCCTCAACCCGGAGCCCCATCATGCTTGCAGACAACCTCGTGACAGACCAGGTTGCGCCCACGCGCAACCGCCCCGACCCCTGGCAGCAGGCACTCGGGCTGCTGTTTGCGCAGTCCGACCAACCGGCCGGCAGCCCCGTGTCCTACCAGCGCTGCGGTCGCCAGGATCTGGCCGGCGTGCTGATCCGCATCATCGACATGCCCGATTCGCACACCGCTGTGCTGTCGTGGAACGATGCCACCCACTGCCGCTACGGCGAGCAGCAATGGGGCACGGCCTTCGCGCGCGTGGCGGGCTTCTGCGCGATGAGTGGACGCCAGATCGAGCCCGGCGATGCCATCTACAAGCCCCGCCCGCAGCGTCCGCGTGCGCGCAATGCCGACGCGATGATCCTCGCCGACGTCCTGCTCACGCAGGCCGTCGTGGCCGGGGTTGCGGCGAGTTAAACCTAAGGATGAGGTCCCGCAACGAATGCGCTATCGCCGGCGACGGATGTACAAATGATTTTCGGGGCGTGAGTCTCTAAGCTTGATTCCAGGCAGCCAGCAATGCGCGGCAGCCGCCAGGAAACCCAAAGCTGCACCCTCACTGATGGAGAGATTCCCATGACCACACGCACCCAACGCATCGTTTCCGCAACCGCCCTGCTCGTGCTGGGCAGCCTCGGCGGCCTCGCCTCCGTGGCCCACGCCAGCGTCAGCTCGCCGCGTGACCCGTACACCGACGGTGCCCGCGTCGACTCGCCGCGCGACCCCTACACCGATGGTGCCCGTGTCGATTCCCCGCGCGACCCGTACACCCAGGGTGCACGCTTCGACCAGCCCGCGAATGCCTCCGCCACGCTGCAACTGGCCGGGCGCGACCTGACCGGCGTCTCGGCATCGCCCGAGAAGTCGGACGCCTGAGTCCAGGCCCAAGCACCCAGCGACCGCCTCTTGCGATGCCCCGACAGCGGGCCATCGCGACAGGCATCCGGCACGCCGATGCTCCGGCCTGCCCCCCGGAGCCCATCATGCACATCCACACCCCGACCATGTCCGCCCAGCACGTGTCTTACCCCGTCGCCGTCACGCGACGCGAACGCAAGATGATCTGCTACTGGCTTGGTGTCTGCACCGCCTGCTGCGGCATGGCGGCCCTGATCTCGACGTGGGCGCCGGTCTGACGCGATCGCTGATGGCTTACTGCGAAGCCGCCGGCGTCATGCCGAGCGCTTCGGCCTTCAGCACGAAGTCGGCCAGCGAACGCGAGCCCATCTTCTTCATGGCCTGGCCACGGTGGATCTTTACCGTGATCTCGCTCAGGCCCAGGTTCGACGCGATCTGCTTGTTCATCAGCCCGCGCACCACCTGTGCCATCACTTCCCGCTCACGCTGGGTCAGCGTGGCAAAGCGCTGGCGCAAGTCCGCGCTCGACTGATCGGCCACGCGCCGCTGGGCGTCGCGCGCCAGGGCGCTGTTCACGGCGTCCAGCATGTCCTGGTCCCGGAACGGCTTGGCGAGGAAGTCCGTCGCACCCGCCTTCATCGCCTTGACCGACATGGCAATGTCGCCATGGGCGGTCATGAAGACAATGGGAATGCTGACCTGGTCCGCGCCGATCTGCTCCTGCACTGCGAGGCCGCTCTGGCCCTTGAGCCGGACATCGAGGATCAGGCAGCTCGGCGCGTCGGTCCGCTCGCACGCCAGGAATTCCTGCGCGGAGGCGAACGTCTGCACCTGATGGCCGACGGAGCGCAGCAGCATCGCCACGGCAATCCGCATCGACTCGTCGTCATCGACCACATAGACCACGCCACTCGCCGCCTCGTTGACCGCGCCCGACTCATTGCCCATGTTCGCTCCCTGCTTCCGCGGTCTGCTGAAGGGCCGCGCATTCGCCGTCCGGTGCATCGGCGAGATGCAGCGGCAGCATGATGTGGAAGGCCGCGCCGCCCTCGGGTGGCGAGTCGGCCCAGATGCGGCCGCCGTGCGCCTCGACGATGGAGCGGCAGATCGACAGGCCCATGCCCATCCCCTCGGCCTTGGTGGTGAAGAACGCGCTGAACAGCCGCCCGGCCTCTTCCGGCGCGATGCCCTTGCCGGCGTCCCGCACGGTGACCTGCGCCTGGCGCGACTCGGCCAGCGCGGTGTTGACCCAAAGCTTGCGGGGGCGGCCGGTGCCCTCCATCGCCTGCACGGCGTTCAGCAGCAGGTTGATCAGCACCTGCTGAAGCTGCACGCGGTCGCCGCAGATCATCGCGTCCGGCAGCGCCAGGTCGATCGCCGACTCCACATGGTGGTCCTGCAGCTCCCGGCGCATCAGTTCGATCGACTCGCGCACCAGGCTGTCCAGCGCGGTCTCGGCGTAGACCGGATCGCGCTTCTGCGCCATCGAGCGGATCTGCCGGATGATGTCGCTGGAGCGCCGCGCGTCGCGGATCATCTGGTCGATGGACTGGGTGGCCTCGGCGACGTCCGGCTGCGCCCGGTTCAGCCAGCGTAGCGCGGAGTCCCCACAGGTGACGATGGCCGCGATCGGCTGCGTCACCTCATGGGCGATGGACGCCGCCAGCTCGCCCAGCGTGGTCATGCGCATCACGTGCGCGAGTTCGGTGGAGGTGCGCTGCAAGGCCTGCTGAGTCTGGACGGCGGCGGTGATGTCCATCAGCGCGCCTACGTACTCGGTATAGTCCGACGCCGACTCGCGCAGGCGCGACACCAGGTGCACGTGCTTGACCGTGCCATCCGGCATGCGCAGCCGATGCCGCACGTCGATCAGGTGCACGCCCTGCCGCATCTGGTCGCGCACGGATATCACCAGCGGCAGATCTTCAGGATAGGCGCGCGCCAGGACCAGGTCCGGACCCGGCGTCACCGTGCGGTCGTAGCCGAAGATCCGGTAGGCCTCGTCGGACCACGTCATCGTGTCGCCGGGCACGCGCATGGCGATGCTGCCGGTCTGGCTCAGTTGCTGCGCTTCGGCCAGGAAGGCTTCACTGCGTGCGAGCGCAGCCTCGGCCGTGGCGCGGATCTGCATTTCCTCGTGGAGCTGGGCGGTCTTGGCGAGGTTGCGCATGGCCAGCAGCGAGGTGCTGGCCAGCGCCAGCAGGCTGAACACGCAGCGCGCCAGCGGGCCGGCGTCCTCGGTGACCGTGCGCTGGAACAGGAAGGCGAAGATGGTGAGCGCGGCGCAGCCGATGGCCGAATACAGCGTGGCCTGCTGCGAGCCGGTGGCAGCCACCAGCAGCACGACCACCACGTAGAGCACGGCGACGGCAATCGTCAGCGGCGTCAGGACATCGATCAGGAAAATCCCCAGCGTCAGCAGGGCCGCCAGGGTCAGCAGCGCGCGCGGATTCTCGGATTTCGGCCTGTGCACGGCGGTTGGCTCGGACATGCTCGGGGTGGCTCCTCGGGGGGGACTTCGGCGGTTTCAACTACCGCTGGCCGTCGGCAGTCTTGCGGGGCGGTCGCTTGCACAGTCGTGGTGCGATCGGGCACGGACGTGCCATCGATCCCGCGGGATGTGTGCGCAGGAATTATACATAGCGGGTGGCAAAAGTGACGCACCGCAGGGCACGGCACTTATGCGCTCGGCGCCGCCTTGCCGATCCGATCCAGGCACGCCTGCAGTGCGGCGCCGTCCACCGGCTTATTGAGGAAGGAAAGTGCACCGTTCTTCATCGCCTGCCTGCGCGTGGCTTCCACGGAAAACGCGGTAATGAAGATCACGGGCACGTGCACGCCGGCTTCTGTCAGCCGGCGATGCATCTCGATGCCAGTGATGCCGGGCATCTGGACATCGGAGATCACGCAATCCACCTCGGCGGCACAGCCGGAGTTCAGGAATGCCGTGGCGGTGTCGAAAAGGATGACTTCCCAGCCCAGGGAGCGAACCAGGCGCGACGTGGCGACTCGCACGGAGTCGTCGTCGTCAACGATGGCCAATAATTGTTTGTTGTGCAAAGCGACTACCTCGACCGGACTGAAACACGCAGCGGGCCCGGACCGACTTGCCGGGATGCGTGCTGGCATGATACGAGGCCCGTCCCTGCGGCGGAACTATATGTATGTATAGTCTGGTCCGGCTCGGCGGGTAGCCTGCCCGGCCGCCCCCGGCCCGACGCGCCAACGTGCGTTATCGACAATTCCGGGGGCCGGCGGCAACGCCGGCGCGGGGCGTGGCCCGATCATGGCGGGCCGAACCCTGACAACCAGGAGCCACCATGCCCGCACCCTCCCTCGTCACCGCCACCACCGTCGCCACGTCCGTCCCGGACGCCAAGGGCGTCGCCGCCATCGCGGCGCACCTCAACCCGCTGCTTGCCGATGTCTTCGCGCTCTACCTGAAGACCAAGAACTTTCACTGGCACATGTCCGGCCCGCACTTCCGCGACTATCACCTGATGCTCGACGAGCAGTCGGCGCAGATCTTCGCCATCACCGACGACATTGCCGAGCGGGTGCGCAAGCTCGGCGCCACCACGCTGCGCTCCATCGGCGATGTCACCCGCCAGCAGCGCCTGCGTGACAACGATGCCGACCGCGTGGCCCCGCGCGACATGCTGGCGGAACTGCGCGCCGACAATCTGCAACTGGCCGCGATCATGCTCGACGCCCACGCCGTCTGCGACGACCACGGCGACGTGGCCACGGCGAGCCTGCTCGAGAACTGGATCGACGAGGCCCAGCGCCGCGCCTGGTTCCTGGCCGAAGCCAGCGAGTAAGCGGGGTCGCTTCCGGGCACGGCGCCATATGTTGCAGCCGTAACATCTGCTCACCATCGCGTAACCCACTGTAATGCGTCGCAGGGCATGATGGCTTCCATCGAGCAAGGCCGATCATCGGCCGACAAGGAGCCCGACATGCGCCAATCGATTCGTTACACCGGTATTGCCGTTCTCTGCGCCGCCATGCTGGCCGCCGGGCCGGCGTCGGCCCGCGGCCGCCATCACGGTGGCGGCGGGTCGGACGGCGCCGCGGCTGCGCTGGCGGTGGGCGCCATCGCGGCGCTGGCCATCGGCGCGGCGGTCTTCAGCCAGCCCGTGGTGGCTGCACCGGCGCCGGTCTACGCGCCGCCGCAGCCGGTGGCCTACGCCGCCCCGCAGGTGCCACCGGGATACTGCTACAGCAACTACCAGCGCGCCTACGTGCCGTGCGCGCCGGCCGCACCGGCGGGTTACGGGCAGGTCGAGTACCAGCAGGGCTATGACCAGGGCTACAACCAAGGTTACAACCCCGGTTACAACCGTTACGGGTATTGATCGCCCATCAAGCCTGCGCCGCGCCAGCCCAGACGGCTGGCCGGCGTCCCGCCCAGCCCATCTCCCGTTCCAGTTGCCCCGCCAGCCGGAACAGCACCCCCTCCTCCGCGAACCCCGCCCCGAACTGCATGCCGATCGGCAGCCCGCTCGCCGCGTCCACGCATAGCGGCACGGACATCGCCGGCAGCCCCGCCACGTTGAACGCCGGCGTGTAGGGCGAGTGCCGGAACACGCGGTCGGTCCAGTCCAGTCCATCCATGGTTTCCGCGCCGGCGGCATAGGTACCCACCGGCTCAGGCAGGGCCGGCATCGTTGGCGTCAACAGGACGTCGATGTCATCGAACCAGGTCGCCGTGGCCCGCGTCACCGCGTTGCGCACGTCGAGCGCTGCCGCGAAGGCGGGGCCGGTGACGCGCCGGCCGTAGCGGTACGCCGCCAGTGTTTGCGGCTCCAGCGTGGTGGCGTCGATGGGGCGCCCGGTGGCCGCTGCCACGCCATCGATCCAGCCGACCAGCGTGGCACACCAGATGCGCGCATTCGCCAGGACGACCGCCTCCCACGATGCGCCCAGCGGCAGCGTGACGTCATCGACATGGTGGCCCAGCCCTGCCAACTGCGCGGCCACGCCCGCCACCGCCTGCGCCATGACCGGGGCCACGCCAGCCCCGTTGAACGGCGGCACCATCACGCCGATGCGCAGCCGGCCCGGTTCCCGCCCCACTTCGTCGAGAAAGGGTCGGGACGGCGCGGGCGTGTGATACGGCTCGCCGGCGGCGGTGCCGTGCATGGCGTCGAGCAGCGCGGCGCTGTCGCGCACCGTGCGGCTCAGCCCGCCCTGCACGCCGAGCCCGGCGAAGACTTCGTCCAGCCCGGGACCGTTCGAGACCCGGCCACGCGTGGATTTGAGCCCGAACAGGCCGGTGAACGCCGCCGGCACGCGGATCGACCCAGCGGCATCAGTCGCATGCGCCAGCGGCACCATACCGGCCGCCACGGCGGCACCGGCCCCGCCGCTGGAACCGCCCGCGCTCAACGCCGGCTGCCAGGGGTTGCGCGTGGCGCCCTGCTGCACGGACTCGGTCGCGGTGCTGAACGCCATCTCCGGCGTAGCCGTTCGGCCAATTGTTACCAGCCCGGCGGCGCGCAGCCGCTGCATCAGGAACGAGTCCGATGGCGCCACGAGGCCCGCCGCCAGCCGCGAGCCCAGCTCCAGCCGCTTGCCCGCCATCGACAGCGCGAGATCTTTGACGAGGAACGGCACGCCGGCCAGCGGCCCACTGCCGGGTGCCGCCGAAGACCCGGCTGCATCGGCCGGCCAGTCCTCCACCACCGCGCCAATCCTCGGATTCACGGCGGCAATCGCACGGCGGGCCACTTCCGCCAGTTCCCCCGCACTCACCTCACCGCGCGCCACCAGTTGGCCCAGCCCGACCGCGTCATAGGTCACGTATTCGCTCAATTTCATGATCGCCTTCCTGCCTTGTTGGATTCGATGGGGCGATCTTACGGAGCGAGTGGCGTCGTGATTAGTCCCCGGATCCGGGCAGCATTGGCCCATTGATGGGACAATCGCATTTCTCCTAAAAGCGGGCCTTAGCAGGGACCAGAACGATGGCGGCAGACCTTAACGACACGCTGATCTTCGTGCGCGTGGTGCAATCGGGCAGTTTCACGGCGGCGGCGCGCGCGTTGCAGATGCCCAAGACCACGGTCAGCCGGCGTGTGATGGCGCTGGAGGCCCAGCTCGGCACGCAGCTACTCCTCCGCACCACACGCCGGCTGGCGTTGACGGACGCCGGCGCGGCCTACTTCGAGCACAGCCAGCTCCTGGCCCGCCACCTCGACGACGCCCAGGCCGCCGTCGAGCAGTTGCAGCACGGCCCGCGCGGCTGGCTCCGTGTGACGCTGCCATACTCGTTCGGCACCACGTGGATCGCCCCGCTGCTAGCCGCCTTCCGTGCGGCCTATCCCGAAGTGCGTCTGGAGATCCTTGCCTCGCACGTGCCGCTCGACCTCGTTGCCGAAGAGATCGACGTGGCGCTGCGCCTCGGCGTGCTGCCCGATTCCGATCTCATCGCACGCCGGCTCGGCAGTTTCCCGACCGGCGTCTATGCCAGCCCCGCCTACCTGAAGCGGCACGGTGTGCCAGACCATCCCGCCGCCCTGCTCGACCACGCGACGCTGGCGCTTCATCAGGCGCGGCGCGAGCGCGGCTATGCGTGGCCCTTGCGGCAGGCCGCCGGCCGTGCGCGGGATTTTCCGATCGATCCGGTGATCGTGGCGAGCGACCCCGCGCTGCTGCACGACGCGCTGTGTGCCGGCGAAGGACTCTCGCTGGCGATGGACCGCAGCCTCGCCCCGGACGTGACCGCGCGCCGGCTGCGCCGCGTGCTGCCGGCGTGGACCGGGCCGGCGCAGGACTTCCACGCGGTGTTCCCGCGCCGCCGCGTGGCATCGCCCAAAGTCACTGCTTTTGTGGATTTCCTGCGCGCGCGGCTGCTGCCGGCCTAGCCCCGGCGGGCGGGTTGTAGGACCGAACCCGATAGCAGAATGGGGCACGGGCTGACGCCGCGCGGCGTGCGCGGAACTCTAAGATAGATACGCACCAAATCCCCACATAAAGTGCCCACACAAGTCCCCGCTCACGGTTGGCAAAGGAGTCCATCACAATGCAATCCCAACCCTTCCTCACCGACATCAAGACTCTCCGCGAACGTGCCCGCAAGAAGATCGAAGACGGCGCCGTCACCGAGGGCTACGACGGCGACCGCAACACCGTGATCGAGTTGCTCAATACCGCACTCGCCACGGAAATCGTCTGCGTGCTGCGCTATCGCCGCCACTATTTCATGGCCAAGGGCCCGAACTCGAAGAGCGTTGCCGACGAATTCCTCCAGCATTCCAACGAGGAGCAAGGCCACGCGGACCAGATTTCCGAGCGCATCGTCCAACTGGGCGGCGAACCCAACCTGTCGCCGGACGGCCTGCTGACGCGCAGCCATTCGGAGTACTCCGAGGGCGACGACCTCGCCAGCATGATCCGCGAGAACCTCGTGGCCGAGCGGATTGCGATCGACAGCTATCGCGAGATCGTCCAGTACCTGGGCGACAAGGATCCGACCACGCGTCGCATGATGGAAGAGATCCTGGCCGTGGAGGAAGAACACGCCGATGAACTGGCCGATCTGCTCGCCAATCAAGGTTAAGGGCGATGAAGCGATCTAAACGCCACGCGTCGCAGCGATAAAGAAAGGCCCATCCACCTCGGATGGGCCTTTCTTCGTCCGCGCCAACGGTCAGGCCGTCACGCCTTCCAGTTCGTGCTTGCGCTCCTCAAGCTGCGCCGCCACCGCCTTGAGGTCGACCTTGGCCTGGATCACCGCCTTGAACAGCTCGCTTTCCTCTTCCTCCACGTGGTGCCCGACGTACTCGGTCAACACCTTGTAGTTGGCGTCGAGCATGGCCTTATCGCCCGATTCGATCTTCGCGATCAACTGCTTGGCCACCATGTGCTCGACCTTGGCTTCGTCCAGCATGTCGTCGATCTTGTCCGAAACGCCGCGCAGGGCGGGATAGAAGATCTCCTCCTCGATCTGGGCGTGGATGCTCAGCGCGTGGCAGGTTTCCGCCGCAATCGACTGCTTGGCGCTGTCCTGTTTGGCTTCCTCGAACTGCTTGAACAGCTTCTTGACGGCGCGGTGGTCGTCCAGCAACAGGCTCAGGGCCGGGCGCTGGCCGACCGGGATCTTGGACTTATCCATGATGACTCCTCGTTCTGTGGGGTTTTTGCGGGGTGGGGATGCGGACATTGCGAAAACGGGTCCGTGGACCGGTTCTGCAAAAGCCGTTCCCGGCCGCCCCACGCCGCCAAATCGGCGTGCGGCAGCGGCCAGGCCCGCCCGCTACGCGTAAAACTTGCCGGCGAACGTAGGGAGCGCGGCCGGTCAGCCCTGCGGGAGCCGGGGCGCCAGCCGGGCGATCACCTCGGCGTGATGCGGATGGGCGGCGGCCAGCGCGGCCAGGGCGGCCGCATCGGCCAGTTCGAATTCGCTGAACTCGAAGCCGGGCGCCACCGTGCAGCCGACCAGCGAGTAGCCGCCGGCGTAGCCCGCCACGCGCTCGGCCGCGAACCAGCAGCCGGCCGGCACCATCGCCTGGAACACGGTGCCCGCGTCGTTCAGCGGGTTGCCGAGGTGGTGGGTGTGCAACCGGCCTGCGGCATCGATCACATGCACGTCGAGCGGCCCGCCGGCGTAGAAATGCCAGCCTTCGTCCGCGCAGATGCGGTGCCACGCCGAATACGCGTCATCGCACAGCAGGTAATAGATGGCCGTGGAGGCGGCGCGCTCCACGCCGTCGGCCCGGCGGACCCGCGCGGCGTCGCGGTAGGTCTCCCGGTAGAATCCCCCCTCCGGATGGGGCACGAGGCCGAGATCCTGGATCAGGCGGTGATGCGGCGCGGTCGTTGGCATGGCGGGAACGCGGCCCGATCGGGGCCGGAAGACGTGGACAAGGCGCATATTGTCCATGAGGTCCATCGGATTTGTCTGAAGATCGATTGCAGGAATCGCCAAGACAGCCCCCTCCCGCCCCGCTACCCTGCCGGACAATCTCCCCCAATGCGGCCACTGACCGGCCGCCCGGAATCTGATCGAGTACCGCTTCCATGTCGCGCCCCCTGCCCGCCTGGCTGCCTGGCCTGGCCTTCGTCCTGATCTGGTCCACCGGCTTTATCGTCGGCAAGGCAGTCGTGCCCGTGGCCGACACCAGCCTGTTCCTGCTCGCCCGCTTTGCGCTGGCCGGGCTGATGTTCACCATGGCGGCGGCGCTGGCCGGGGCGGCGTGGCCGGCGGCGCGCGAGGTGCCCCGCCACCTGTTGGCTGGCGCGCTGATGCAGGGCATCTACCTGTGTGCCGGCTACGGCGCCGTGGCGCACGGGCTGTCGCCGTCCGTGATGGCGCTGCTGGGCGCCCTGCAGCCGCTGCTGACCGCGCTGCTTGCCATCCCACTATTAAAAGAGCTACCTTCGATGCGCACCTGGCGCGGGCTCGCGCTCGGCGCGGCCGGCGTGGGGCTGGTCGTCCTGCCGGCGATGCGGGCCGGCGCGCCGCACGCGGTGTCGCCGTGGATTGTGCTGATCGGCCTGCTGGCCATTGTTTCCATCACCATGGGTACGCTCTTGCAGAAGACCTCCATCGCCAAGGCCGACATTCGCGCCAGCTCGGCCTGGCAGAATGCCGGCGCGATGTTGGTGGCCGGCGCGCTGGTCACGGTCAACGGCGGCCCGGGCGCGCTGCACTGGGAGCCGGGCGTCACGCTGTGGGCGTCGCTGGCCTATGCCGCGCTGGTGCTGTCGGGGCTCGGTACGTGGCTGCTGCTGGGGCTGGTGCGCCGCGGGCGCGCCGCCAACGCCGCCGCGCTGATGTTCCTCGCCCCGCCGCTGGCCGCCGTGCAGGCTGCGCTGCTGTTTGGCGACCATCTGGTGCCGCTCCAGTGGCTCGGCATGGCCGTGGCCGGCGCCGGCGTGTGGCTGTGCCAGACCCAGGGACGGACGCAACGTGCCGAAGCGCGCTGACCACGCCGCCCCGCTGGTCGAGCCGCGGCGATTCCAGCCGCAGCCGCTCGGCCATGCGCACGACTACCACCAGTTGCTGTTCGGCGTGGACGGCGCCATCGAACTGGAAATCGACGGTCACGCCTATCGTGTGGATGCCGAACACGGCCTGGTCGTGCCCGGTGGCGAACACCATGTCTGCGTGGGCCTGACCGAGAACCTGCAGCTTGTGGCCGACTTCCCGGCCAGCTCCGTGGCCCTGCCGGCCCGGCTGATGGCCCGCCCGCGCACCTTCGCGCTGGAGGGCCCGCTCGCCGCGCAGGTGCGCACGCTCGTCACCATCCCGAAAACCCGGCCCGGCGCCCCGCCGCAGCACGACTGGCAGCGCGCGGCCATCCTCGCCGGCAACCTGGCCACCTCGCTCGGGCAGGACCTCGCCCGGCACGACGCCGCCCGCTTCCCGGTCATGGCGATCGACGCCTGCCTGCGCGCGAGCCTCGCCGAACCACCCCGCGCCGACGAACTCGCCAGCCGCTTCGGCTGGGGCGCCCGCCACTTCCATACCCTGTTCTGCGAAGCCTTCGGCGACACGCCGCACGGCTACCAGACCCGCCTGCGCCTCGATCAGGCCGTGCAATGGCTGATGGCCGGCACGATGCCGCTGACCGACATCGCCTTCGGCGTCGGCTATCCCGACCAGACGACTTTTACCCGCGCGTTCGCCCGCCGCTTCGGCCTGCCGCCGGGGGCTTGGCGTGAGGCGGCGCGGCGCGGCTGACGCGCTCGCCATCCCTCTCCGTCGATTGTCAAAATTACAAAGCCGAGTAAAGCGCACACCGGCGGCGGTGCTCCGCCATCGCCAGAACCTAGCCTCAGCCCCAGATCCCCATCCGGTACAAAACTTGCGCCTGTGGCGGGGTAATGTCCGACGCCCTTCCTAATTCCCCGCTCCTGCGTCCCGGCCACAACTGCTGGCGGGTGGAGCCGTGCCAGCGGTTTTCGATGCTGGTCGACGCCGATGCGTATTTCTCCGCACTCCGCGAGGCGCTGGCCAAGGCCACGCACAGCGTGTTCATCCTCGGCTGGGACATCGACAGCCGGATGGTGATGAACCCGGGCGGCGATGACCCGCCCGATGGCCTGCCGCCCACGCTGCGCGAGTTCCTGAACACGCTGTGCAAACGCCGGCGTGGGCTGCGGATCTACGTGCTGAGTTGGGATTTCGCGATGGTGTTCGCGCTGGAGCGCGAGTGGCTGCCCGACGCCAAGATGCACTGGCAGACCCATCGGCGACTGTCTTTCCGGCTCGATGGCAACCATCCGCCTGGGGCTTCGCACCATCAGAAGGTGGTCGTGGTCGATCATCAGGTGGCCTTCGTGGGCGGCCTGGACCTGACCATCCGGCGCTGGGACACCCATCATCATCTGGCCGATGACCCGCGCCGCGTGGATCTGGACGGCAAGCCCTATCCGCCCTTCCATGACGTGCAGTGCGTGGTCGATGGCGATGCCGCCGCCGCGCTGGGCGACCTGGCGGCGGCGCGCTGGCTGCGCGCCACGGGCCGCCAGCCGCGCGTGCCGGACCAGCCGCTGGGGGATGCGTGGCCGGAGAGCGTCGAGCCTGACCTCACCAATGTGGACGTCGGCATCAGCCGGACCGCGCCGGCGTGCGAGGACGATCCCGGCGTGTCCGAGATCCGCGAGTTGTATCTGGATGCCATCGGCGCGGCGCGCGAGGGCATCTACCTCGAGAACCAGTATTTCAGCTCCGGCCTGATCGCCGACGCGTTCACCAAGCGCCTGCGCGAGCCCGAGGGGCCGGAGATTGCGCTGGTCTCGCGGCGCACCGAGAGCGGCTGGCTGGAAGAAGCGAGCATGGGGGTGCTGCGCGCGCGGCTCTGCCGGCGGCTGCGCGGCGCCGACCAGCACGAACGGTTCCACCTGTATTGCCCCCATGTGCCGGACCTTGGCGATGCCTGCGTCAACGTCCACAGCAAGGTCATGGTGGTGGACGACCAATTGCTGACCATCGGGTCGGCCAATCTCAGCAATCGCTCGTTCGGGCTCGATACCGAATGCAACCTCGTGGTGGAGGCCAACGGCCATCCAAAGATCGCCGCCGGCATCCGGGCCATGCGCGGGCGGCTGCTGAGCGAGCACCTCGCCGTCACGCCGGAGGAACTCGACACCGCGCTGGCGGATGCCGGCGGCCTGCACGCCGCCATCGAAACCCTGCACCGCAGCGACGGGCGCACGCTGGAGCGGTTCTCGCCGACCGTGCCGGAAGAAGTGGATGCCGCGCTGCCCGATGCACGGCTGCTGGACCCCATCGAGCCCATCGACAGCGAGCAGATCATGGCCGAGTTCGTCAGCCAGGAGGCCCGCCCCCACGCGGCCAACCGGGTGGCGGTGTTCGTGCTGCTGGTACTCGTGCTGGGCGGCATGGCCTTCGCGTGGCGCTATACGCCGCTGCGCGAGTGGGCCGATTTCCGCTACCTGCTGACGATGATCGAGCGCGTGCGCGACATGCCGTTTGCGCCGGGCGCGATGATGGCCGCCTTCGTGGCGGGCGGGCTGGTGATGTTTCCGGTGACGCTGTTGATCGTGGTCACGCTGGTCGTGTTCGGGCCGTGGTACGGCGCGCTGCTGGCGTTGTGCGGCTCGGTGCTGAGTGCGGCCGGCGGCTACACGGCCGGCCGCCTGCTGGGCCGCCACGCGGTGCGGCGCCTTGGCGGGCGCCGGCTGAACCGCGTGAGCCAGAAGGTGCGCCAGCATGGCGTGCTGGCGATGGTGGTGCTGCGGCTTGTGCCCGTGGCGCCGTTCACGCTGGTCAACCTGGTGGTGGGCGCGTCGCGCATCCGGCTGCGGGACTGCCTGCTCGGCACTGCCATCGGCATGACGCCGGGCATTGTTGTCACGGCCTCGCTGGTGGACCGGATTGCCGCCGTGGCGAAAGACCCCGGCGCGGGCACCTTCGCCCTGCTGGCGCTGGTGCTGCTGATTCCGATCACCGTGGCAGTGTTGCTGCGCCGGCGGCGCAAGCGCCGGGAGCGTGCGGCGAACGCCGAACTCCATGCGGCAGCGACGGCTGCGACGGTCGCGACAGCGGCGGCGCGGCACCCGCCACCGTGCACCAGCGCGCCTTCGCGCGAGGGGGCCTGATGAACGCGCCGTTGCCTCCCGCATCGAATCCCGCATCGAATCCCGCATCGGACCCCTCGGGTTCCCTGCACGCGGAGATCGCCGTGGCCAGCTACAACATCCACGGCGGGGTGGGCACCGATGGGCATTTCGTACCGAAGCGCATCGCGGATGTGGTGACGGAACTGCGCGCGGACCTGATCGCCCTGCAGGAAGTGGAGTCGCGCCATACCGGCTTCGACATGCTGCGCTTCCTCGCCGCGCACAGCGGCTTGCACGCCATTCCCGGCCCCACGCTGGTCCGCGAGGACGGCGACTACGGCAACGGCCTGCTCACGCGTTACCGGCCGCTGCGCATCCGCCATATCGACCTCAGCGTGAAGGGGCATGAGCCGCGCGGCGCCATCGACGCCATGCTCGAATGCAACGCCGTGGAGCACGACACTTTCGCGCTGCGCGTGATTGCCACGCACCTCGGACTGATGCCCGGCGAGCGGCGCTGGCAGGTGCGCCGGCTGCTCACCGCGCTGGCGGAGGCGCCCGAGCAGCCCACCATCCTGCTCGGCGATGTGAACGAGTGGTTCCTGTGGGGGCGCCCGCTGCGCTGGCTGCATGCGTACTTCGAACGCACACCCCATGTCTCGACATTTCCGTCGCGCTGGCCCTTCCTCGCGCTGGACCGGATCTGGACTTCGCCACGCGCGCACCTGGTGTCGGTGGCGGGCCATCGCAGCGCGCTGACGCGGCTGGCGTCCGATCATCTTCCGCTGCTCGCACGCATGCGGTTGACTGCGCGCGCGCATCCTTCCCCAGAGGAAATCATCGCCACGGCGGGGGCATCGTTGCAAGGTCCGGGTGCCTGAGCGGTGCCTTGCATCGCACCATCGACATCTTGTTTCAGACTCACCCACATGGCCGCCACGGTTTGCCGCAGGGCCGCAATACGGGTATCTCGCTAGGCTTGCGCGCTGGTCTGCGCCACGTGCGCTTCCTATACTGACTCACGCATACTCCATGTCATGCCGCATGGCGATGCATACCGAAAACGATCGGGCAGGCGATGGCGGTTCCCGGGAGGACCCCGCCGACGGGTCATGTCGACACGCCCTGCCCTGGAACAGGAAAGTGGAGAAAAGGCATGCCCAGCGAACAGTTCCTTGCCACCCAGGAAACCCGCCGCTTAGGCCTGCGCGCCCTGCGCGCGGCATTGCTCCAGGTACACAAGGAAGTCATCGGCTACGACCGTGGTCAATACGAGCGTCTGCACGGTCCGATTCCAGCCGGGCAGTTCGTGCAGCTGGTCACCGAAGAATCTTTCTTTCGCTGGCTGGACCCGCTGTCGCGCCTCATCATCGAGATCGACGAAGAACTCGAGGGCGACGAACATCATGACGATACCTGCCGGGCCGTGGCCGCCGCCGCGCAGAAGCTGTTCAGCGAGCGCGGGGACGAGGCGTTTCGCAAGCGCTATCAGGAGGCGCTGCAGGACGAGTCGTCGGTCATCGTGGCACACGGGCGGTTGATGTCCGTGATCGGACAGCTTCGGCAGTTGCCGTAGGCATTGCTCCTGCCGGCATCGCGCGGGCGCGCTGGCGCTCAGCGTCGACCGCGCCCGCCGCCGCCTCTTCCCCCGCCCCCACCGCCATAGCCATAACCACCGCCACGGTAGCCGCCATAGCCGCCGTGGTACCCGCCGTGGTACCCGCCGTGTCCCCCGTGGTAGCCGTGGTAGCCCCCGTAATAGCCACGATATCCACGCCCGTAGTAGCCGCGATAGCCGCTGCCATACCAGACACTGCCGTAGAAGCCGCCATACCAGGGTCGGTAGTAATACGGATACCCGGCATACGGATAGCCGTAGGCATAGGCGGGATAGCCGCTGTAGTAGCCGCCGTAGTACCCCGACGAGTCATAGCCTGACGAGGCATAGCCGGACGGATAGCTGCCGTAGTACGTGTCATAGCCGGGATATGCCACGCAGCCGCCCAGCATCCATGTGGCGCCCGCAATGCCCGCCATCATCCAACCGCGCGCCCCATTCATCGTGCACTCCCATTGACCTGCATCAAAGCCGAGGGCGGCTTCGACCGTCGCCCCATGGCCGTTAGACAGTATTTGCGGGGCGGAAATCCATTTTCGGACTATTCCTATTCACGAATCAGAATTGTCTTCTTACACTTGGCCCCGCCTGTGCAATGCAGGTACCCGATGGAGTGCCAGAGTTGACCCCTCGCTGGCATTCTTTTACTTGGATGCCACGTGGTCCCCGCCACGTGGCATTTTTTTGGTCTCAGGCCACCGTCAGGCCGTTCTCCACCATGTCCAATAGCCGCGCACCGATGATGCCGGCCTGTTCCTGCGCGCGGCTGCGCAGGGGGCCGTCGATCAACAAAATGGCTAACCCGTGGACGGCGGACCAGGCGACATACTCTGCGCCGGGGCGGCGCGCCGCTGGCAGCAGGCCCGCATCGACCCAATGATCGAGCGCGGCGCCCAGCAACTGGAACGGGTTGAGGCCGCTGTTGCCGGCCTTGGCGGGGTCCGGGTCGTCCTCTACATCGTCCGGCACCGAGAAGGCGGTGCGGAACAGGCCTGTCTCGGCCAGCGCATAACGGAGGTAGCCCGCACCCACCGCGCGCAGGCTCCCGCGCGCGCGCTCGGTGGCGGAGGCATTGGCGGGCAGCGCTGCCAGTTCGGTCTCCATGGCCATGGCCAGGCCGGACAAGGCCGCGGCGCGCACCGCCTCCAACAGGTCCTGCCGACTCGCGAAGTGACGGTACGCGGCATTCGGCACCACGCCCGCGCGGCGCGTGGCTTCACGCAGCACCACAGCCTCCGGGCCGCCGGTGCGTGCGAGATCGATCCCGGCTTCGAGCAAGGCGCGCCGTAGATCGCCATGTCGATAAGTGCTCCGCGTGGGCGGCGTGGCGGCGACTCGGCTCATATCAAACTCCCATGTGGACATCGTCCACTCATTCTGCTTTGTATAGTAGACAGTGTACACAAGGAGCGCCAGCCGCCAATGTGGACAACGGCGGCAGCGGATTTGCTCAGAGGATGGGGGCGAACAGCTTGGCCACGTGCATCGCCACCCGGAGCAGCGCGGGCGAGGCCAAAAATTCGTCGCGACTGATCTCGCGCGCCTCGGCGAAGTCGGCCTCGAGCATGCGCGTGACGTCCCGCGCGAAGGCCGGATGCGCGGTCATCACCATCATCTCGAAATTGAGCCGGAACGAGCGATTGTCGAGATTGGCGGTGCCCACGGCGGCGGCCTCATCGTCGATCAGGATCACCTTTTGATGCAGGAAGCCGGGCTGGTAGCGGTAGACCTTCACGCCCGCGCACACCGCCTGGTAGGCGTAGATGGTGGACGCCGCGTACACCACGAGGTGGTCCGGGCGCGATGGAATCAGGATGCGCACGTCCACCCCGCGCAGCACGGCAAGGCGCAGCATGGCGAACACCGCCTCGTCCGGCACGAAGTACGGCGAGGTGATCCAGACCCGCTTCTGCGCCGACTGGATCGCCTCGACGAAGAACAGCGAGCAGGTCTCCTGCGCGTCAGCCGGGCCGGACGGCACGACCTGGCAGATCATCTCGCCCACATCGCCATGCGGCGGCAGCATCAGGTACGGCACCTCCTTCGCGGCCCAGTACCAGTCCTCGGCGAACGCCATCTGCAGCTCCAGCACCGCCGCGCCGCGAATTTCGATATGCGTATCGCGCCACGGCGAGAGCGGCGCCCGCGCGCCCAGGTATTCGTTGCCGACGTTGTGCCCGCCCAGGAAGGCGCGCGCGCCGTCCACGACCACCAGCTTGCGGTGGTTGCGGAAATTCAGCTGGAAACGATTGACGAAGCCGGGATGCGTGGCGAAGGGCCGCGCCTCCACCCCTGCCTGCTGGAGCGTGCGCACATAGCCGCGTCCGAGTCCGTGACAGCCGATGCTGTCGAACAGGAAATAGACCTTCACGCCGGCGCGGGCGCGCTCGCACAGGCGGCGCTGGAGTTCGCGGCCCAGTTCGTCGTCATGGACGATGAAGAACTGCACCAGCACGACCTGCGTGGCGGCGTCGATGGCAGCGAAGATGGCTTCGAAGGTCTGCTGGCCGTTGATCAGCAGGCGCACGTCGTTGTTGGCCAGGCACGGCATGCCGGTCAGACCGGGCAGCGCGCGCATGCAGGCCTGCGCCGGCGCCGTCACCACGCAGGCTGACATGGCCTCGCGCTCGGACGCGGTCATGCCACGGCGGATCTCGCGCAGGCGGTCATTATTGAAACGGCGGGCATTGACGTAGCCGGCGAAGGTGCTGCGGCCGAAGATCAGGTACGGAATCAGCGCGAAGTACGGCATCATCACCAGCGACCCCGCCCACGCAATGGCGCCGGGCGCGGTGCGGACCGTCATCACGGCATGCAGTGCGGCCATCACGCCCACGATATGGAAGGCGACCATCACTGCGGCGATCACGCTAGGACTCATCAACATAGGCGGATGGTTCGGCGCTGCGGGCCCGTACATGGATGAGCCGTATTCTGGCATACCCGTCACATGAGGGCATCCCCCGATCGCCATATGCCGGTCGGGCTGCCTCATTTTTAGGCGCGCCGATGCAATGGCGTGCCGGCGCCGGTGCGCCTCCGCCCACCCGCCAGTTATCCACACGTTCTGTGGATAAGCCTGACCCGGTTCGCGGCGATCCCACATTTAAGGGAATGGCGATTGTCCGGCCGGGCATGCCGCCGCTACGCTCTGACGGTTCCTCTCCGTCAATCCGTTTCAGTTTTCTGGTAGTTGTAGCATGAGTGTTTCGACCAACATTGCCTTACTGGCCAGCCGCGCGGCCCGCCTCCACCCCATCCAGGACCTGCTCTCCCTCGCGGGTTTCCAGTGCACCCTCTTCCTTGCCGGCCGGGACCTGATCCACGGCCTCAGCCATGACAGCTACGACATGCTGCTGGTCGACCGCGACCTGCAAGACATTTCCGCCATCGACGTGATCCGTGCCGTGCGCGCCGTGCGGGCCCGCGACATGCCGATCATCATGATCGGCGGGCAGCATAACAACGACAACGACCTCGTGGAGGCGCTCGACGCCGGCGCCGACGACTACGTGCTCGAAGCCCTGAGCAACCGCGTGCTGCTGGCGCGCATCTCCGCTCTGCGCCGGCGCATGTGCGGCGCGCGCTTCCGCAACAACCTGCCGATGCGCGCCGGCCCCTACGAGCTGAACAGCCCCGGCCGCTTCGCCATGCTGAATGGGCGCCGCATCGCCATGACGCCGAAGGAGTTCGACCTCGCCACGCTGCTGTTCGCCAACGCGGGCCGCATCCTGGCCAGCAAGCGGATCGAACATATGATCTGGGGTCATGACCTGCCACCGCTCTCGCGCGCGCTGGCGGGGCTGGTCTCGCGCATGCGCCGCACGCTCGATCTCTGCCCGGCCAACGGCGTCACCGTCAATGTCGTGTACGCGCAGGGCTACCGGCTCGACATCCTCGACCAGACCGTTCGCGCCGACCTGACGGGCCCGCCCGGCCAGCCGTTGCTCCAGCCGTAACCCGCCCTCTGCGGCCTGCGCCGATCTCCCCGTTGTGCGAGGGTGTCACGCCTGCGTCACACCGTTCGCCGAGCATGGCGGCGCACCGCAACGGGAATATGCCCCGGTCGTCCACACCGGGCGGCACGGTCAGGCAGCCACGCGGCGGGCATCGGGTCATGGCATGGCCGGGGCAATCCCGGCAGGAGTCTGTTTCGTGTTGCAAGCCATCCAACTGAGTCTGCCGCGCGCACGCGGCGAAGCCGTGTGGCAACGGCTGGTGCGACTGCCGCTGGCGGCGCGGCTGTCCGCCGCATTCATTCTGGTCTATGTCTTCGGCGCCGTGGTCGGCCTGATCGGCATCCTCAATCTGGTTTCCCTCAAGCAGGACACCGACATCCTGTATCAACGCGACATGCGCGGCGCCATTTCGGCGGAACGCGCGCAGGCCGCGCTGGCTACGCTGGGCCGCGCGCAGCTGGCGCTGACGCTGGCCACGAGCACCACCGAGCGCGACGCTGCCGGCGCGGACATCCAGCAGGCCATGCGCCAGCTCGACGCCGCCGTGGACGGCGTGCGCCAGGCCGCGCCGCGCCAGGCACAGGCGCTGCAAAAGGAGCGCGCAGCGGCAGGTGAACTGATGCAAGGCTACGTGGCGCTGATCAACAAGCAGCCGCTGGACGCCCTGCAGTTCGACAGCGCCGTTTCCGTCGACGGCCATTTCCTGGGCGAGCAACTGCAAAAGCTCGGCGCGCTGATGGAAGCCACGCGCGCCGGCCTGGAGCGGCAGGCCGCCGACACCGTGGCGGGCGTTGCCGCGAGCCAGATCGGCGCACAAACGCTGATGGCCGCGCTGCTCGTGGCCAGCTTCGTGGCGGCCGGCGCGCTGGCGTGGTTTGCAGCGCGCAGCCTGACGCGCGAACTCGGCGGCGAACCGCGCGACGCCGCGGCGGCAGCCAACCGCATCGCCAGCGGCGACCTGACCGCGCATATCAACCTGCGCAKGGACGATCAGACCAGCCTGCTCTATTTCCTGGCTGGCATGCGCGACGAACTGGCCGGCGTGCTGGCCCGCATTCAGGAGTCAGCGCACGAGATCACGGACACCAGCGGCGATATTGCCGACGGCAACCAGCAACTCGCGGCACGCACTGCGCAGCAGGCCGAGGCACTGCGCCACGCGGCGGCCAGCATGACTCGCCTGACCGCGCTCGTCGAACAGGTGCATGAGCAGGCCAATGAATCGAGCACGATGGCCAACCAGGCGCGCACTGCATCGGGCGCCGGCATGGCGGTGGTACGCGACATGAACGGGACCATGGCCAACGTGCTGGGCCATTCGCGCAATATCGCCGAGGTGGTCACGGTGATCGAGGGCATTGCGTTCCAGACCAATATCCTCGCGCTCAACGCCGCCGTGGAAGCCGCGCGCGCCGGCGCGGCGGGGCGCAGCTTCGCGGTGGTCGCGCAGGAAGTGCGCGCGCTGGCCCAGCGCAGCGCCAACGCCGCCCGCGAGATCGGCGGCATCGTCGGCGACGCCACGCGCGAGATCGAACGCGGCGCCAGCCTCAGCGGCACCGTGGTGGCGGCGATGGAAGGGATCGAGTCGGCGGTCGATCGCAGCCACAGCCTCGCGGGCCATCTGCGCGCGCTGGCCGAGGAACAGGCCGCCGGCATCCGCACCGTGGGCGATGCCCTCGCGGAACTCGAGCAGACCGGGGCGCAGAACGGCGCGCTGGTGGACACCGTGGCACAGCACGCCAACCGGCTCGACGAGGAAGCCGCCGCGCTGGAATCTGACGTGTCGCGCTTCCAGTTCCAGTAGCCCTGCCACGCTGCACCGCAGCAATGTCACGCCATTGTTAAAGTTTCCGGTCTTTGCTGTCGTAAATAAGCGAATGCTGATTCTCCCCGGGTCACGGCCCGGCTAGCATGATCGCTTGCCTCTCAATCGAGACGCACAGCAAGGACCAGGCATGGCGCTACGCAAGGCAGTGCAGGACGATTCGTCCTTTCATGATGATCTCGACGCGGCGGGCCGCGACTGGGCGCCACGGCTCAAGCCGTGCGGCGCCTGTCATGGCTGCGAGCAACCCGTGGGCCCGACCGTGCTGTTTTGCAGCGCGGCGTGCCAGCAATCATTCGAGCATTTCGAAATGCGTTTACTGCGCAAGCGGTAAGCCGCCTCACCGCCCCCCATCGCCCCACCGTCCTTGCCCGCCCCTTCTCGGCCTCCAATCCCGCCTCGGGTAAATCCTAGTAATTCCCCTAATCGCGACGTGTCAACCGATGCGCTGGTGCATTCGTTTTCTTCTCCATTGGCCCCACATCCGCGCCGGAATCGACCCCGGATTCAGGCAGGTGTGTCGGCCGGAAACATTTGAGAACAAGGGGTAACGGGCATTTACGCCTCCGGTGTAGAAGTTACAGAACTGTTGCACTTACGCACGTTTTGTGTCGCCGCAGAAGCCGAATTGCCGAGTACGCTTGTCTCGACCAAACAGTACCGACTACCACAGGGAAATCATGTCTGAACGCCTCATCATGCTGGACGTACCCGGCGTCCTCTACTCGGACCGCTCCGCTGCCCGCCTGGGCGGTACGCCAACGAGCGGCACCCTGAGGGATGTCCGTTTCTTCGATCCGATCGCACTGGGCTTCCTGCGCCGGCTGTTCGGCATTGCCGGCGCCCGCGTGGTGGTGTCCGACGCCTGGCGCCGTGGCACACCGGCCGCGATCCTGCAACAGCTCGACCTCCAGGTGGAAGGCATGACCCCGCGCGTGGCGGGCGGCCATGGCGCCGAGATCGACGCCTGGTTCGCACAGCGTGCCGCGCCGGGTAGCTGGGTGATCCTGTCGACGGCCGCACCGGCCTCGATGACGGATGCGCAGCGCCGCCACCTCGTGCAGGTGAATCCGGTCGAGGGCCTGACGGTAGAGAACTTCCGCCAGGCACTGGACATCCTCGGCGTGGCCTGCCCGTCGACGGTGACGCCCGATTCGCGCGTGGAACCCGGCCTCCAGGCCAAGCTGCGCCACCTCCAGCAACTGGCGCGCGAAGCCCCCGAGCGCTTCATGCCCGCGCCGGCCGCCGCCGAGGCCCGCGAGCAGGCCATGGCCGTCGCCGTAGCCAGCCTGACCGGCAAATCGCTGCAACCGGCCGCGCTGCACGCCTAAGCGACGCGCCGCGCCCCCGCAAGGCCGCCGCCATGGCGGCCTTTTTCATGGTCCGGGCGCATTCGACATGCCGACGCGCCGTGCGGATCGGACAGGACCGGCCCCGCGCGCTATCCTCCCCGGCCATCACCGCCTACCCTTGTACCTTGGGATTCCGCCTCGCTCGCAGGCACCGATCGTACAAGGAGAGCACCATGGCCAACCACGCAGCCGACCTCATCACCCGCGTCCTGCACGCAGTGGGCGTCGAACGCATCTACGGCGTCGTCGGCGACAGCCTCAACGGCATCACTGAATCGCTGCGCCAGCGCGGCGACATCGACTGGATCCATACCCGCCACGAGGAGACCGCCGCATTCGCAGCGGGCGCCGAGGCGCACCTGACCGGCAAGCTGGCCGTCTGCGCCGGGAGCTGCGGCCCCGGCAACCTGCATCTGATCAATGGCTTGTTCGATTGCCACCGCTCCGGCGTGCCGGTGCTGGCCATCGCCGCCCATATCCCGAGCGCCGAAATCGGCCGCGGCTACTTCCAGGAGACGCATCCCGAGCAGTTGTTCCGGGAGTGCAGCCACTACTGCGAACTCGTCACCAGCATCGAGCAATTGCCCGGCGTACTCGAATCCGCGATCCGCGCGGCAGTGGGCCACCGGGGCGTGGCCGTGATCGTGATTCCGGGCGATGTGGCGCTGCGCGAGGGCACGTTCGCCGAGTCCGCGCCCGCCGCCATCGCCTTGCGGCCCCCGGTGGTCACGCCGGACGCCGACTCGCTCGACGCCCTGGCCAGCCTGCTGCGCGGCAGCCAGCGCACAACGCTGCTGTGCGGGCGCGGCTGCGCCGGCGCGCACGACCAGGTGGTGCAACTGGCGGCCACGCTGAAGGCACCCGTGGTGCACGCCCTGGGCGGCAAGGAGTACATCGAATACGAGAATCCGTACGACGTGGGCATGACCGGGCTGATCGGCTTCAGCTCCGGCTACCACGCCATGCAGGAATGCGACACGCTGCTGATGCTCGGCACCGATTTCCCCTATCGCCAGTTCTACCCCGAGGGCGCGCAGGTCGTGCAGATCGATATCCGTCCGGAAAACCTCGGGCGCCGCACGCGGCTGGACATGGGGCTGGTCGGCGATGTCGGCGCCACGCTGGACGCCCTGCTGCCCCGCCTGGCCCCCAAGGCCGACGAAGCCCATCTGGCGGCGAGCCTGGGCCACTATCGCGACGCACGCCGTCAACTGGACGACCTCGCCACGGGCGACAGTGGCCGCAAGCCCATCCATCCGCAGTACCTGGCCCGCCTGCTGAGCGAGCAGGCCGCCGAGGACGCCGTCTTCACCTTCGACGTCGGCACGCCGACGATCTGGGCCGCGCGCTACCTGCGCATGAACGGCCAGCGCCGGCTGATCGGCTCGCTCGCGCATGGGTCGATGGCGAACGCGCTGCCGCAGGCGATTGGCGCCCAGTCCGCCTATCCGGGGCGGCAGGTCATCAGCCTGTCCGGCGACGGCGGTTTTGCAATGCTGATGGGCGATTTCCTGACGCTTTCCCAGCAGGGCCTGCCCGTCAAGGTGGTGATCTTCAACAACAGCGTGCTTGGCTTCGTCGCGCTGGAGATGAAGGCGTCTGGCTACCTGGAGTCGGGCACGTCGCTGCAGAACCCCGATTTCGCGGCCATGGCGCGCGCCATCGGCGTGCATGCCCAGCGCGTGGAAGACCCGCTGCTGCTGCCGGAGGCCATCGCCACCATGCTGGCGCATGACGGGCCGGCCCTGCTCGACGTGGTGACCAACACGCAGGAACTGGCGATGCCGCCGTCCCTGAAGGCGGAGCAGGTCAAGGGCTTCAGCCTGTGGGCGATGAAGGCCGTGATGAACGGCCGCGCCGACGAGGTCATCGAGCTGGCGCGGTCGAACCTGCTGCGCTAGACGGCGGCTTACCGGCTCAACGTGGGTTGAGCTTCACGCCGGGGAAATCCACCGGCACGTTCAGCGCCACGTTGATGTAGTTGGTGAACAGGTTCAGGGCCACGTGGGCGACGATTTCCACGATTTCTTCGTCGCCGAAGCCGACTTCGCGCAGTTGGGCCACGTCGGCGTCCGACACCTGGCCCCGGTCGTTCACCAGCTTCAGCGCGAAGGCCAGCGCCGCGGCCGTCCGGGCATCCTCGGCGCGCCCAGCCTGGGCGGCGGCCATCTCCTCAGCGGTGGCGCCGGCCTTGCGGCCCAGCGCCGTATGGGCGGCGAGGCAGTAATCGCAGCGGTTGCGATCGGCAACGGCCACGGCGATCTTCTCGCCAAGTTGCGCCGGAATCACACCGCTGCCGAGCGCGCCAAACGCGCCCCACATCGATTGCAGCGCGGCCGGCGAATTGGCCACGGCGCGGAACATCTGCGGGGTCGTGCCGAAGGCGGCCTGGATCTGGGCCAGGGCGGCGGCGCTGCCGGCGGGGGCGTTGCTGGGGTTGGGCAGGGAAACACGTGCGGTCATGATGAACTCCTATATATAGAGCGACAGTGAGAGAGGCTCCCGGGGTGCCGGCTGAATCGCCTGGCGTCCGGGGTGTCTCTACTATGGCCGCAGGCATCGTACGAAGGGATACAATTCTTCCACGAAATCATCCTATTCGTCCAGATCGTCCAGACCGTCCAGACCCATGTCCTCGCTGCCGGAATCCCCGCCCGATCGCCTGTCCGCGCTGCTCGAACGCTTCCGCGTCCGCGCGCACCTGTTCCATGCCGGGCCGCTGTGCGGCGTCACGCGCTTCGATGAAGCCGGCCGCGGCTTCCTGCACGTGTTGCGCGAAGGGCGCACCGAGGTCACCCATGGCGCGAGCGCCCTGCCCACCCGGCTGGTGATCGAGGAACCGTCGCTGCTGTTCTATCCGCGCTACGCCGTCCACACCTTCCACAATCCGCCGGTGGAGGGTTCCCAGTTCACCTGCGCCACGCTCGATTTCGATGGCGGGGCCATGAATCCGCTGGCACGCGCCCTGCCGCCCCTGATCGTGCTGCCGTTGGCACAGGTAGATGGGCTCGATCCCGCGCTCGCGCTGCTGTTCGCCGAGACGGAGCGCGTGCGCTGTGGCCAGCGCCTGCTGGCCGACCGGCTGTTCGAAGTGGTGCTGATCCAGCTGCTGCGCTGGCTGCTCGACCATCCCGAGCAAGCCGGCATCCAGCCGGGCCTGATCACGGGCATGTCCGATGCGCGCCTGGCGCGGGCGCTGGTGGCCGTGCACGAGGCACCGGGCGAGGCATGGAGCGTGGAGTCGATGGCGGGTTGCGCCGGGATGTCGCGCAGCGCGTTCGCGGCGACGTTTCGGGAGGTGGTGGGGCAGACGCCAGCCGACTATCTGGCCGACTGGCGCATCAGCCTTGCGCAGGCGCGCCTGCGTGACGGCGTGCCGCTGAAACTGATGGCCGACGCGCTGGGCTACGCCAACCCGTCGGCCTTGTCGCGCGCGTTCCTGGCCAAGGTCGGCCAGTCCCCGCGCGACTGGTTGCGGACTCAGTAGTCCACGGTCATCGACAGCTTGAAGGTACGCGGCTGGCCGATCACGAGGATGCCGCCGCTCGACGACGCCCAGTAGTCCTTGTCCGCGATGTTCTCGACGCCCGCCCGCACCGTATAGCGCAGCTGCGACGCCTTGAAGGCGTAGCGCGCCCCGAGATCGAAGCGGTTCCACGACGGCAGGCTGATGGTGTTGGTCGTGTTGGCGGACTGGCGGCCGGTCTGGATATAGCGGCCGGACACCGTCGCGCCCGGGAGGAACGGCAGGTCGTACTCGCCGCTCATCGTCAGCGTGTAGATCGGCACGCCCACGCCCGGCTTGCCCTCGGTGTTGGCGTTGCCCGTGTTCGACACCTTCGAGTCGATATGGGACACGCCGCCCAGCAGGCGCACGCCGCGCAGCGGCTCGCCGAACACGCTGAACTCCACGCCGCGATTGCGCTGGTCCCGCACGGCGAACACATTGCCCTGCGTGACGCCCGTCGGCTGCTCGATCTGGAAGAACGCCAGCGTGGTGCCGAAGCTGCCCGCGTCGTACTTCGCGCCCACTTCATGCTGCTTCGACTTGGCCGGCGCGAACACCTGCCCGGCGTTGATTGTGTTGGACGGCGCGGTGCCGCCCTGCGCCAGACCCTCGATGTAGTTGTAGTACAGCGAGACGTTCTGGAGCGGCTTGACCACCAGGCCGAACATCGGCGACGTGGCGGACTCGCTGTAGTTCGCCGTCTGCACGCCCGTGGCCGTTGCGTAGCCACGGATGTTCATCACCTGCTGGCGCACGCCGCCGGTCAGCAGCACGCGGTCGTTCAGGAACGACAGCGTGTCCGAGAACGACACCCCGTTGATGTTGACCCGGCCCGTCACGTTCGGATCGGCCATATTGCCGGTGGTCGGGGCGGCCGGGTACGGCACGGTCGGCGCGTTGTAGAGATTGGTTGGGAACGCGGGCGAGGACTGGAAGGCGCTGCTCTTCTCCTGCTCCAGGCCGGACCAGCTCAGGTTCACCGTGTGCTTGACCGGGCCGGTTTCGAAGCGGCCACGCACGCCCACTTCACCGGTGTAGGTATCCTGCTTGAACGGAACGGTCAGCCGCGTGGCCGTGCCAAAGCCGTTATTCCCGACGTTCGCGCCGCTGTAGTTACCGAACTCGTTGCTGTGGTGCGCGCCGAAGGCAGCGTAGGTGGTCCAGTCCTTGGTGATGTCGTACTCGGCGCGGATCGTGCCGTAGGTGTCTTCCAGCTCGGAATACGTCCATGGCTGGGCGAAGTTCGTCGAGGCGGACGGCACCGCCGGCAAAGCCGTGCCCGACAGCTGGACCGTGCTGCGGCCCTGGTTGATCCGCTGCTTCTGGTAGCCGAAGTCCGCATTCACGCGGAACGCGTCGCCCTGGTAGTCCAGGCCCAGCGTGAACAGGCGCTGCTGCCGGCTCTCGTTGTCCACCGGGGTATCGCCGCCACGCGCCATGGCGTTGACGCGCACGCCGAATTCCTTGTTCTTGCCGAAACGGCGGCCCACATCCACATGGCCGCCCACCTGCGAGTCGCTCGTATAGTCGATGGTCGCCTGGGTGATGTCCGCCGCCGTGGCGTACTTGGGCACGAGGTTGATCATGCCGCCCGTGCCGGAGCCACTCGGCGACACGCCGTTCAGGAAGGCACTGGCGCCGCGGAACACTTCCACGCGCTCCAGCCCTTCGATGGCCACCAGCTGGCGCGGGGCGATGCCGAACAGGCCGTTGTACTGGATGTCGTCGGTGGTCAGCGGGAAGCCGCGCACCACGAAGGTATCGGCGAAGTTGCCGAAGCCGTAGGCGGTGCGGATCGCCGGATCATCGGCCAGCACGCCGGCAATGCTGCGCGCCTGCTGGTTCTGGATCTGCTGGGACGTGTACGACGYCACGCTGAACGGCACATCCATGAAGTCCTGGTTGCCCAGCACGCCAAGGCGGCCGCCGCGTGCGACCTGCCCGCCGGCGTAGGGCGCGGGCAGCTGGTCTGCCGAGGCGTCGGCATGCACGGTGACGGCGGGCAGCGTCGCGCTCTCCGCGCTGGCGGCGGGCTGGGCCGCTTCCTGGGCGAAGGCGATGGTCGGCAGCACGCCGGCGGCGGCCAGCGCGGCCACGAGATGGCGCAGCGGCGTGCGGGATGCACGTCCGGCACGCGGTACGGAATAAGACAAGGTGACACTCCCAAGTAAAACGATTTCATGCCCGTCCGCGCCGCTGATCGCGGCCGGCGGGTTTTTTCCCGTATCCGTCTGGATGGTGGCGTCGCTCTGACGGCGACGCTCGTTTGTGCCGCTACGCCTGCACGATCAGGATCGCGCTCAGCGCAGCCGCCACACCGATGCCGATCGCCCCGCGCGCGATGCGCGGCGTGACCTGCGGTGCATAAGAGAAGGCGCCCACCACTGTCAGGGCGCTGACGGTGAGCAGGCCGGCCCAATAGATCACGCCGAAGGCCCAGCCCTGGGCGGCCACGCAGGCCGCCAGCGCCAGTGCCAGCGCGATCCAGCCCTGCCAGCGCAGGCGGCGCACGCGGGCCGGCGGGGGCGCGGCGCCCCGGCCGAAGATGTCGGCGTGATGCCGGTCGATGGTCTGGGCCAGCCAGGTGAAGCCGCCCACGGCGAATCCGATGCCGGCCACGCAGGCCGGCCACATGGCGGGTGCGCTCATGACGCCTCCCCCATGGCACCGGTGCGCGCCGACGCGTCTGCGCCGCGTGCCGCCGGACGAGTCCGCCCGAGCCACCACGCCGCCGCGCCCAGCCCGAGGCCAATCGCCAGCACCGTCAGGTCGAAGCCCGCCAGCACCGCCGGCCCTTGCAGCAGCGTCACGCCCAGATGGGCGGTGCCGGTCAGCGCGTTCAGCAGCGGCAGGCCCGCGAACAGCACGGCGCCGATGCCCAGCAGCACGCGCCACATGCCGCGCGTCGGGCGGATCTGGGCGACCAGCGCCGCGATGGCCCAGGCCGCGAAGAACATGCGGATTTCCATGTCGGGCCGCTGCGCGATACCCACCGGCACGAGCCGATTGGCCCAGAAGTAGCTGGCGAATGCGATCGGCAGGCCGGCAATCACGCCAAGGTTGAGCGCTTCCACCAGCCGCAGCCCAAACGGCGTGCGGCCCGTGGCAGCAATCGTGTGGGCGTGGCTCTTGCGCGTCCTCACGGCCCAGAGCAGCGCGCCGGTCGCCACCATCAGGCAGCCGGCCAGCCCGGAGGCAAAGAAAAGCCCGCGCAGCAGCGGCGGCGCGAAGTGCGCGATGTGCAGCCCCACCATCACGCCACGCGTGGCGCTGGCATTGGCCGGATCGTCGCCGAAGGTTTCCTTGAGCGCGCCGGTGGTGCCGGCGAACAGGACGGTCGGCTGCACCGACGACAGGCTGCGCCCGGCATCGCGCGTCATCGTGACGAGGGCGTTGGCGTCGTTGGGGCGCTCCACCGTGATCCGGGCCGGGGCCACGCCGTCCCACCGGGCGGTCGCCTGCGCCAGCATCGGGCCCACCGGGGCCAGCGGCACCTGCACGCCAGACGCCTGCACGCGCGGGGCGCGGAGGCCCAGCTCGGTGTCGAACCGCTTCGTATCGCCCTTATAGACCGCCTGCACGCCCCACGGCATGTACAGGAACAGCAGCGTCACGAGGCCGGTGTAGGTAATCATCAGGTGAAACGGCAGCGCCAGCACGGCGGTGGCGTTGTGCGCATCGAGCCACGAGCGCTGGCCCTTGCGGGCGCGGAAGGTGAAGAAGTCCGCGAAGATGCGCCGATGGGTGATCACGCCGCTCAGGATGGCCACCAGCATGAACATCGTGCAGAAGCCGATGATCCAGCGCGCCCAGATCGCCGACATGTAGTGGAGATCGAAATGCAGGCGGTAGAGGAACTCGCCGCCGCGCGTCTCGCGGGCGCCGGGCACGGGCGTGCCGGTCACGGCGTCGAGCGTGCGCGTCTCCAGCCGGGCGCGGTTGCCCTTGCCGGCATCCTCGGGGCGCGGCTGGCGCAGCCAGAACACCGAGGTGGTGGGACGGCGGTCGTCGGGGAGATTGATGAACCAGCGCTCGGCATTGGGTGCCTGTTCGCGGAGGAAGGCGATGGCGCCGTCGGCAGCCCGACGGGTCGCGTCGGCGTCTGTGTCGCCACCCAGCCGCGCGTGCAGTTCGGGCTTCATCCAGAGCGTGATCTCGTCCTTCACATAGCTGGCGGTGCCGCTACAGAAGACGAGGAACAGCACCCAGCACACCAGCAGGCCCGCCCACGTATGCAGCCACGCCATCGACTGGCGCAGCCCCTGACCCTTTCGCAATTCGGCCATTACGCGCTCCGCAGGGCCTGCCAGCCCAGTCCCAGGACCGCGCAGGGCACGGCCAGTCCGATCCACGCGCGCCATGCCGACTCCACGGCGAACACCCAGATCACGGCCAGCGCGTACCAGAGGAACGACAGCAGGGAGGCGGTGACTACCGCTTCGGCGCGCGCCATATCGGTCCAGCGTGCCAGCGCGAGCGAGACGCAGCCCGTGGCCAGTGCTGCGAGCCCGTAGCCGCCCAGGATGCCGGCGATCGCCCGCGACGCGACCGCCACGCGATAACCGGTCGAAATGCCCTGCTTCATGTTGCTGCGAATTCCGTGAAAGCCGCAATGATAAGCGTTCTCATATGCATTGTCTTTCAGACCTCGCATTTCGGCGGGTTATGGCGGGGTAGACATTGAAGACATGTCGCGAAAAGCCCATAGACGGAAATCCCAGTAATTCTGCATTGCAGAACCACCATTCCACGCTGCGGTTGACAGCTTCCGGGGATCGATGGGACGATGCCACGCATCAATACCGGCGACTTCACGCCGGAAGCCTTGCCCGGAGACATGCATGCGCAGTACCGCTTCCCCCGCGGACCGTTCTGGTCACGCGTCCACCCCCGCCCAATCCGACTCGTTCCGCCCCGCCTTCCAGCGCCTGCACCAGACCATGGGCCCGTGGGTGGCCAGCCATCCTGACCGCGTGGCCGTGATGGATGCCCACCGCGCGCTGCGCTATGGCGAACTGGACCTGGCCGTGCGCGAGACCGCCCAGACGCTGACCGCGCTCGGCGTACGCGGCGGCGACCGTGTGGTGCTGGTCACCGAGAACAGCGTCGGCTGCGCCGTGCTGCTGCTGGCGCTGAGCGCCATCGACGCCTGGTCGGTGCCGGTCAATGCCCGGCTGTCGGCGCGCGAGATTGCCAATATCGTCGAGCACGCCGGCGCGCGCGTGACCTTCTATCTGGACAACGATTTCCCCGAAGCCCGCGAACACGGGCTGGCGCGCGGCGCGCAGTGGGCCGATGCTGCCGTGTGGCCACACGTCGGCAAGCTGCTTGTCAGCGCCATCGACGAGACGGCCGTGGCGGAGCCGGTAGCCGCCGAGGCCCGCGAGCAGGTGGCCGCGCTGATCTATACGACCGGCACCACGGGCGCCTCGAAGGCGGTGATGCTGACGCACGCCAACCTGATGTTCATCGGCCATTCCAACCGCCTGCAGGCCCGCGTACAGGCCGGCGACCGCGTCTACGGCGTGCTGCCGATCTCGCACGTCTATGGGCTGTCCGTGCTGCTGGTGGGCCCGGTGTCCAACGGCGCCACGGTCTACTACGAACCGCGTTTCCGCCCGGAGAAGCTGGCGCGCACGCTGGTCGAGGAGCAACTCACCGTGCTGCACGGCGTGCCGGCGATGTACGCCAAGGTGATCGAATGGAGCCGCGCGCAGGGCCAGTCGCTGCGCACGCCTTCGCTGCGCATGGCGCAGTCGGGCGGGGCGCCGCTCACGGCGTCGCTCAAGGCATCGTTCGAAGACGCCTTCGGCATCGTGCTGAACAACGGCTACGGCATGACGGAGACCTCGCCCACCGTGTGCCAGACCCGCGTGGATGCCCCGCGCGCCGACTGCTCGGTCGGCCCGGTGGTGCCGGACGTGGAAATCCGCCTCGGCTCCCCCCTGCCCGACGGCAGCGGTGAGTTGCTGGTGCGCGGCCCCAACGTGATGAAAGGCTACTACCGGCGCCCGGACCTCACGGCGCAGACCATCGATGCCGACGGCTGGCTCCATACGGGCGACCTCGCGCGCATCGATCCGGACGGCGCGGTATCCATCGTCGGCCGCTCGAAGGAAATCATCATCCACTCGGGCTTCAACGTGTATCCGGAGGAAGTCGAGCAGTCGCTCAATGCGTTCCCCGCCGTGCTGCAATCGGCCGTAGTGGGCCGGGCCACCGAGGGCAACGAGGAAGTGATCGCCTTCGTCGAGGTGCGCGGCGGCATGACGCTGGACGAGCCCGCGCTGCGCACCTTCCTGCGCGACCGCCTGTCGCCCTACAAGATGCCGGCCGAAATCCGCGTGGTGGCGCAGCTACCCGCGGCGCCGTCCGGCAAGATCCTCAAGGCGAAGCTGCGCGAGCAGCTTGCCTCCGGCAACCTTTGAGCCACGCACATGGATAGCCAGGCCGATTCCCTCCCCGACCTCCCGCCCGCCACGCCCAAGGTGGACAACCGCAAGGAAGACCGCCATTTCGTGACCGCGCTGGCGCGCGGGCTCGACGTGCTGGCGTGCTTCCGCGCCTTCGACAGCGAACTCGGCAATGCCGAACTGGCCCAGCGCTGCGGGCTGCCGAAGTCGACCATTTCCCGGCTCACGCACACGCTGACCGAACTCGGCTACCTCCAGGCGCTGACCGAGCCGATGCGCTACCGGCTGGGCAGTTCCGCGCTGGCGCTGGTGCCGTCCGGCCAGCCCGGCGCGGACGTGCTGGCGGTTGCGCGGCCGTACATGCAGGAACTGGCGGATCTCTCGCAGGGCGTGGCCTCGTTGATCGTGCGCGACCGGGGCCGCATGCTGATCTACGAGAACTGCCAGTCGGAGAGCTACCTCACGCTGCGCGTGGCCGTGGGCAGCCGCGTTTCCGGGCTCAATACGGCGGCCGGGCGGGCCTACCTTGTGGCCCTGCCGCCGGCCGAGCAGCGCCAGGCGCTGACCGCCTTCCGCGCCGATGACCGCGTCAGCGCGGCCCATGCCGAGGGCGTGCTCTCCGCCAGCCGCGACGAAGCGCGCCGGCTGGGCTGCACCACCTCGTTCGGCGAATGGCTGCCCGACATCAACTCGATCGCCGTCGCTTTCCGGCCCGGCCAGTCCCTGCCGCCGATGACCCTCAGCTGCAGCGGCCCGAACGCCATCGTGCCGCCGGCGCATCTGCTGGAAAAGGTGCGCCCGCTGCTGCGCGACCACATCCGCCGCATCGAGGCCGCGTTCGGCGTGGCGGCCTGAGCCGGGGGGTTTCCCGGAGGGCGCCGGTTTGCCGTACGATGCTGGCTTTCCCTCCGATCCTTCGACGCTCCCGCCATGCCGCAACTGATCATCGAACTCACCGAAAACACCCGCCTGACCTGCTCGCAGGACGAGCTGCTGGACGAAGCCAACGCCGCGCTGCTGGCCACCGGCCAGTTCCGCGAGCCGGACATCAAGTCCCGCTGCGTGACGCTGACCACCTACCGCCAGGGCACGGAAAACCGTGACCGCGCCTTCGTGCACGCCACCGTCTGGATTCTGGACGGGCGCGAGCAGGCCGTGCGCAAGCAGGTGGCGCAGGCCGTGTGCGATGTCCTCACCGACGCGGTGCGCCCCGGCGCCGGCCAGAGCGTGCAGGTCAGCGTGAACGTGCAGGAGATGGAGCGCGCCGTGTTCACCAAGCAGATCATCGGCGACTAAGCCAGCGCGGCGGCGTCTGCACTGTCAGCCATATGCATCGCAATATCTGACGCCGCCGCGTTCGCCCCCGGCCGCCATCCGGCGGCAAGACTCGTTTCACCCGCGATACACCCCCGTTGTGCCTTTAACATCCGGCAACCCTGTGCTGAGCATTTTTGACATGGGGCGGCCGTGACCGTCGCCTAGTATGTTCTGGGATGCCTGCCGGCCTGCCCCCCGGACCCGGCGCCCACCCTCCCCGTTTTTGATCTCCCATCGTCTTCGCTCCCCTGCGAGGTGTCTATGCGTGTCGTGCTCTATCAGGAAGAGGCGCTGCGGCTCCGTCAACGCCTGTGCGAGCACGGCCTTCCCGAGGAAATCGACCTGTCCGGCGCGGGCGACGGCATGCTGGTGGTCGTCGTCCTGGCCCGGGACACACGCGTGGCCGCCGCCGCCGAGCACTGGCTGCGCAGCGTGCCCCGCCCGGACGCCTTCATCGCCGCCTGCACCGCCGCCACGCGCGCGCAATGCCGGCAGGAGCCATGGTGGCCCGGCGGCATCTGCGACGTGGTAGCGGCTGACGACGAGCCGGGCATGCTGACCGAACTGGCGCTCCGCCTGAAGCGCCTGCACGAGCTGGAATCGATCCTCACCTCCGACTGGCTGCGCAAGCGCGCGGTGGGCCACTCGGCGCCCTGGCGTGAAACGCTGCGCGCAGTGGCGCAGGTCGGCCGCTTCGGCAGCGGCGCCTGCCTGCTGACCGGCGACAGTGGCTGCGGCAAGGAGCTGCTGGCGCGGCTGATCCATGATCTCGATCCGGTGCGGCGCAGCGGCCCCTTCATCGTGGTGGACTGCACCACGCTGAGCCCCGAGCTATCCGGCAGCGAGCTGTTCGGCCATGCGCGCRGCGCCTTCACCCACGCCGTGGCCGCGCGTGACGGCGCCGTGGCGCTGGCCGATGGCGGCACACTGTTCCTCGACGAAATCGGCGAACTGGACCTGCTGCTGCAAGCCCGCCTGCTGCGCGTGGTGCAGGAGCGCGCCTACAAGCGCGTGGGCGACGACAACTGGCGGCGCTCGGACTTCCGGCTGACCTGCGCGACCAACCGCAGCCTCGACGCGGAGGTGACAGCAGGCCGCTTCCGCAGCGACCTGTACTTCCGCATCACCCAATGGACCATCCACGCCCCGCCGCTGGCGGCGCGGCGCGACGACATCCCGCTGCTGGTCGAACACTTCCTGGCCGAGCACGCCGGCACGCCGCCGCGCGTGATGCCCGAGGTCATGCAGCAGCTGATGGCACGCGACTATCCCGGCAATGTGCGCGAACTGCGCCACGTGGTGCTGCGCATGGCGGACCGCCAGCAAGGCTTCCACGTGCTCAGCACGGGCTGCCTGGACCTGCCGCTGGCCGATGTCATGGCCGCCACCGGCCTGATGGACGGCTGGGAGGGCGTGCTGGCCCGCGCCGTCGAGGGGGCGCTCGATGCCGGGCTGGGGCTGAAGAACATCGGCCAGATCGCGGAAGCCATCGCCGTGAAGGTGGCGGAACGGCGCGCCGGGTCCACCAGCCGCGCCGCCGAGCTATTGCGCGTCACGCCGCGTGCGCTGCAATTGCGCCGGCAGGGGCGGCCCACGGAGGGCTGCCCGTGAGGTCGGCCCTGACGTTGCCACGCGGGCGCCGCCAATCAGCCGCAGCGCGTTGCCGCCGGCCATGCGCGCGAAGGCTTCCGGCGATGGGCGCAGCGCGCGGATCTTGGCCAGCTCCAGCCCCGGATGCAGCCACGGGCCGTCCGAGCCGAACAGCAGCTTGTCCGGGCCGGCGCGGGCAAAGGCTTCCTCGAGCAGGTCGAAGCGGCGCACGCCGGCCGTATCGGCAAACAGGTTCGGATGCCGCACGATCAGGTCGATGACCTGCCGCTGGGCGGCCCAGTCGTCCGCGAAGCTGCCGAGGTGGGCGAACACGAACGCCACGTCAGGATGGGTCTGCGCCAGCAGGGAGAGCGCGCCGGTGTCGCCGCCGGCGTCGTACAGCACCGGCAGCCGCCAGCGGCGCGCGGCGTCGCAGACCTGCCGGTGAATCCGCGCATCGTGACGATGTACCTTGATGCCGCGCAGCCCCAGCCGCAGCACGGCTTCCTCGATCATCGCGTGCAGCCGGTCGCGGTCGCGCTCGGCGTGGACCATGGCGAAGCCGATCCAGCGGCGCGGGTCGGACCGCACCAGCGCGGCGACGTCACGGTTGCCTTGCGCGTAGTCCGACTGGAACACGGGGAGCAGCACCGAACGCACGATGCCGGCCTCGCTGGCGCGGCGCGCGTAGGCGGCCAGCGGCGCGGTGGTGTCCCAGGGACCGGTCATACCGTCGCCCTGCCCGGCGTGGACGTGGAAGTCGACGATCATGGCAGCCGCCATTCGAGTTCGAGCTTCTCGCCAGACTTCATCGCCAGGGTGCGCTTGTCGTCGCCCGTGCGGAAGGCGTTGATGGGGGTCGCCCCTCGCAGCAGGCTCGGGGGCAGGATGTTCACAATCGTGATGCCGGAAGGCCCTGCGAGCAGAACATCGCCGACCAGCGCGCTGTTGTGAATGCTGCCACGCAAGGCGCGGATGACGGCGTGCTCGACGGCAGACAGGTCCTTCTCCTTCCTGACGCTGGCTACCCATACGCCGAGCCCGCGCAGCGCGCCGTGCACACCCGCGCACCACCGGTGCTGCTTCATGCGGCTACCCAACGTCTTCGACAGGCCGACATAGATCGGCGTCGTGCCACGGACGAGGATGTAGACGCCCGGCCCCGATACGGTCCGGTCATCGACCGCCAGCTTGAGCGATTCGAACCTCCGCCACGCCAGCGTCACGTTGACCTCTCGCGTGACTTCCTCCTCCAGCTCCGGCGCGAAGCCCTCGTACAGGTGCCCGCCCGGCCGCGGCGCCGCCAGCTGCAACCCCACCAGTTCCATCCCCCCGCGCGGCTGCTGCCGCGCCAGCAGGCAGGCTCGGCAGCACGCATCGGTGCTCTCGAAGCGGGCCATGCCGAGCCGTGGCTGGGTACTCACACGCCGCGCGCGGGCGATGATCAGCCGCAGGTCGTTGACCAGCGCCTGCGGGGGCGTGCCGGGCGGATAGCGGCGCATGGCCGCCACCAGCCCCATCAGCCGGCGCATGCGCCATGGCGCAAGCTCCAGCGTGTCTCCATCAGCGGTCTTAAACATGCTGGGGTTCCTCCATTGGGGTCGAAGACGGCCACGGCGCCTGGCGCGCGGCATCGGGCAAGTGCGGCGCGAGCCGCGTCATGGCGGCCACCAAGGCGTCGATATCCGCGCGGCGATGATTAGCCCGGACGATCAGCGCCAGCGCGTGGCGCCCCTCGGGCTGGCGCAGCAGCGCGGTACGGAAGCCGGCGGCGCGCAGGCCGGTGTGCAGCGCCACGGTGCGTTCCGCACTGGCGAGCCGCACGTGTTGCATCGGATGGTCGCGCGGCGGCGCGTGCAGGTCCGGCAGGCAGCCCCGCGCCAGCGCGCGCAGGCCGGCCTGCAGGCGGCGCAGGCGCTGCCAGAGCCGCGCGCGCAGGACATCGCCCGCCATGCGGTTGATTTCCAGCGCACGGAGCCCGGCGCGCAGCGCGACCTCGCTGGCGGCGCTGCTGTGGGTCTGGGTGGGGCCGTCCCGGGCAATCGCCTGGACCAGCGCGGCAGGCCCGCACAGCGTGGCCAGCGGCGCGCCGAAGGCCTTGGCCCATGACGCCACCAGCAGCACCGGCTGCGCCGGATCGCACCCCGCGTGGCGCAGCGCGCCGCCGCCGCCGCTGCCCCACGGCTGGCGCGGCGAGGCGGCGGCGCCCATCAGGCCAAGCATCTGGCTGTGATCGATCAAAATCAGTCCTCCATGACGGCGCACCAGCGTCAGATAGCGCGCCAGCGGCAACGGCAGGCCGGCCAGCCGGGTGGCATCCGCGATCACTGCCGGCGGCCTGCCCCGTCGGCGCAGGCGGTGATCGCGAATCCGCCGCGCCAGATCGGCCAGGTCGCCGTGCCGGAACCATGCCACCGGCGCGCCGAGGCCGCGTACGCGCTCCAGGCCCCAGCGCATCACCGGGTACAGCGCCTCGTCGGCAATCAGCGCGTGCGTGCGGCCCAGTTGCTCGAACACGTCGATGGCCAGATGCAGCGTGGATGGCGCCACCATGCCAGCCTCGCAGCCCTGCAGCGCCGCCGCGTCCGCCGCCAGCCGCCGCGCCAGTGGCGCAGCGGCCAGCGAGGCCGGGTAGCCAGTGGTCAGCGCGGCGTAGTCGCCCAACTGGTCCGCCGGGTGCCGCAGGCCCAGGTACAAGGCCGAGGCGAAGTCGATCATGGCGCCGCTCCGTCCGCGCTAGGCGATGCGCAGCCCGCCCTTGTGCTCGTGCAGCCTGCGCAGCAGATGCATGCCGGGCACCTGCACGTCCACCGGCTCCACGCCCACATCCACGCCGGTCACTGCCCGGTAGGAGTGGATATAGGTCTGGATCTCCGGCCGGAAGAAGGCGGCCCAGTTCGCGGCATTGACCGGGTCGCTGACCGAGTTCCAGTCGCTCCATCGGATCGACGAGACGATCTGCTCGCCCGTGGTGGCCAACTGCCAGAACTGGTAGGTGTTGGTATCGCCCCAGCCCTGCAGCTTGCGCATGCTCTCCACCGAGTGCATCCACGGCTCCGGATACGCCACCATCGCGCGCCGGGGCAGGAACTCGCGGAACTCGGGGCGCGCCAGCATCCACTGCTGCATCATCATTTCCACGCGGGAGGTGGTGGGCAGGTCGCGGAACTGGTTATGGGCCCCTTCGGACAGGATCAGGTGGACTTCGCGCAGCGCGTTGAGCAGCGGGAAGCCGTCCGGCACCACCGTGGTGTCGTCGGCCTGGCGGAAGAACGGCACGCACAGGTTGAGCAGCGTGTGGAACGCGCCCAGGAACTTGCTGCGCGTGTCGGCCGGCTGCACCTGCGGCACGGCCCGGCCGATGAGCTGGAAACCGTACTCGTGCTGGTACTCCGCCGCGCGCCGTTCGATCGGCAGGCGGTGCTGCTCGTCCTGCACCCAGCCCCAGATGATGTTGTTGAGCGGGCGCAGGGAATCGAGTTCGAACTGGGCCAGCGGGTCGCGTGGGCCGGCGGAGACGTTCTGGAAGCGCCGGGAGATCGCGTTCATGGTCTGCACCAGCTGGAGTTCCTCCATCCAGTAGCTCCAGATCAGCTCGATCAGCGGCGGATAGGTCAGCTTGGCCGAGATGTCCTGGTTCCAGTGGTCGAGCCACAGGCAGCCTTCGCCGCACTGGTCGAGGTGGCGCTGGGGCGTCGGCGTGACGCCTTCGCCCGGTAGCGCGGCGCGCTCTTCTGGCACGGTCCGGTCCGTCAGCGCCCGGTTGATCCGCTCCGCCGCATCCGTGCCCTGCAGGGCGGAGGCAATCCGCTGCAGGTACGGGAGCGTGGGCGAGGCCCCGCCGCCGAAATACTTGTTCGCCAGCACGTCCGGCTTGGTGATCTTCAGGCCGAGGCGGTCGTTGGCCAGGGCGATGGCGGTCGGGTCATAGGCCAGCAGCCGGGCGATGTCGTTGGCCGTCGGGCCGCTGGGCACCACGGCGCCCCAGGTGACTACGAAGGCTTCCGTCGCCACCTTGAGGGCCCGGTAGGCGTCGGTGTCCGTGAAGGGCAGGAAACGGCGCCGGCTGAGCCGGGCCGCGCCGCCATAGAGGAACGGCTCGCCATCCTTGCCCAGCGGCGTGTTCGCGTCCGGGAAGAACAGCGAATCGATCTGCTTGACGTAGTTGTCCCAGCCGAGCATGTCGGCATTCATCTTGATCAGCAGCCACAGGGCCACGTCGCCGGTGAGCGCGCGCGGGGTCCGCTGCAGGCGCACCGTGGTCGGGCTGACGTACTGCTCGGTGTCGAGCGGCCCGGAGCGGTCCGCGATCGGGTCGTCCAGCGGGTGGAAACTGGGCTCGCTCGGCACCACTTCCCTCGGCGGGATCTCGACGTCGCGGCTGAGTTCCACGCCATGCCCCTGGGACAGGTACACGCCAATATCGGCCGACTCCTGCGCGCTGATGGCCTTGGGGTCGACCAGCTGCTCGATCAGTCCATTGATGATCTCGATCTTGGCCGGGAGGTCCACGCCGCTCTTCATCCTGAGCGTGATGCGCGCCGTCAGCGTCTGGGGGCTGCCGGTGTCAGCGACCTTCCGGGTGTCCGTGGGCTGGTCGCCGATGTGGCATTGCGCCTGCAGGCTGTTGCTGAGCCCGTAGACGGGTATCGTGACATCGTAGTCACCGTCCATCCCCTTGGTCGTCTTCACGATCAAGACGTCTTTGTAGGGGTGGATATCGTCCGAATTGACCATCACATTTCTCCCTCAGCAATTTCACGCCATCACGGAAATCACGAAAATCATGCATAAGCCGGAACCGGGGTCCGGACCGGGCGGCGCTGGTTCAACACCACACTCAGCTGCCTGCTGCCCGCCGACCAGGGCAGGTAGCCGGCCAGCGCCCAGCGCTGCAGCAGCGCCGAGATGATCTGCAGCTCGTCATTGGCCGGCAGCAGGCCGCTGTAGCGCGCCTGGCCGAGCACCGCGAAGGCCAGCGTCGGCGTGTCCGCCAAGCCCTCCTGCGGGCGCTGCCTGACCCGCTCCCAGGCGGCCAGCAGCCGCTTGGGGTGACGGTCTGGCAGGCGCAGCGCCTCCGCCAGCGAGCGCCCGTCCAGCGCCGGGGGCCGCAGCGACAGCAAGGTCGCTACGAACCACGGCACGGCGCGGTCCAGCTGATCGAAGGCTTCGCGCTGGGCCGCGCTCATCTGCCAGCGCGGATAGAGCTGCTCCCAGACCTGCTCCAGCGCGTCCCACTGCGGATGCGGATAGAGCGCGCGGCCCATGGCCAGGGACAACTTCACGCGGATCCAAGGCGCCGGATGCGGATCGTCGAGGTTGATGCGCAGCACGAACGCCTTTGGCAGGCTCACCACGCTCATCAGCCCGCACGTGGCAGCGATGCCCACGCGCGACACCGCCCAGAGATCCGCCACGATCTCGCTGATCCAGCGATCCCACGCCTGCCAGATCCGCTGCGCCGGGGTGCGCCCCTGCCCCACGCGGCTGGCGGACGCCCGCCGGTAGGCGTTGACGAGGTCCAGCAGCGCCGCCGCCTGGTGCCCCACCTCATGGAACAGGGACGCCGCGATGCCCGTGCCCACCATCCGCTCGCGCGGCATGCGGATCACCGCCACCGGATTGGCGCCGCCGCCCGGCAGCCGCGTGCGGGCGCGGCGGATGGCACCGCCATGGCCGCGCTCGACGTAGCAGATGACGGGCGGCGCCTCGATCGACGAGCCGGGCTGCTTGAGGCCATCCTGCGCGGCCACGTCGAGGCCCGAGAGCCAGATGCCGGTGCCGTGCTGGCTGCGCTGCGTCAGCACTTCCGCGAAGATCTCGAAGTGCGTGAGCGCCGCATGGAAGTACAGCTTGAGCAGGGCATAGCGCTGCTGGGCCCGCGCCACGTCGCGCGGCGTGGGCTGCAGGCCGCGCAGCAGGCGCAGGAAGCCCGTGATGCGCACGCGCAGCTGCTTGCGCTCCGCCTGCATATGGCGCTCGATGGCGCCCATCGCCTCATCGCTGACATTGGCGGCGGGCACCATCGGCATCTGCAACGCATAGGGCAGCTGCGCGTCCAGGCGTGCGCGGATGCCCAGCGCTTCCTGTTCCAGCAGACGCAGCGCGTGGAGGCTCGGGTTCATCGCGGTGTCCCGTGGCGCTCAGTACGCCGGCCGCTGCTGCGGACCGAGGTAGAGGATGATGGCGCGCCCGTTGCGCGAACGCCGCCAGACCCCGCCGTGTGGGAAGTGGCCCGTGTGCGGGGCCTGGACCTGCGTGCCGCACGAGGGACATCCGACCGTCGCCACGGCCCCGCCCGGATGGGACTGGCCCATCGGCACCGGCAAGTGGGACCCGCCCGACGCCGGGCCGAAGATCGACGTGCCCGGGTGCTGCATGCCCATCCCGCTGCCGTTCCCGCCACCATTTCCGCCATGCGGCGGAGCAGCCCCGCCATTGCGCGAGAGTTGCTTCATCGCCGGCAGCAGCCCCGGCGCCACCTGCTTTGCCGCGCGCAGGAAGGCCACGTGCGCCGCCCGGGCTGGCGGCACCTGCGGGGGGATCGGGGTCGTCGCCAGGTGATTGGCGGCATGGCGGCCGATGCGCACGACGCGGCGCGCCACCTCGAACTCGCGGTCCTCGTTGCTGAGGCCCTCCAGTTCCAGCCCCAGCGCGTTGCCGGCCATGCTGGCCAGCTTGCCGCCGATGGCCCCGCCGGCGCCCGGCACCACGAGATTGCCCAGCGCGCTGCCGACAATCGGCAAGGCCGACTTCGCCGCCGAGCGCAGGATGCCCCCGAGCGCCTTGCCCGCCGACGACTTGGCGAAACCCGTGGCCGCGCGGCCCACCGACTTGATCAGCCCGCCCAGGAACTGCTCCATCTCCTGCTCGTTGTTGACGGCGAGCAGTTCGGCGGCCAGCTCCATCTCCTGCATCTCGCCGGAGATCTCGTTCTCGAACTCATTCTCGAATTCGTTGCCGAAGGACGCCTCGCCCTGCTCGAACTCGTTCCCGAACTCGTTGGCAAACTCGTTCTCCAGCTCCTGGCCGAATTCGCCGGCCATTTCGGAGGAGAACCCTTGTTCAAACTCGTTGTAGCCGGCACCCCAGCCACCGGGCCTGGAACTTCCGATATCGTGCATTTGCGACTCCTTTCCGCTCAGGGTTGGCGAGATAGGACGTCTCGCTCGTCAAACCCTATTGCAGCAGGCGTGCCAGGCGGGTGTGCGTCGACAAGTCGTTGATATTGCAGGGGATTGCCTCACGCGGGCGCGTGGCAGTGCGAAGGCGGATTCGTGATCCGGGGGATGGGGATGGGGGTGCGGCGAAGCGGGCTTCGCCCCGGGCGCAGCGCATCGGCAAAAAAAAGGGACCGCGCGACGGCGGCCCCTTCTCTTCCCTGCCCAGCCAGTGACTCAGGTCACCGGCGCCGGGTTGAACAGCGCGAGCGAGTTGTAGAGCTTGTGGTGCTCGGCCCAGGTCTTCTTGCGCCCGCTGGCCACGTCCAGCATCAGGTTGAACAACTCCCAGCCCACATCCTCGATGGTGGCCTCGCCGGTGGCGATGCGGCCCGCGTTGATGTCCATCAGGTCGTGCCAGCGGCGCGCCAGGTCGTTGCGGGTGGCCACCTTGATCACCGGCACCTCGGCCAGGCCATACGGCGTGCCCCGGCCAGTGGTGAACACGTGCAGGTTCATGCCGGCGGCCAGTTGCAGCGTGCCGCAGATAAAGTCGCTGGCCGGCGTGGCGGCGTAGATCAGGCCCTTCTGCTTGAGCTTCTCGCCCGGTGACAGCACGCCGGAGATGGCCGAGCTGCCCGACTTGACGATGGACCCCATCGCCTTTTCCACGATGTTCGACAGCCCGCCCTTCTTGTTGCCGGGCGAGGTGTTGGCGCTGCGGTCCACGCGGCCACGGTCCAGGTAGCGGTCGTACCAGTCCATCTCGCGGATCATGGCCTCGGCCACTTCCGGGGTGGCGGCCCGTGCGGTGAGCTGGGCGATGCCGTCGCGCACCTCGGTCACTTCCGAGAACATCACGGCGGCGCCGGCACGCACCAGCAGGTCCGTGGCGTAGCCCACGGCGGGGTTGGCGGTCACGCCCGAGAAGGCGTCGCTGCCGCCGCACTGCACGCCCACCACCAGTTCGGAGACCGGGCAGGTCTCGCGCTGGCGCGCGTTCAGCACTTCGAGGTGCGATTCGGCCATGGTCATGATCGAGTCGATCATCGACCCGAAGCCCACGTGCTGGTCATCCTGCAGACAGACCACGCCCACCTGCACCTCGCCGGCGCCGGTCTGGATGGGGATCGTGCCGGGCGGCATCAGGCGTTCCGGCTGGAGCTTCTCGCAGCCCAGGCTCACCATCATCGCGCGGCCGCCGAAGTTGGGGTTCAGGGCGATGTTGCGCAGCGTGCGGATGGGCACGATGGCATCGGGGGCGTCGATCGCCACGCCGCAGCCATAGGTGTGCTCCAGGCCGATCACGTCGTCGACATTGGGGTAGCGCGGCAGCAGTTCGGCCTTGATGCGGCGCACCGCGTGCTCGACCACGCCGGACACGCACTGCACCGTGGTGGTAATCGCCAGGATGTTGCGGGTGCCCACGGAGCCGTCCGGGTTGCGGAAGCCTTCGAAGGTATAGCCTTCCAGCGGCGGCAGCGGCGCCGGCACGCGCGTGCCGATCGGCAGGTCGGTCAGGCCCGGCGGCTCGGGCATGCGCAGCACGCGCTCGTTGATCCAGCTGCCGCGCGGCAGGTCTTTCAGCGCGTAGCCGATCACCACGTTGTAGCGCATGACCGCGTCGTCCTGCTTCAGGTCCACCAGCGCCACCTTGTGGCCCTGCGGCACGCGTTCCACGAGCGTCAGGCCGCACGGGAACACCGTGCCGGCGGGCAGGCCGCCGTCATTGGCGATGATGGCCACGTTGTCGTCGGCGTGGATGCGGATATACAGCGGCTTGGGGTCGGCAGCCACGGCCTGGGCGGCCACCGGGGAATCCTGTTCAGACATGTTGGGGGGTCCTTGTCTTCTCTCTATATCAGGCGTGCTTCAGTTCCACGCGCCGGATGTCCTTCACGATCACCAGGTAGCTCACCACGGTGACCAGGGCGTTGATGCCCACGAAAACCAGCGCGCCGTTGAACGAGCCCGTGACGCTGAGGATATAGCCGATCACGATCGGCGTCACGATGCCGGCGATATTGCCAAAGGTGTTGAAAATGCTGCCGGCGAGGCCCATGACCTCCTTGGGCGCCGTATCGGCCACCACAGCCCAGCCCAGCGCGCCAATGCCCTTGCCGAAGAAGGCCAGCGCCATGATGCCGACCACCAGCCACTCGGCATCCACGTAGTTGCAGGCAATCATCGACACGGACAGCAGCATGCCGACCACGATGGGCAGCTTGCGCGCGAAGGTCAGCGAGTAGCCCTTGCGCAGCAGGCTGTCGGAGATCACCCCGCCCAGCACCCCGCCCAGGAAGCCGCAGATAGCCGGCAGCGAGGCCACGAAGCCCGCCTTCAGGATCGACATGCCGCGCGCCTGCACCAGGTACACCGGGAACCACGTCAGGAAGAAGTACGTCAGCACGTTGATGCAGTACTGGCCGAGGTACACGCCAGCCAGCATGCGGTTGGAGAGCAGTTGCTTGGCGTAGAACCAGCCCGCCGGTGCCTTTTCCTTGGCCTGGCCGGCGCCTTCGTTCATATGGATCAGCCCGCCGCCCTGCTCGATATAGTCGAGTTCGGCGCGGTTCACGGCCGGGTGCGTGGCCGGGCTGCGCATGATCTTGAGCCATACCAGCGCCAGCGCCATGCCCATCAGGCCCATCCACAGGTAGACGTGGTGCCAGCCCCAGCTATGGACGACCCAGGCCATCAGCGGCGTGAAGACCACGGCGGCGAAGTACTGGGCGGCGTTGAAGATGGCCGATGCCGTGCCACGCTCGGCGGTGGGGAACCAGCTGGCGACCACCTTGGCGTTGGCCGGGAAAGCCGGCGATTCGGCCAGGCCCACGGCAAAGCGCAGCGCGAACAGCACGGTCATGACCGAGCCGATGGTGGCGAACACGCCCAGCCAGCCCTGCAGCAGCGTGAAGAACGACCAGACGAAGATGCTGGCCGCGTAGATGCGGCGTGCGCCGAAGCGGTCGAGCAGCCAGCCGCCTGGAATCTGCGCCATCACATAGGCCCAGCTGAAGGCGGAGAAGATATAGCCCATCTGCACGGCGCTGAAGCCGAACTCCTCGCGCATCGCGGGGCCGGTGATCGACAGCGTGGCCCGGTCGGCGTAGTTGACCGTGGTCACAATGAAGATGAGCAGGAGAATCCAGTAGCGGACGTTGGTGCGGCGCGCGCCTTCGACAGAAGTCGCGGCGGCGGTGCTGGAAGTGGGGCTTGCGTTCATCGGGGTCTCCTCACAGCCGGGGACCGGGTGCAGAATGCGTGGGAACCGGCTTGTGATATGTCGTCGTACGACTGTGATTATAGGGACGCGGTTCCGTCAGACACAGTGCGCGTTTACCCTGAACCGGTGCAAATCGCCCTGCTTTCGGGCATCGGCCCGATGGTCTTCCTTTCAATCTCCTTGCGGCCTGGCGGGCGATCGACCGGTCTGGGCGATGTGACGCCCCCCTCGTCTGCCCACCCCCGGTGCGGGCAAAAATGCCGGGGTTTTCCCTCGGTCATGCCCTTAGCCCTTGCACCGTCAAGTTGTTAGTTGTACGATGACTTATCTCGAATCCACTCAGCAGTTGGGTGCGAGGTCATCGAACGGGCCTTGCCCCACTAACAAACCACACCATTTTCGCCATGTGGCGATCAGGATGAGCGACATGACTACACCGCAAGAACTCAAGCAGATTATTTCGGACGGCCTGCTTTCGTTCCCCGTGACCGACTTTGACGAACAGGGCAATTTCCGCCCGTCGACCTATATCGAACGCCTGGAATGGCTGGCCCCGTACGGCGCCTCGGCCCTGTTCGCAGCCGGCGGCACGGGCGAGTTCTTCTCGCTGACGCAGCAGGACTATTCGAACGTGATCCGCACCGCGGTGGAAACCTGCCGTGGCAAGGTACCCATCCTGGCCGGCGCCGGCGGCCCGACCCGCGTGGCCATCGAATACGCCAAGGAAGCCGAGCGCCTGGGCGCGCACGGCATCCTGCTGATGCCGCATTACCTGACCGAAGCCAGCGAAGAAGGCATCGCCAACCACATTGAAGAGGTCTGCAAGGCCACCAAGTGCGGCGTGATCGTCTACAACCGCGCCAACTCGCGCATCGGCGCCGACCTGCTGGAACGCGTGGTCGACCGCTGCCCGAACCTGATCGGCTTCAAGGACGGCGTGGGCGAGATCGAGGCGATGGTGCGCGTGCGCCGCAAGCTCGGCGACCGCCTGGCCTACCTGGGCGGCCTGCCCACCGCCGAGGTGTACGCCGCTGCCTACAAGGCGCTGGGCGTGCCGGTGTACTCGTCGGCCGTGTTCAACTTCATCCCGAAGACGGCGATGGACTTCTACCGCGCCATCGCGGCGGACGACCACGCTACCGTGGGTCGCCTGATCGACGACTTCTTCCTGCCGTACCTGGACATCCGTAACCGCAAGCACGGCTATGCGGTGTCGATCGTCAAGGCCGGCGCCAAGCTGGTTGGCCACGATGCCGGCCCGGTGCGCGCACCGCTGACGGACCTGAACGAAGAGGAAATGGGCAAGCTGGACGCCCTGATCCGCAAGCTGGGACCGCAGTAAGCGGTCATGTGGTGCCCTCCCCGCTGCGGGAGGAAAGAACTGAACGCCGGCCTTTGCGCCGGCGTTTTTTTTGGGCGCGCCGCACCATCCTGCGGCATGGCGTGCGCCACCCCGGCGCAAATCGGCCCGGAACTGGGTCAAAACCGGGTCGTGCCGGCTGGCCCGAAACCTGCAATCTTCCCCCCCGAAGAGTAGAAGCGTTCAACCGCCCACCCCCGGTGCGCGGCAGGAAATTGCTCTTGACGTCCGTGCCCCGCCCTTGTGCGACTGGCACCGGGGCCTCAAGAGATCGTCCAAAGATCGAGATCCCCGGCAGTCATCGCGCGAAAGGCAGGGCCGCACCCACCCTTTCCTGACTCCGGAACGATCATGACCGACACCGCCTCCCTCCACGAACTGGCCCGCGAATCCCGCATGGGCGCGCAAGGCCACGAGACCAGCGCGCGCGAGATCCGCCGCATCGACCTCTCCGACTACCCCCGCCGCAAGGCCGAGATCGCCGACGAACTCTGGCATGCGGCCGTGGACGTCGGCTTCTTCCAGGTGGCGAACCACGGCATCGACCTCGCCGCCGTGCGCGAAGCCTTCGCCATGACCGAACGCTTCTTCGCGCTGCCGGAGGCCGTGAAGGGCCTGTATCCGCTCCAGAAGGCCAACAACGCGGGCTGGGAGTCCCGCGCGCAGGTGCGGCCCTCCACCGGCACGCCGGACCAGAAGGAGTCCTACCAGATCACCCGCCCGCACATGGCGCCGCTGTGGCCCAGCGAGGCGGAGCTGGCCGGCTTCCAGGCCACCATGCTGGCCTTCGAGCGCCAGTGCTGGGAGGTGGGCATGAAGCTCCTGTCCTGCTTCGCCGACAAGCTCGGCTTCGATCCGGAATTCTTCACGCGCGCCCACGACCCGGCCGCGCCGGACTACCAGAGCACGCTGCGGCTGCTGCACTACTACGCGATTCCGCCCGAGGCGCAGGACAAACTCGAACTCTGGCGTGCCGGTGCCCATACGGATTTCGACTGCCTGACGCTGCTGTTCCAGCGCCAGGGCCAGGGCGGCCTGCAGGTCTGTCCGGGCAAGGAGATGGAGGCGCAGGCGTGGACGCCCATCGCCCCGGACGAGGACGTCATCACGTGCAATATCGGGGACATGCTGATGCGCTGGAGCGATGACCGCCTGCCGTCCAACTTCCACCGCGTGCGCAACCCCGCGCCGGGCGAGTACATGGGCCCGCGCTACAGCCTGGCGTTCTTCTGCCAGGCCAACCGCGAGGCGACGATCGAGGGCCCTGCGCGGCTGTACCCAGCCATCTCGGCGGGCGATTTCCTGCGCCAGCGCGTGGCGGCCAATTTCAAGGCGTACTGACCCGCCTTCGCCGCCCGGGCATCCGGGCAACAAAAAACCCCACGCGCCGGAGCGGGTGGGGTTTTCAGGACTACCAAAGATGCGTGGCGATCAGGCCGCGGCGTCCTTCAGCTTCTTCAGCGGACGGACCTTGACCTTGACGCTGGCCGGCTTGGCCGGGAACCAACGCTCTTCACCCGTGAACGGGTCCTTGCCAAAGCGCTTCTTCTTGGCCGGCACTTGCTGTGCGGTCACCTTCAGCAGGCCCGGCAGCGTGAATTCGCCGGCGCCCTTCTTGTTCAGCGCGCTGACGATGGTGTTTTCCAGATGGGCCAGCACCGACTTCACGGCCTTGGCTTCCAGCTGGGTCTGAGCTACCAGGTGAGCGACCAGGCTCGACTTGTTGAAGGTGTCCTTCAGCGGCTTCGGGGCCGGAGCAGCGGCGGGAGCAGCCTTCTTGGCCGGAGCGGCCTTCTTGGCGGCAGCCTTCACGGGTGCCTTGGTTGCCGGTGCCTTCTTGGCAGCGGGCTTGGTTGCAGTCTTCGTGGTCGGTTTCGCTTTGGTCGCCATATCGATATACGTGAGTTGAAGAATGTGTCCCGGCGTATCGCTGCGTATCGCTGCGTCTCACCGCAGTGGCACGTTGCGAATCACGGGTGCCGGTACGCACTGAATCATAGCGGAAAGTACCGCAAGTCAAGGGGTTTTCGTACATGAGGCACGTCAAACCCAGTGAAAACCCCGGGTTTTGTCGCTGCTTTGCGTCAGCAACGGGCTCGCGAGCGGGCCTTGCGCACGCGTAAAGGGGGTACGTCCCCCCACTTTGGCGTGCGCGGCGTGTGCCCGAAGATCTGGAATCTGACCCGATCAGTGCACGTGCGCGGCCATCGCGTCGTGCGTTTCGCGGGCAAGGCCCATCGCGAACGCGGTCTCCGCCACCAGGAAGAGCGGGCCGATCAGCAGCCCGACGAGGTCATCGACGAACGCCGGCTTGCGCCCCTCGTAGTAGTGCCCGACGAACTGGATGATCCATCCCACCACGAACAGGCCGATGCCGGAAGCGAGCCAGGCCGCCGTCGGCAGCGCGGCAATCCATGCCCCAACCCATAGGAATACGGCCAGAATGACCGCCATGGCGAGGCCGAAGGCGAACGACAGCCGCAGGTAGAACAGGCACGAGAGCGCGTAGACGACCATGGCCGGGGTGAGGAACGCCGCCCCCTCGCCGAGCGGCATGGCGGGCCGGCCGAGCAGCGTGGTCACGGCCAGCACGATCATCGGGATGCCGACGAAATGGGTGACGATGTTGCGGCGATCGCGGTGATAGGCCGCGTAATGCGACAGATGCTCGATCAGGGTTTTCACGGGGCGTCTCCTGTGAGAGGGCCCGGCTGAGGATGACCCTGTCATGCGTGGGGCATCGGTGCCGGTGGCGTTGTGGACTTATAGTAGTGGGCGCGCCGGCCTCGGTCTACCCCACCTCTGACGAAGCGGATTCCGTCGGCGCAGCCTGGCATTCTCGCCAAACCAACCGCCACCCGGGCCGCTATCGGACCCCCACGGAGACAGCGAACCCCATGCTTCCCGTCGATGAAATTTCCCCGCTCTCGCCCGATCAGCTACAGGCGTGGCTGGCGCGGATCGGCCTCGATGCCGCGCCAGCCAGCCCCGACCTCCCCGCGCTGGACGCGCTGGTCGCAGCCCAGCTCGCCCATCTCCCGTTCGAGAACCTGAATCCGCTGACGGGCCGCCCTGTGCGGATCGACGTGCCGGACGTGTTCGAAAAACTCGTCACCCAGGGGCGCGGCGGCTACTGCTTCGAGCTCAATACCCTGTTCTGCGCCGGGCTCAAGGCGCTCGGGTATACCGTGGTGCCCCTGGCCGCGCGCGTGCGCTGGCGGCTGCCGGCGGACCATCCGCCCACCGGGCTCTCCCACATGCTGCTGCGCGTCGAGGTGGCCCACGAGAGCTATCTGGCCGACGTGGGCTTCGGCGGCACCACACTCGACCGCGCGCTACCGCTGTCCTTGCCGGTCGACCCTGACGTGCCGTTCCGGCTGACGCCCACACCGGCGGCGCAGTTGGCCAGCACCGCGTTCCACGCCTACGACCTCGAATTCCGGTCCGATGACGGCACCGGCGCGGACGACTGGCGCGTGATGTACCGCTTCGACCTGACCCCGCAGCCGAAGATCGATTACGTGGCGCGCAACTGGTACGTGTCGACCCATCCAGACAGCCAGTTCACACAGACGCTGATGGTGGCGCGGGTGGTGGACGGGGTGCGCCTGGCGCTTCGCAACGGCCAGTTCGCCGCGCGCGCCGCCGACGGCAGCGTCCAGAAGCAGGAACTGGACGACGCCGAGGCCGTCATCGACCTGCTCATCCACCGCTTCGGCATCCCCCTGGACGCGCCGCTGCGCGGTGCGCTGGCCGCCACCCTGCCGCGCGTGCTCGCCGCCGACAAGGAGGCATGAGGGGCATATAAGGGGCAGAGCATTCCACGCTGCGGCACGCGTCATGCATCGCGTGAATTGCCCGCAGAAAGTTTGCTGATACCACCCCCGGCGTGGCGGTTTGCGGGTGGACTGAGGGGGGCGGCGTCCCCATAATGTCCCGGCACCTCATATATCCAGCGACGGCAAGACCGCCGCGATCCTCAGGAGACACCATGTCATTGTTCGATCTGTCGGGCAAGGTTGCCATCATCACCGGTTCGTCGCGCGGCATCGGCCGCGCCATCGCCGAGCAGATGGCCGTGCAAGGCGCCAAGGTGGTCATTTCATCGCGCAAGGCCGAAGCCTGCGCCGAAGTGGTGGACGCCATCAACGCGCGCCACGGCGCCGGTACCGCCATCGCCGTGCCGGCCAATATCTCGTCGAAGGAAGACCTCCAGCACCTGGTGGACGAGACCAACCGCACCTTCGGCAAGGTGGACGTCCTGGTCTGCAACGCCGCCTCGAACCCGTACTACGGGCCGATGAGCGGCGTGACGGACGACCAGTTCCGCAAGGTACTCGACAACAACGTCATCTCCAACCACTGGCTGATCCAGATGGTGGCGCCGCAGATGATCGAACGCCGCGAGGGCTCGATCATCATCGTGTCGTCGATTGGCGGCCTGCGCGGCTCCCCGACGATTGGCGTCTACAACGTCTCCAAGGCGGCCGATTTCCAGCTCGCGCGCAACCTGGCCGTGGAGTTCGGGCCGCATAACGTGCGCGTGAACTGCATCGCCCCCGGCCTGATCAAGACCGATTTCGCGCGCGCGCTGTGGGAAGATCCCGAGCGTTACAAGCAATCGACCCAGGGCGCCCCGCTGCGCCGCATCGGCGAGCCGGTCGAGATTGCCGGCGCCGCCTGCTTCCTGGCCTCGGCCGCCAGCACCTTCATGACCGGCCAGGCGATGGTCGTGGACGGCGGCGTCACGATCTGACCCCACCCCCTCCCGGGCGGCGGTGGCTCCGGCCCCTGCCGCCCTTCGCGTTTCTGCACGTCCACCTGCAATGCAGCCCCGGAGGCAGTCATGTCGCAACATCCTCAGCAAACCGCCGTGTGGCCGGTGATGTCCCTCGCCGAAGCCCACGCCCGCCTGACCGCGCCCGGCGCGCCCTTCGAAACCGAGACGCGCGTGATCCGTGGCATTCCCACGACTGTCTGGAAAAACGCCCCGCCCACGCTACGCGACCTGTTCCTGGTGGCCGCCGGCTGGGGCGAGAAGACCTTCGTCGTCTATGAGGACGAGCGCGTCAGCTACCGCGCGTTCGCACTGGCCGCCACGGCGCTGGCGCACCAGCTGATCCGGGACGGCGTACGCAAGGGCGACCGCGTTGCCGTGGCCATGCGCAACCTGCCCGAATGGCCGGTGGCGTTCTTCGGCGCGCTGCTGGCGGGGGCCATCGTCACGCCGCTCAATGCATGGTGGACGGGCGCCGAACTCGAATACGGGCTGGCCGATTCGGGCAGCCGGATCGCCATCGTCGATAACGAGCGGCTCGGCCGCATCCTCGAGCACCTGCCGGCCTGCCCGGCGCTGGAGCGCGTCTATGTGTCGCGACTGCCTGAGAGCGGCGACTTTTCCCAAATCACGGGCGACGCCCATATCGCTACGCTCGAATCGGTGATCGGCCCGTCGTCGGCCTGGAACGGCCTGCCCTCGCAATCGTTGCCGGCCATCCCGCTGGACCCGGACGAGGACGCGACGATCTTCTACACCTCGGGCACTACCGGCAAGCCGAAGGGCGCCGTGGGCTCGCACCGCAACGCCACCTCCGTGGCCGTAGCGGCCCAGTTCAGCCCGCTGCGCAACCTGCTGCGGCGCGGCGAGCCGGTGCCCGAGCCGGATCCGAACGCCCCGCAGAAGGCGGCGCTGCTGGCGGTACCGTTCTTCCATGTCACGGGCTGCATGTCAGTGCTCAATGGCGCACTCGCGACGGGCGGCAAAATCGTGCTGCTGCATCGCTGGGACACGCTCCAGGCCATGGCGCTGATCGAGCGCGAACGCTGCACGGGGGCCGGCGGCGTGCCGACCATCGCCTGGCAGATCATCGAGCATCCCCGGCGCGGCGACTTCGATCTGTCATCGCTGGAGAACATGAACTATGGCGGCGCACCGGCCTCGCCGGAACTGGTGCGGCGCATCAAGGAAGTGTTTCCGCACGCGGCGCCCGGCATTGGCTGGGGCATGACGGAGACCTCGGCCACCTTCACCAGCCACAGCGCGGAAGAGTACGTGTTCCGGCCAGACAGCAGCGGCCCGGCCCTGCCGATCGGCGAGATGAAGATCGACGATGGCTTCGGGCGCGCGCTGCCCTTGGGGGAGACCGGCGAGCTGATGGTGCGCGGCGCGAACGTGGTGCACGGCTACTGGAACAAGGCCGAGGCGACGGCCAAGACCTTCGTCGATGGCTGGCTGCACACTGGCGACGTCGCCCGGCTGGACGCGGACGGCTTCCTCTATATCGTCGACCGGATGAAGGACATGCTGATCCGCGGCGGCGAGAACATCTACTGCATCGAGGTGGAAAGCGCGCTGTACGCCCATCCGGCGATCATGGATGCGGCGCTGGTCGGCATCCCGCACCGCACGCTGGGCGAGGAGCCCGGTGCGGTGGTGAGCCTGAAGCCGGGCATGGCTGCCACGGAAGCGGAGTTGCAGGATTTCGTGCGGCAGCAGCTGGCGGCGTTCAAGGTGCCAGTGCGGATTATCGTCAGCGGGGAGATGCTGCCGCGCAATCCCAATGGGAAGATTCTGAAATCGAATCTGCGCAAGCTGTTTGAAGCCTGAGGTTGCTGAGGGGCTGAGGGGCTGAGGCTTACTTGACGGGGATCGGTGTCCCGGCCGGCACCGGTACCGCCGTCACCGCGTTCTGCGGGCTGCCGCTGACGATGCGGTCGGAGTAGGTCAGATAGACCAGCGTGTTGCGCTTGCGGTCCACCGCGCGCACCACGTGCAGGGTCTTGAACAGGATCGACATCCGCTCGGAAAACACGTCTTCCTGCGCCTTGACCGGGCCCTTGAAGGTGATGGGGCCCACCTGGCGGCAGGCAATCGACGCCTCGGGCGGGTCTTCGGCCATGCCGAGCGAGCCCTTGATGCCGCCCGTACGCGCCCGCGAGACGTAGCAGGTGATGCCGTCCACCTGCGGATCGTCATAGGCTTCGATCACCACCTTGTCGGAGCCGGTGACGCGGAAATTCGTGCTGACGCTGCCGATTTCCTCGGCCTGCGTGATGCCGGAGAGCGCCCACAGGCCGGCGACGGCCATCATTCCGATGCGGATGTTCGCCATGGTCAGTCCGCCGAACCCTTGATCTCGTCGTGCCGGCGCTCCATTTCCTGGCGCAGCGCGCGGCGCTGCTGGGCGGCGGCAAAGCGCTGGCGCTCCACCTCGTCACGCGGTTGCAGCGGCGGCACCTCGGCTGGCGCGCCGTTGTCGTCCACGGCAACCATCGTGAAGTAGCAGCTATTGGTATGCCGTACCACCTTGCTGCGAATATTCTCAGTCACCACCTTGATGCCGATTTCCATCGAGCTTCGGCCGGTGTAGTTCACGGCAGACAGGAAGGTGACGAGTTCGCCCACGTGGATCGGCTGGCGGAACATCACCTGGTCCACCGACAGCGTGACCACATAGCGGCCGGCGTAGCGGCTGGCGCAGGCGTAGGCCACCATGTCCAGGTACTTCAGGATGGTGCCCCCGTGCACGTTGCCGGAGAAGTTGGCCATGTCCGGCGTCATCAGCACGGTCATGGAAAGCTGGTGGGACAAATCGTTCATCGCAGAAAATCCAGAAATCGAGCCTGAGGCGCGGGCAGTGTAACCCGACGAGGCGCGCCAATGGGCAAATCCGCGCGTGGACATCATGGCCCAAAAAGAAAAGCGGCCCCGAAGGCCGCTTTCCGTACTTTCAAGAACGCGAACTTGCTTACTTCTTCTTGTTCACGGCGTCCTTGAAACCCTGGCCGGCGGAGAACTTCACCGTCTTGGCGGCCGGGATCTTGATCGTTTCGCCGGTGCGCGGATTGCGGCCGGTACGGGCAGCACGCTTGCCCGAGCTGAAGCTACCAAACCCCACCAGGGTGACCGAGTCCCCCTTGGCCACTGCCTTTTTGATACTGTCCAGCGCGGCGTTCAGCGCGCGCTCGGCGGCGGCGTTGCTGAGTTCTGCTTCCGCGGCGATGGCCGATACCAGTTCACCTTTATTCATGGCTAGATTTCCCTTGTTGGTCGTCGTCACCGGACATCTGCCTGCCGGCAAATTACCGATCGGCGCAGTCTAATCTGCCCTTTGCGCCTTGGGCAATCCCCAGTGGCACCGAAGCAACGAAAACGGCCGGAAAACGTTCTCTGGCAAGACTTAGCGGGGGTTTTACCCCTCTTTTCCCCAAATGGAATCGTCACTTTTTCGGCCCGACACGTATCGTGCGGCGCACATGCACGGGGCCGCGCTTCGTCGGCCTCCCCCCGGGCGAGGACGCACCATTCTGGATCGCACCGCGCGCGCCATACGCCCGCTTTTGGCGCATGGCGATCCAAAATGAGGCGTGGCTCGTACGGCGGCGCAGCCGCTGCGCGCAATAGTTGATCCGACAACTCGCCCGGAAACGCCACACCAGTGCGCCACGCACCGCCTCGGCGCTATTTTCCCCATTCTGCATCGCTGTCTGGAACGGAATTTGCATACTCGTGCTCCCATTTTGAGCATTGAGGTAGCAATGGAAAACTGGAAAACGGGCGCCGATGCGATGTTCATCCTGCTCGGCGCCATCCTGGTACTCGCCATGCACGCGGGATTTGCATTCCTGGAACTCGGCACGGTGCGCAAGAAAAACCAGGTGAATGCACTGGTGAAAATCCTTGTTGATTTTGCCGTTTCCACGATTGCTTACTTTTTTGTCGGTTATACGGTGGCGTACGGGGTGCAATTCATGTCCGGTGCCGAAGTCCTGGCACAAAAGAGCGGATATGAACTGGTGAAATTCTTCTTCCTCGCCACATTTGCGGCGGCCATTCCGGCGATTATTTCGGGAGGCATTGCGGAGCGCTCGCGATTCAATCCGCAACTGGTCGCCACCTTCATCCTGGTAGGTTTTGTCTACCCGTTCTTCGAAGGTATCGCCTGGAACAACCGCTTCGGCATCCAGGACTGGATCGCCTCGGTTGCAGGCTCGCCGTTTCACGATTTCGCAGGCTCGGTCGTCGTGCATGCCGTGGGCGGCTGGATCGCCCTGCCCGCCGTGTTGCTGCTGGGCGCCCGGCGCGGCCGGTACTCGAAGGACGGCCGCATCAGCGCGCATCCGCCCTCGAACATCCCCTTCCTGGCGCTCGGCGCCTGGGTGCTGGCGGTGGGCTGGTTCGGCTTCAATGTGATGAGCGCCCAGACCGTGGACAAGATCAGCGGCCTGGTGGCCATCAATTCGCTGATGGCGATGGCCGGCGGCACGCTGGCGGCGTGGTGGGCCGGCCGCAACGACCCCGGCTTCGCCTACAACGGCCCGCTGGCCGGGCTGGTGGCCGTGTGCGCCGGCTCGGACCTCATGCATCCGCTCGGCGCGCTGATCACCGGCGCGGTGGCCGGCGTGCTGTTCGTCTATTTGTTTACGCTGGCCCAGAACAAGTGGCATATCGATGACGTGCTGGGCGTCTGGCCGCTGCACGGCTTGTGCGGCGCCTGGGGCGGCATCGCGGCGGGCATCTTCGGCACCCATGCGCTCGGCGGCATGGGCGGGGTGTCGCTGGTCGCGCAGCTGATCGGCACGGCGCTTGGCATCGTCATCGCGCTGGTGGGCGGCACGGTGGTCTACGGTGCACTGAAGAAATTCGTCGGAATACGACTGGATGCCGAAGCCGAGTTCAATGGCGCGGACCTGACCCTGCACCGCATTTCGGCCACCCCGGAGCGCGAGACCAACTGGTAATCCACCCTTGTTGGGACTGGGAGAAAGCGGCCGGACAGCGTTCCGGCCGCTTTGTTATTTGCGCATATCGAACGGCGGATTTTCGCGAAATTATTAACTTGAACTTGCCCGCGACGAGGCCAATAATGCCCTTGCCTAACAGGAGCATGCCCCATGGATACCTCTTCGTTGCAGAGCTTTCGCGAGTTGATCGTCGGTTACGCCACCGTGTTCGGCGTCAAGATCCTGGCCGCGCTGGCCTTCTGGGTGATCGGCCGCTGGCTGATCCATTTCGTCGTCCGGCTGGTCCAGAACTCGCTGGCCCGGCAGAAGGTGGACCCCACGCTGCTGCGCTACGTCGGCTCCATCGTCACCGTCACCCTCAACGTGGTGCTGGTGATCGGCATCCTCGGCTACTTCGGCATCCAGACCACCACCTTCGCGGCGCTGATTGCGGCGGCTGGCGTGGCCATCGGCATGGCGTGGTCGGGGCTGATGGCGAATTTCGCGGCCGGCGCCTTCCTCGTGGTGCTGCGGCCGTTCAAGGTGGGCGATTTCGTGACCATCGGCGGCGTGACCGGCACAGTCAGGGAGATCGGCCTGTTCGCCACCACGCTCGACACGCCGGACAACGTGCTGACCGTAGTCGGCAACAACAAGATCTTCTCGGACACCATCCAGAATTTCACCGCCAATGCCTACCGGCGCGTGGAACTGAAGGCGCAGCTGGCCGGCTCGACCGACGCGATGGCCGCCGTGGCACTGCTCAAGGAGCGCATCGGCGCGATTCCCAACGTCCTGGCGGAACCGCCGGTGGACGTGGAAATCCTCGAATTCACGCTGGTCGGCCCGGTGCTCGCCGTGCGGCCCTACTGCCATAACGATCACTACTGGCAGGTCTATTTCGATACCAACCGCGTGATTCGCGAGAGTTTTGGCCAAGCCGGATTTGCCGCCCCGATGCCGGCGCAGATGGTGGTCATGCAGCCCGCGCCGGCCATGCCGATGGCGCCGGCGACGCCCGCCAACCAGGCCGCCTGATCAGGCGGGCACGGCCGCGCCGGCCCGCCCGTAGCGCCGCAGCAGGACCGCGCTGCAGCCGCACACCGCCATCACCACGGCCAGTGGCAGCGCGGTACCGTCGTGCCATACGCTGACGGCGGCGCCAGCCAGCGTGCCGAATCCGAACTGCAGCGTGCCCATCAGCGCGGACGCGGTGCCCGCGCGATGGCTCTGGTGCGCCAACGCCAGCGCCGACGCATTCGGCGTGATGCACCCCATTCCCGCCAGAAAGACGAAGAAGCCGACCAGCAGCACCGGCAGCACGGCCATGCCCGCCAGCGCCGCGACGGCCAGCATCAGGCCGGCCAGCAGCGGCGCGTACAGGGCCATGCCCAGCACGGCGTCGAGCGAGCGCGCACGCACCAGGCGCGTATTGATCTGGGACATCGCGATCAGCCCGAACGCGTTCGCCCCGAACACGAAACCATAGTGCGAGGGGTCGATGCCATGCAACTCGATCAGCACGAACGGCGAACCGGCGATATAGGCGAACATGCCTGCCTGCACGCAGCCGGCCGCCAGCGAGTAGCCCAGGAATTCGCGGTCGCGCAGCAGCTCCCAGTAGTTGCGCAAGACGGTGCCCGGGTGCAGCGTGCGGCGGTGCGCCGGATCGAGCGACTCCTCCATCCGTGCGTGAACGAACCAAAGGATCAGCACGGCCGCGCCACAATGGATCCAGAAAATCGCGCGCCAGCCCAGGGCAGAGAGGACGGCCCCGCCGATCAGCGGCGCGAGTATCGGCGCCAGGCCCATCACCAGCATCAGGGAAGAAAACGCCCGCGCCGAATCCTTGGCCTCGAGCCGGTCCCGGATCACGGCGCGCGACACCACCAGGCCCGTGCAGCCGCCAAGCGCCTCCAGGAAGCGCCACAGCATCAGGGACTCCACGCTGCCGGCCAGCGCGCAGCCGGCAGCGGCGGCGCCGTACAACGTCAGTCCTATATAGAGAGGCGCCTTGCGGCCGTAGCGGTCGCTGATCGGACCATAGAACGCCTGCCCGATCGCCAGCCCGACCAGGAAGGTGCCCAGCGTCAGTTGCACCTGCCCGATCTCGGTGTGGAGGTCTGCCGCGAGCGCCGGAAAGCTCGGCAGATACATGTCGATGGACAGGGGCGCCAACGCGGTCAGCGACGCGCAGATCAACAGCCAGAGGGGAAAACGTGGAGCAGATGTGGAGGCGCGAGGGCTGGCAGTCATGAAACGGTTCCGAAGACAAGGCGCAATTGTTGCACAGGTTACAAAGCGTGCTTTCGGTGTGGCGTGGCTTTCGCATGCACGGGGGTGGAGGGTACAATGCCTGCCTGTCGGCACGGATGTTGCGCCGACCGCGTAGTCGGACGCACAGCGGGAGACGGGTCACGGGAGCCGTCCCCGGCAACGCTAGCCCGCATGACCATACGACAAACGCCGATTATTGTTTCGCTGAGCCTGGTTGCCCTGGCAACCCTGTCGCCGTTGCCCGCGTGGGCAGCGCCGGTCAGGGCGCCGGTCACGGCTTCCGCGCCGGCCCCCGCTCCCGTGCCTGTGGTGGATGAAGCCGACGCCTTGTCGCGCATGCTCAAGGGTGCCGCCACCGGGCAGAACACCGGCGGCGCCGGCGTTCCCGAACTGCTCCGCAACACCAGCCGCCCCGACGGCGTGCTGGCGCGCGCCTGCCGCCAGCTCAATGATGCCCTGCCGATCGAGATCGATGGCGAGACGCGCCTGCGCCGCTGCCAGTCGGTGCCGGGCAAGCATGTGCTCTTCCAGCTGGAGTTGACCAACTATCGCGGGCCGATGCTTGACCTGGCCAGCTTCGAGGTCAACTACGCCGCGCCGCTGCAACGTAACATCTGCGCCAACCGCGACGTGGAAATTCTGACCAAGCTTGGCGTCAGCATGATGTTCCGCTACATGACCCGCAAGGACCGCGGCGAGCGCCGCGTGGGCGATGTCTATATCAATGCGCCGATCTGCGTGTCGGCCCTGAGATAAGACCCACCCCTCCCCCGATACAACGGTTTAAAACGACAGGACGAAAAAAACGGCAGGTCAGCCTTCCCTAGGCTGACCTGCCGTTTTGACTTTGCGCGCGGCTTGAGTCGTTGATCAGGCCGCGCGCGGCCGCAGCGGCAGCACGTTGGCGGCGCGGCGCATCAGCACGCGCGTCTCCTTCCACGCTGCATCGGCCAGGGGTGAGCCCCAGACCAGCTCGTGCAGCTTGGAGAGTGCGAACGGATCGCCGAGCAGCACATGCTTCTGCGCCGCCGACAGCGATTGCGGACCATGCGTCAGCGCATGCTGCACCAGCGTGCCATGCTGCAGGCGCGTGGGCGTGGGCTGCACCTTGCGGGCGGTGGCCGTGGCGCACATCAGCGCATTGGTCACCGGGTCCACCACGGCATCGACGAAGCCCGGCACGTCCTGTGCCGCCTCCACGTGCTGCTGGGTTTCCACGATCTCGCGCGGCACATTGGCTTCCTCGGGAATCACGAACAGCCCGGCGCGGCGCATGGCCCGGCCCAGCGTCACGCGCGAGAGCAGCACCGACAGCGGAATCGAGAGCGCCAGCGAACCGACAATCGGCAGCAGCCACCAGATGAAGCCCGGGCTCAGCCAGTACACGCCCGCGCCCCAGACCAGGCCCAGCACCGTGTGCCAGCCGTGGCGGCGGAACGCCTCACCCCAGGAGGTCTCGGCATCCTCGCGCGGGGGCGACTTCCACGAAATGCCCCAGCCGCTGTACGCCGCGACCACGAACTTGGTGTGGAACAGCATCCGCGTGGGTGCCAGCAGCGCCGACATCAGCATTTCCAGCAGCATGCTGACGATGAGCCGCACCGGGCCGCCGTACTGCCGCGAGTCCTTGAGCAGCAGGATCACGCTGGCCAGCTTCGGCAGGAACAGCAGCGTGGCCGTGGCCGAGAACAGCGCGAGCGCCTTCTCCGGGTGCCACTCGGGCCAGGTCGGGAACAGCTGGTACGGCTGCGTGAAGTACTCGGGCGGCACCAGCGCGTGCTTGGCCAGCGCGGCGGTGGACAGCAGCAGGAACAGGAACCAGAGCGGCGCCGACAGGTAGGCCATGATCCCGGTCAGGAACACGGCGCGGTGCACCATGTGGAAACCCTGCTTCATCCAGAGCCGGAAGTTCATCAGGTTGCCCTGGCACCAGCGGCGGTCGCGCTTCACCTCATCCAGCAGGTTCGGCGGCAGTTCCTCGAACGAGCCCGGCAGGTCATAGGCAATCCACACGCCCCACCCTGCCCGGCGCATCAGCGCGGCTTCAACGAAGTCGTGCGACAGGATCTCGCCCGACAGCGGCCCCTTGCCCGGCAACGGCGCCAGCGCGCAATGCTCCATGAACGGCTTGATGCGGATGATCGCGTTGTGGCCCCAGTAGTGGGACTCACCGAGCTGCCAGTAATGCAGGCCGGCCGTGAACAGCGGGCCGTAGACGCGCGTCGAGAATTGCTGCACCCGCGCATAGAGCGTGTCCCGTCCCACCGCCAGCGGCGCGGTCTGGATGATCCCGGCACCGGGGTTGGCTTCCATCAGGCGCGTCAGCGTGCCCAGGCATTCGCCGCTCATCACGCTGTCGGCGTCGAGCACGATCATGTAGCGATACTTGCTGCCCCAGCGGCGGCAGAAGTCGGCCACGTTGCCGGTCTTGCGCTTCACGCGATGGCGGCGCCAGCGGTAGAAGATACGGCCGAAGCCGCCCACGGCGCGGCAGATTTCCATCCAGGCATCGTGCTCGGCGGTGCGCAGGTCGGGGTTGCCGCTGTCAGAGAGGACGAAGAAATCGAAGTGGGCGAGGTCGCCCGAACGTTCGAGCGACTCATACGTCGCCCGCAGCCCGGCGAAGACGCGTGTCACGTCCTCGTTGGCAATCGGCATGATCACCGCCGTGCGGGCGGATGGATCGATTGGCGCGTCCGGCGCGGCGCTGCGCGAGATCAGATGGCGGTCGCCGCCCTTGGCCAGCACCAGGAAGCCCATCATCGCCGTCCAGAACCCGGCGGACACCCACGAGAACAGGATCGCGAACAGGGCCAGGATGGCCACTTCGAGCGGATCGGCGCCGTGGTACGGCAGCACCTTGGCCATGAAGTACGTGGCCACCGTGGTCTGGGCAACCACCAGCCCCAGCAGGAACCAGCGGCGATGCGAGCCGGCGGGATGCCACTTGCCCTCGGCGTCGGGGCCATCGTGCAGGGTGTCCCAGGTCTCGGGCACGGGCGGGCGGCCCATCATCTTGCGCCAGGTATTGCGCAGCCAGCCGCTCACCACATGGGGTGGCCACTGGCGCGGCACCATCGACGCGCGCTCGGGCTTCGGCCCGGTATCCACGCGCACGGTGCCATCGTCGCGGCGCTGCAGCAGCGGCTCGCCGTCCACCTGCGGATTGCCGTAGGCCATCGTCAGGCGGCGCGGCACCGAGGCGTAGGTCGGACCGCCGGGCGTGGCGGTGACAGCGGCCTCATCGCCCTCGCGCTCCTTGGGGTCGCGGCGGGCCAGGCGGGTCTGCAGTTCGATCATTGCGGATGGCACCTCGATGCCCTCGGCGGGCACGGAGGTCACCGGCGGCATGGGGGTGTCGGCCAGCAGTTCGCTGCGCAGCTCGGGCGAGGCAGGCAGGCGGTCGACATAGCGCTCGCATGCTGCCGCCTGGGCCGGGCGATGCTTTAGCCGGGGGGAATGATGTAGCTCCATGTCTCGGATAGGGTTGTATTGCCGTTGCGAAGATAGCCGCGCAACTCAACCGGCTTTGTCTCGTCCTTGCGGCGCATGAACAGCGTCATGCGCCAGCCGCCCGTGGCTTCGTTGCGGCGGACCGAGGTCTTCAGCAGTTCGCCGTTGGCGTCCGCCGAGATCACGGGGTCCAGCCGCGCATCCTCGGCCAGCTTCTTGAAGGCCGGGCCTTCGAAATCCACGGTCAGCGAGAAACTCGTGTCGTCCTGCTTGCGGGTCAGCCCCTGGCCGCGCCGGGTCTGCGTGACCCACGACAGCGGCGGCAGGTTCTCGCCATCCTTCTGCCATTTCAGGCGGTATTCATAGTCGAAGGCCTGCTTGGGCTTGGGCGGGTTGTCCGGCACCCAGAAGGCCACGATGTTGTCGTTGGTCTCGTCCGGCGTCGGAATCTGCACCAGCTCCACACGGCCCGAGCCCCAGTTGCCCTTGGGCTCCACCCAGCCGCTTGGCCGGCGCTCGTACCACGCGCCCAGCTCCTGGTAGTTGTCGAAGCTGCGGTCGCGCTGCATCAGGCCGTAGCCCTGCGGGTTGGTCGCCGCGAACGACGTCACCAGCAGCCGCTTGGGATTGACCAGCGGGCGCCAGACCCACTCCCCGGTACCCAGTTGCACGGACAGGCCGTCCGAGTCATGCACCTCGGGTCGGAAGTCCGCATTGGCGGACGGCTGGTTTTCGCCATACAGGTACATGCTGGTCAGCGGGGCCAGACCGAGCTTGGTCACGTTTTCGCGCAGGAACAGGCGCGACTTCACTTCCATCACGGTCTCGTTGCCCGGCTTGATCACGAAGCGGTACGCCCCGCTCATGCGGCGCGAATCCATCAGCGCGTAGATCGTCACCTGCTTGTCGTTGGCGGACGGCCGCTCGATCCAGTATTCGACGAAACGCGGAAATTCCTCGCCCGAATTCAGTGCCGTGTCCACAGCCAGCCCGCGGGCCGACAGGCCATACCACTGGTCCTTGCCCAGCGCGCGGAAGTAGCTGGCGCCCAGGAACGAGGCCAGTTCGTCCTTGCGCTTGCCCTGGTTCAGCGGGTATAGCAGGCGGAAACCGGCAAAGCCGAGTCCCTTGAGCTTGGCCGCATCCACCTTGTGCGAGCCGTAGTTGAACGCGCCCGGGTCGAAGCGGAACTCGCGCACGCTGTTGCCCACCACCTCATTGATGCGCACGGGCTGATCGAACACCATGCCCTCGTGGTAGAACGAAACCTCGAACGGCAGTCGCGCGCCGCGCCAGGCAAAGCGCTCCGGCTTGTATTCGATCTCGCGATAGCGCTCGTAGCTCAGATCCTTCAGCTCGGTCGGCAGGTTCTGCGGCGCCGGCTTGTAGGGCGCGCCCGACAACTGGCGGGCCTTGGCGGCGACGGTCTCGAAGTCGAACGCATGCGCGGACAGCGCCGCCACGGCCAGCACCCCGCCCCCCAGCCAGCGTCCCAGCCCTCCCAGCATCCCGGATAAGCGGCGCGCGGGCGCATCGGTCGGGGCGTGGATGGGGCGGAACGGCGAGGTGGTTGCGGTCATGAAGGCCGGAAAATGGATGGATGGCGACCCGGCACATCGGCGCGGATCGAAAGTGTTCAACAGACGTTTCAGCGTGCGTCCGACTGTCGGTCGCAGGTCTCCAGAGCAAGAGACGGACCAGGCGTCGGATCCGATTCAGTCGGGATCGGCATCGACCGGTCCGTAACGGATTTGTTGCATTGCGATGCGAAACCATAACAATTCGAGACTTAAAAGTCACGTTTCGCTGGCGCAACGTTTGCAACAAAATGTTCAAGCGGTAGCTCCAAAGCCGCTTGGGACAAGCGTTTCCGGCATATGGGCAGGGTTCGCCCCAGCGTCCGGCCCATGACCGTGCCGCGCCCGGATGGCTGCGCGGACACATGGCAATCCACGCTAGGTCAGCGGCGGCACGGTGTCAAACCGCACTGCGGCGGAGGCGATGCTGCGCCGCACCGGGGCGCCAAGTGTCTCGGGAAGCATCGCGATGCCCCCAAGCGGCGTGGGCGCGCTTACAATCGCCTCGTCATCCATTCTCACGAGGAATCGTCATGCACGCCCGGGGTACCCTTCGCCGTTCCCATCTTCGACTGGCGCTTGCCGCCAGCCTTGGCTGCGCCCTGCTGCTTGGCACCGCCCAGCCCGCCCTCGCCTATTTCGACAACTACCTGTCCGGCAGCATCATCGGCACGCTGAACCAGAAGGAAGCCGCCTCGCTGCAACAGACCGTGCGCAAGATCCTCGACGGCGGCCCCGACAACGAAAGCGTGACCTGGAACTACCCGGGCGCCGGCAAGCGCGCCGCCATCCTCGGCACCATCACGCCCGTCACCACCAAGGAAGACAAGGGCCAGAAGTGCCGGCGCCTGAAGTCCGAACTGCAGCGCGGCAGCGCCACCGAAGCGTGGTCGGGCTGGTTCTGCAAGCAGTCCAACGGCGCCTGGAAGGCCCGCCACGTGGCGGAGTAAGTCCGAAGCTGGCCGAGGTTGCACTCACGGCCGCGTGGGCCGGCGATGCGGGTGCGCGGCCGGGTCCACCTCGGCATGGCCCGGCGCCTCGAACCAGCGGGCCTGCGGTACCACCACGCTCTGGCCCGGCTGGTCGATGAAATGGGGCGACATGATCTGCACGCCATGGGTGTTGAACACATCCTGGATGGCCGCGTGCAGTGCCGACAGCGCAAAAAAGCGATTGCGCGGATTGTCGATCGCCGTGAACAGCTCATATTCGACGTAGAAATCCGATAGCCCGCGCTGGAGCACGAACGGCGTGGGCGCCGCCACCACGTGGGTGGCGTGGGCGGCGGCTTCCAGCAGCATTGCGTGGACCTGCCGCCACGGCGTGTCATAGCCGATGGTGACCGAAGTGGACACCATCGCACCCTGCTCGGCGGTGCCAGGGTCGCGCGTGGCGCCATGGCGCGAGAAGTTGTGGATGGCGCTGCCCACCACCACTGCGTTCGGCAGCGTCACCTCCTCGTTGCGCAGGTTGACGACCTTGACCGACAGCGCGTCCAGCCCGATCACCGTGCCCACCGTATCGCCAATGCTGACCATGTCCCCCCGGCGCAGCGCGCGCGAATAGACCACCACCATCCCGCTCATGATCTGGTTGACGATATTGGCCGAGCCCAGCGTGATCATGAAGCCGATCAGCACGGACAGGCCCTTGAACACGTCGCTCTGGGAGCCGGGGATATAGGGATAGGCGAAGGTGAACCCGAGCGCCCAGACCAGCACGCTGGCCAGCCGCCGCGTGGCGCCGGCCGTTTCCGGGTGCATGCCCGGCACCGTGATCTGCCCCTTCTGCACGGCGACAAAGATATTGCCGACCAGCCGCTGGATCGCGCGGGTGATCAGCAGGATGACCACCACCGTGACCAGCCCCGGGATCGACTCCACGATCGACACGCCGATATGCCGCAGCAGGCCAAGGAAGAAGGCGCCCATGCGGTCGCCGAGCGGTTCGGTCAGCGGAAACTGCTCGAGCGCGAACTGGAGCCAGAGGAAGCCCAGCGCGATGACCGAGCCCACCGCCAGGATCTGGACGATGCGGCTGACGAGCTGGTAGACCGCGCCGGTCCAGTCGAACTGGCTGCCGCTGCGCTGTTGCAGATGAACGTCCAGCGCGTGTTGCAGTGCGCCGCGCATGCGGCTGCGGGCGCGGCCAATGCCCCAGATCAGCCCGACCATCAGCGCCAGGCTGCCCAGCGACAACAAGGCCCCGCGCAGCAGGTTGGGCCAGTAGAGCTGGGCCCGGCGGGCGTCGATAACGGCCTGGAGCCGCGCGCGCGTCTGGGCGGCTGCCACTTCGATCGTCAGGCCATCGGTAGGATCGAGATCGCCTTCGACCAGAGCGAAGAGCACGCGGTCGCCAAGGCGGAAGGCCACGCCGCTGACATCGCCGAGCGTGCCGCTCAACTGGCTCAGTGGCAGCCCCAGCTCTGACTCGCTCAGGTTGTCGAACGTGGTTTCGGCCCGCTCGGCTCGGGTGGCGGGGCCGGCGCCGCCCAGGGTGCCGCGCAGGGTGGCGACGGGGCGGTTCATCAGCCGCAGTTCCACGGGCGTGGACTGGGCTGCGGCCGTGGCGGCCGCCGGAGGAGAGGATGGTGCGGCCGGCGCTGACGCCGCGTGCACCCATCCACAGAAGATGCCGACCAGTCCAATAGTCGTCAGCCAGAACCATGCCACCTGCCGCCATGCGTGCGCCATGCCTGCCCCCTCGTGTGGACGTGAGGCGAAGCATAGCGTGTCGCGGCGGAAAACGGGACCGCTATTGACGAGCGGCCTTAGCCCGTGGCGGTTGGCCTCAGCGGCAGAGCTGGCTCATCAGCTCCCCGGCGAGGGTGCCGGAGGCAATCGGCTGGGGCATGCCCGTCTGCGGGGCGCGGATCGTATATAGCGATTCGCCGCGCGCGTAGCGCTTGCTGTAGAGGGTCTGCTCCACCACCGCGAACATCGACGTGGCGCAATTCAGCACCATCCGCTTCAGCGACGAGCGAATGGCGTCGCCGCTGGCGGTGCGGATCACGCCGCCCGTTGGGGCGTTATGCATCAGCACGACGCCCACCTCGGGGCCGCGACGGCGCACGGCGGTCTGATCGAAGTAGGAGGTCATGCCGGTGGCGCCCACCATCGGCACCCAGCGTTGGGGGTCCGGCGGGGCGGGATCGGCCTGCCCGCCGGCGTGGGCGGTCAGGCAGAAGCACGCGCCGGCCAGGACGGTCAGGCGTGCGAGAAATCGGGGAAATCGCGAAAAATGCGGGAGGAACGCGCGAACAGACATCGGGAAGCCCTCGTCATGACGGGAAAAAAGCAGCCCGCATTGTCGCACAGCGAGGCTGCCTATTCGCCCGTTTGGCGCGATGAAACTGCATCAGATTGCGTCATCGCGCCGGGCCGAAGGCGCCTGAGGCGCCCTTCCGGGCTCCCTCAGCCGTTGATTTCACGCCAGGCGGCGAGGTCTTCGATGGTCAGCACCGGCAACTGGTACATCTCGGCAAACGCCAGCGCCTCGGGGCGGCGCGCCATGGTGCCGTCCGGATTCATCAGCTCGCAGAGCACCGCCGCCGGCGACAGTCCCGCCATCCGCGCGAGGTCCACCGAACCTTCGGTATGGCCGCGCCGCACCAGCACGCCGCCGTCGCGGGCCACGAGCGGGAACACGTGGCCGGGGCTGACCACGGCGTCCGTGCCGGCATCCTCGGCAATGGCCGCGCGGATGGTGGTGATGCGGTCGGCGGCGCTCACGCCAGTGGTCACGCCCTCGCGCGCCTCGATGGAGACGGTGAAGGCGGTGCCGTACTGGCTGAGGTTGTTCTCCACCATCGGGCGCAGGCCGAGTTCGCGGACCTTGGTCTCGGTCAGGCACAGGCAGACGATGCCGCTGCATTCGCGGATCATCATCGCCATATTGGCCGTGGTCAGGCGCTCGGCGGACAGGATCAGGTCCGCCTCGTTCTCGCGGTCGTCGTCATCGAGCAGCACGACGGGACGGCCCTCACGCATGGCCCCGAGCGCGTGCGCGATGCGCTCGGCCAGCGGGCGCGGATCGGCATCGGCGATGGCAAGGTTGGCGCCAGAATTAACGTTCGGGAGATTGACTTCGGTGTGGTGCAGCATTGAAACGCTCCATATATAGGGATCAGTGGGCGTTTCAGGGTGGATCAGCGAAAACCCGCAAAAATACGACGACGCTCCGCCGCGCGGGCGGACGTGTCCACGCGCGCAAGGCCGGCTTGCGGATTTTCGCCCATCTTCTTTCATCCGGACTCTGACCGTCGGCCCTGGCCTCTCACCAGGTCTGCTGACCCCGCACGGGAATGCGGGCGCTCGCGGGCTCGCTGCCTCGCGTCATCGATGCACGACGCTGGCAACATACCGCCGGTGGGGACTTTCACCCCGCCCTGAAGACGTAACGACGCCGTGGCGGCAGGCGTTTTCCGCACTGCCACAACGGCCCGGCGATGTTAGCACGAGCGTGCGATTCTGGCTGAACTACGACTCGAGCGCGCGCTCGGGCGCGGGAGTGCCGGCCAGGGACTCAAACAGGTCGCGGGTGGCCTCGTCGGCCGGGAAGAAACACTCGATGCGCAACTCTTCCAGCGTGACGTCCTGCGGAATGCCCAGCGTGGTCAGGGTGGAGAACAGCGACGCGCGGAACCGTCCAGCCTGGACGATCACGGGCAAGACCGGCGGCGGCGCGCCGTCCGCCTCGGGGTCATCCTCGTCCGCCAGCAGCTCGCCGCCGGGCCCCACCATGTCTGGATGCCATGCGGCGATGCGGCGAAACATCTCACGCGCCACCTCATCGTGCGCCTGCGCCTGCAACGCCTGCCAGACCCGGCGCACGAGGTAGCGGCCCACCTGCTGCGCGTTCTCGATCATCGGCCAGAGGCCGTCCGGGTCGAACACGGTCAGCATCAGGTTGATGCGCCGGCCGTCCTCATCGAGCGAAGCGGGCCGGCGCCCCGCCAGCAGCGTGCCGAACATGCGCCGGTACGCGGTGTTGGCGTCCACCAGATTCCAGAACCGGTCCAGCACCACGGCGGGATAGGGCTCCTGCTTGCTCAGGATCAGCGCAATGGCCTGCCGCACCATGTGCAAGGGCGGCGCCGCCAGCGCGTGTTCGCTATAGGCCGGCGCGAAGCCGCTCGCCAGCAGCAAGCGGTTCCGCTGCCGCAGCGGCACGGCGAGGCGGTCTGCCAGCGCCAGCACCATCTCGCGACTGGGCCGCGCCCGGCCCGACTCCAGAAAACTGATATGGCGCTGCGATACACCGGCCGCGAGCGACAGCGCGAGCTGGCTGTAACCGCGCTTGCCGCGCCAGTAGCGCAGCAGGGCGGGGAAATCGAGAGCGGCTTCGGAGCCGGGCGTGAGGGATTCCATGGCGGGTATTACAGCATGGGCCGGGAAGCGTGACGATTCCCTCGCAGGTAATCATCGTGATTCACAGGTTTCAGATTCGTCCCATGTCGCAATGGCGCGCGGCTTTCTAGGATGACGGTTCACCCTCATCCTAGATGCTGGCCATTTAATGCAATACGTTATACCATCGACATCCATGATCCGGACGTTCGCCAATAAAGCCACGGCGGCCCTGTTTTGCGGCCGGTACGTCAACACCCTGCCACGGCATATTCAGGCCACGGCGTTCAGGAAACTCGGGCTGCTGGACGCGGCGGCATCGCTGGTCGACATGCAGGCCCCGCCGGCGAACCGGCTGGAACCCCTGCGTGGCGCGCGGCGGGGCCAATGGAGCATCCAGATTCACAACCAGTGGCGCATCTGCTTCCGTTTTCAGAACGGCGAAGCATGGGACGTCGACATTGCGGACTATCACCGACAACCGGAGCCAGCATGACCATCACGCGTGAAGACCTGCCGCGCCTCGATGCCAGGGACGTCGAAACGGGCGAGCCCCTCGCGCCGGTGCACCCGGGCGAGATCCTGCGCCAGGACTTCATGGCCCCGCACGGGCTCTCGGCCAATGCGCTGGCGATTGCCCTGCGCGTGCCCGCGCCGCGCATCAACGACGTCGTGCGCGGGCGCCGGGCCATCTCGCCCGAAACCGCGTTGCGGCTCGCGCGGTATTTCGGCACGACGCCACAGTTCTGGGCCAATCTCCAGGCGGCGTACGACCTGCGCATCGCCCAGGAGAAGGCTGGCGAGAAGATCGAGCGGGACATCCAGCCGCTGACGGCATGATCCGTGCTTGCGCTGCCGTGCAAGACCGTCCACCGGACGGGCCATTTTCTTGTGACGTGTGCGCCACCGCGCAGTAGTCCGGTCACATGCCGATGGTATGCTTTGACTTTTCAATTCCCGCGCGCGTAGGGCGCGCACCCTGATGGAAATAGCCATATTACTGGCGCTCATTCTGGTTAACGGCCTGTTCGCCATGTCCGAGATCGCACTCGTCACGGCCCGCAAGGCCCGGTTGCAGCGGCAGATCGAGAACGGCGACCGTGGCGCGATAGAGGCCGTCAAGCTCGGAGAGGACCCCACGCGGTTCCTGTCCACCGTCCAGATCGGCATTACTTCCATCGGCGTGCTGAACGGCGTGGTCGGGGAATCCACGCTGGCGGCGCCGCTCGGCGAATGGCTCGCGGGCCTGGGCCTGTCGCCGACGACCGCCGGCTATACCGCCACGGCCATCGTGGTGGCCGGCCTGACCTATTTCTCGATCGTCCTTGGCGAACTGGTGCCCAAGCGGCTCGGCCAGTTGGCGCCCGAGGCCATCGCGCGCGCGGTGGCGCGTCCGATCTCGTTCCTCGCTACGGCCTCCACACCATTCGTCAAGCTGCTGGGCGGCTCCACGCGCCTCGTGCTGCGGCTGCTCGGTGTCAAGACCGATCGCGGCCCGGCCGTGACCGAGGAAGAAATCCACGCGCTGCTGGTGGAAGGCTCGGAGGCAGGCGTCATCGAACGTCACGAGCACACGATGGTGCGCAACGTGTTCCGGCTCGATGATCGCCAGCTGGCCTCGCTGATGGTGCCGCGCGGCGATGTGGTCTACCTGGACGCCGGCCTCTCCGAAGAAGAGAACCTGCGCCGGATCGAGGAATCGGACCACTCGCGCTTCCCCGTGGTGCGGGGTGGCATGCACGACATTCTGGGCGTGGTCAGCGCGCGTCAGTTGCTGGCCCGCCGCCTCCGTGGCGAGCGTGCCGAACTGACCGCGGTGCTCCAGCCGGCCGTGTTCGTGCCGGAAAGCGTCACCGGCATGGAGCTGCTCGAGAACTTCCGTGCCTCCGGCGGCCAGATCGCCTTCGTGATCGACGAATACGGCGAGGTGCTGGGTCTGGTCACGCTGCAGGACCTGATCGAGGCGATTACCGGCGAGTTCAAGCCCGATGAGGCAGGTGGCGAGTGGGCCGTGCAGCGCGACGATGGCTCGTGGCTGCTGGACGGCATGATCCCGGTGCCGGAATTCAAGGACCGCCTGGGCCTGCGCGCCGTGCCCGAGGAAGACAAGGAGCGCTACCACACGCTGTCCGGCATGCTGCTCTTGCTGCTCGGCCGCCTGCCGCAGACCACCGACAGCGTGCAATGGGGCGACTGGAAGTTCGAGATCATCGACATGGACGGCAAGCGTATCGACAAGGTGCTGGCCTCCCAGGTGCCGCCCGAGGACGGCCCGGAGCCCGAAACCACCGGCTGACTGCCCTGCCCGCCTCACCCCGAAACGGACGCTTATGCGTCCGTTTTTTATTGCCCGCGCCCTAACGCGATTCCTGCTCACTGGTCAAGACGACTTTTGTAGCGACATGCGATTCGTTGTGCAGAATCAAACATCGCTGTTACGCACTGTGCACGTGGACCTAGCCGTTCTCCTAGTTCTACGCGGCTGCCGTATGATCTGCCTTGCAGCATCCGCAGTACCACGCAGTCGCTAACAAAATCGAGCGGCGCCAGCAGAGCGCCCCGAAAGATGGAATGCATGAACGGGAACGCAAAACGGGTATTGCCGGTGGCTGATGTCTGCCACGGCCTCTACGGCGCCGCGAGTCACTGATGAGCGCGGACACTCACGACACGCCACCAGCCATGGACGGCAACCGCGCGGCCCAGCCGGCGGTGTTCATTGCCGCGCTGGACGAACATCGCGCGCAGGTCGGCACGGCCCATCCTCTGGCCGTGCTGGTCATCCGCCTCGACCGCTTCCAGCATGCCTGCGACACCCTCGGTCCGGCGCGCGCCAATCTGCTGCGCGCAGAGGTCAAGTCGCGGGTGGCCAGCCTCGCCACCATGCCGGCCGTGATGCAATGGCTGGGCCCGGCCGATCTCGGCGTTGCCTGCCTGCTCCCCGAGGGCACGGACGACCCCGGCTGCCTGAGCATGACGATTGCAGCCGTGCTGGGCCGGCCCTATCTGGTCGATGGTTTCGAATTGTTTCTGTCGTGCAGCATCGGCGCGGCGATGGATCACCCCGACAGCGCCACCGAACGCAACCTGCAGCAGGCCTTCGACGCCATGCTGCAGATCAACCGGCGCGGCGGCGACGGCGTTGGCCGCGCCAGCCTCCCCACGCCCCCGCGCATGGCACCGCTGCTCGCCGCCCTGCCCCATGCCATCGCCCGGGGCGAACTGAGCCTGCATCTGCAGCCCCGCGCGTTACTTTCCACCGCCGAGATCGTCGCCTACACGGTGCGGCTGCGCTGGCAGCACGCGGTGCTGGGCCGCATTGCGCCGCACGACTTCCTGCCCGCCGTCGAGGCACTCGGCATGATGGACGAGATGGGGCAATGGATTCTTCAGCAACTGCTGCCCCTGATGCGGGCCACGGAGACCGTGGCGCCGGTGCCCTTCACGCTGCTGGCGTCAAGCTCGCAGTTGCAGTCGCCCGGCAGCATCGACATGCTGCGCCGGGCCGTCGAGGCCTACGGCGTGGGCCCCGGCCGGCTGTGTGTGGAGGTGCCGGTGAGCATCGTGCCGGACAGTCCGGAGACCGCCCACAAGGCTACGCTGCTGCATGACACCGGCATCGGCATGGCGCTCAGTGACTTCACCGACAACGCAGCAAGCCTGCGCGCACTGGAAATCACCCGGCCCGATGTGGTCACGCTCGATGCGCGCCATCTGGGGCACGCTACCCGCAGCGGCGACATCGCCGCCCACCTGCGCGCGGCGTGCGTGCTGGCCCACGCGCATGGCGTACCGGTCTGTGCCAAGGGCGTGGAGACGCGCACCCAGCTGGAGGCCGTGCGCGACTGGGGCTGCGACAGCGTCCAGGGCTATCTGCTCGCCCAGCCCTTCCCCGCGCACTGGCTGGCGCAGACCCACGCGGCCATCGTGGACCGCGCGCGGCAACTGCTCGGCCCCGGCCTTCGCCCTTGATCGGGCACGGTGCCGGAGGGCCTGTTTGTCAGCCGTTTGTAGCCGTTTGTCAGCGTTTTCCTACTTACAAATTGGCACACATCCTGCATCGAGATCGATTGGGGCGACGGTAGAATGTGCCCACTTCTCACTATCCCTAAAGGAGCCACTCGTGAAAAAAGGATGGATCTGGTGCGTACTGTGTGCCACCCTGCTGGCAGGTTGCAACACCATGGCCGGCGTCGGCCAGGACGTGCAGAAGGGCGGTCAGAAACTCGAGAACTCCGCTGAAAAGGCGAAGTAAACGTTCTCCAGCCGAGGCGCCGTAGCGGGCGCCCCGAGGACTAAAAAAGCCGACCGGGAATAATTCCCGGTCGGCTTTGTAGTTTTTACTCCCCGCTTTCCAGCGGTCGGGCGATCAGCCCTTGCAGAGCCGTGCGGCTTCCTCGGCCAGCTTGCGGATGCGGCCCCAGTCCTTGGCGGCCACGGCGTCCTTGGGCACGACCCACGAGCCGCCCACGCACACCACGTTCGGCAGCGCCAGGTAGTGCTGGGCCTTGATGAGGTCGATCCCGCCGGTCGGGCAGAACTTGAGCTGCGCCAGCGGCCCGTACAGCGACTTCAGCATCGGCACGCCGCCGGCTGCCTCGGCCGGGAAGAACTTCAGGAAGGTGAAGCCGGATTCCAGCGCCGCCATGGCCTCGCTGGCAGTCGCTACGCCCGGCAACAGCGTGATGCCCGCGCCTTGCGCGCCATCGGCCAGCTTGCGCGTCAGGCCGGGCGAGACCGCGAACTGGGCGCCGGCGTCGCGTACGGCGTGAAGCTGTTCCACGGTCAGCACCGTGCCGGCACCCACCACGGCCTGCGGCAGCGCCTTGGCCACGGCCTGGATGGCCTCCAGGGCGACCGGCGTGCGCAGCGTGATCTCCAGCAGCGGCAGGCCGCCGGCGACGAGCGCCTCGCTGACGTGCAGCGCGTCGTCCACCGAGTGGTATTCCAGCACCGGAATCACCGGCACATTGACGAGTCGTTCTAGCAGCGGGGAAGGTTGATTTGGCATGACAGTCCCGATGTTGGGTGGCAAATATGGGGGGCGAAGCACGCCCGTCTGGTTCCAGTCAGGCAATCACCGACACGGATTGTTCCAGGCGCGCCTGCACGGTATCGGCGCGCGGGATCGGCGCGACCGCGCCGTAGCCCGTAGTGGACAGCGCAGCCGCCACGTTGGCGTAGCGCGCGGCATCGAACGGATCCGCGCCCGCAGCCAGCCGGGCGATGAAGCTCCCGCCGAAGCAATCGCCCGCGCCGGTGGCGTCGAGCGGCCGCACCGGGTACGGCGGCACCAGCGAGCGCGCCTCGGGCGTGGCCACGTAGCTGCCCTCCTCGCCCAGCTTCAGCGCCACCAGCCCGATGCCGCAGCCGAGCAGGTAATCGACGATGGCATCGCGGTCGTCCAGCCCTGTGAGCACGGTAATGTCGTCCCAGCTCGGCAGGCAGACGTCGGTCAGCGAAAACGCCTCGCGCATGATGCCGCGCGCGCGGGCCAGCGACCACAGCCGCAGCCGCAGGTTGGTATCGAGCGACACCTGCGTGCCGCCCTTGCGCGCGTGCTCCATCGCGGCCAGCCCGGCGTCGCAGGCGCTGGTGCTGATGGCCAGGCTGATGCCGGACAGGTGCAGGAAGCGCGCCTGGGCAATCGCCGCCAGCGGCAGCTGGTCATGGTGGTAGCGGCTCGCGGCCGAGCCTTCGCGCAGATAGTCGAAACGGTGGCCGTGGCTGTCGTGCGAGACGAAATAGACGCCCGTGGGCGCCGCCGCATTCACGCTGACGTGCCGCGTATCCACGCGCTCGGTAGTCCAGAGGGCCAGCAGGCGCTCGCCGAAGCTGTCGGCGCCCACCGCGCTGATGTAGCCGGTGGTGGCGCCCTGCCGCGCGGCGGCGATGCAGAAGTTCGAGGTATCGCCGCCAAAGCCCTGCAGGTAGCGGCTGGCGTCGTCGGGCTGCTGGTTGAATTCCACCAGCGGCTCGCCGTAGGCAAGAATGTCGATGCTCATGTCGCAGGGTCTCCCTCAGAAGAACGTCTGCACGATGTCGATGACGCGCAACTGGCCGTCCAGCACGGGGATGTGCCGCCACTTGTCGAACGTCAGGCAGGGATGCGAGATGTCGAAGGCAATCATATCCCCGACGCGCACATCGTCGCCAGCCTGAATCTGCAAATAGGCATGCTGGTCCATCATGCCGGTCACCTGCCAGTGCGCCGGGGTGTCCACCGGGGCGTCCGTGCCGGGCCGGTACAGGCGCGCGGGAATCGGCATGCCGGCGTCGAACGCGGCATCGCGCTTGCCCATGCCGATGATCGCGCGCGTCGGCTCGGGAATCGACTGCACATAGGCCCAGAGCTGCAGCGCGGGCAGCAGCCCCTCGCGCATCTGCTGCGCCACGGGGTTGTTGGCCAGGATGCGCGTCTGCGCGGCACGGTAGATGCCCACGTCGTGGGTCAGGTAGCAGCCGGGACGCAGCACGATGTCGATGGGGGCGCCGATGTCGGTCCGCGAGAACTCCTCGGCCACCACGTCATACCAGGCCGAGCCCGCGCCCGACATGACCACTGGGCTGCGGCTGAAGCGGCCTTCGGCGGCCAGCTGACGCGTCACGGCCACAGTGCGCTGCAGGAAGGCGCGGATGTCGGCCTCCTGCTGGAGCACGCCTTCGTAGACTTCCACGCCGGCCAGCGCGAGCGCGTCGGGCCAGCGCGCCAGCGCGTCCATCACGGCCTGCTGCTGGGCGGCGTCACGCACGCCAGTACGGCCACCCTCCACGCCCAGTTCCACCAATACTTGCAGCTTCTGGCCGCGCGCACGGAAAAACGCGCCGAGCTGATCGACGAGATCCGCTGAATCGACGAGCGAGAAGAATTCGAAGGAAGGATCGCGCAGCAGGTCCGCCACGATCTCCATATTGCGGCGTCCAACCAGCTGGTTGGCCATCAGCACGCGTTTCACACCATGCGCGGCGGCGGCTGCGGTCTGGTGCGCGGTGGCCAGGGTGATGCCCCAGGCACCTTCCTGCAACTGTCGCGCGAACAGCTTGGGCGCCATGGTGGTCTTGCCATGCGGCGCCAGCTGCACCCCGTATTCACCCATGAAGCGGCGCATCCATGTGAGGTTGTGCGCGAGACGTTCCTCATAGAGCACAGCCGCGGGCAGGCTCAGGTCCTCCGACAACAGGTTCCAGCCGACCTGGCTGGCGTTTGCGGGGGCCAGCGGGGTGTCCATCCGGCCCAGCGCCTTGTTCAGCGGATCGATGATTCCGGCTTGGTATTCACCCTGATACTTTGTCTCACGCATGCTGACATCACCCCGCAAAAATTCTGATTGACGTAATCATAGCCTTGAAACTACGATATTTCATCCTTGTTATAAAGTAACATGCGTCGCCCGACAGCCCTGCCGGGGGACGCGCATCCGCCCGCCATGACCGCGCCTTTCGACATCCTGACCCGCATTGCCGAACGTGGCCCCGCGCTGCGTCTGGCCGAGCAGAAGGTCGCCCAGGTGATCCTGGAAGACCTGGCCGGCGCGGCGGCGGCCAGCATCAATGAACTGGCGCGCAAGGCGGCGGTGAGCGAGGCCAGTGTCACGCGCTTCGCCAAGGCCATCGGCTGCCGCGATGTGCGCGACCTGAAGCTGCGGCTGGCCCAGGCCACCGCGGTGGGCTCGCGCTTCCTGCAGCCGGTGCCGCTGGCGGAGCCCGGGGCGCCCGCCTCGCTGGCAGAAAGCATTCACGCCGATGTCATCAATACGCTGGAAGTCAATCGCAAGCTGATCGACCCGGAACGCATCGGCATTGCCGCGCGGCTGTTACTGGACGCGCGCATGGTCTACGCTTTTGGCATGGGTGGCGGCTCGACGTTCATGGCCGACGAGGCGCGCTACCGGCTGGCCCGGCTCGGCCACCCCGTGGCCTCGTATCAGGACGCGGTCCTCCAGAAGATGGTGGCAGCCACGCTGACCCGCGACGACGTGGTCCTGGCGTTCTCGGCGAGCGGCAACATGCCCGAGATGCTGGCCAGCTGCGACATCGCGCGCGAGTACGGCGCCCGGCTGATCGCTGTGACGGCGCTCGGTTCGCCGCTGGCGGCGCGTGCCGATGTGCTGCTGCCCGTGCGCTCGCTGGAGACGGATTTCATCTTCAAGCCATCGGCCTCGCGCTACGCGATGCTGCTGGTGCTCGACGTGCTCGCCACGCGCCTGGCCCTGCTGACGCAGGAACAGAGTGCCGAGAAGCTGCGCCGCCTCAAATACGTGCTCGACGCCCACCGCGGCGTGAGCCAGGACAGCGACGGGCCGGACAGCCGCCAGCCGCTGGGAGACTGACCATGCCACACCTGTTCGACACCCTGATCCGCCTCGTGAGCCTGATCGACGGCTCGGGCGCCGCGCCCCGGCTGGCCGACGTGGGCATCCGCGACGGCCGCATCACGCGCATCGACGCCCCCGGCGCCATCGACCCGGACACCGCCTCCCACGTGGTGGAAGGCCACGGGATGGTGCTCTCGCCCGGCTTTATCGACGTCCACACGCACGACGACACCAACGTGGTCCGCCAGCCCGAGATGACGCCGAAGATCTCGCAGGGTGTGACGACGGTGATCGTCGGCAACTGCGGTATCAGCGCGGCGCCGGTCACGCTGGCGGGCGATCCGCCCGATCCGATGAACCTGCTGGGCCGCGCCGAGGCGTTTCGCTACCCGAGCTTCCAGGCCTATGTCGAGGCCGTCAACGCGGCGCAGCCGGCCGTCAATGTGGCCGCGCTGGTCGGCCACACGGCCCTGCGCAGCAACCATATGGACCGGCTCGACCGCGCCGCCACCCCCGACGAGACCGCCGCGATGCGCGCCCAGTTGGAGGAAGCCCTGGCCCACGGTGCGCTGGGCCTCTCCACCGGGCTGGCCTACGCCAACGCCTTCTGCGCGCCGACCGAGGAAGTCCTCGCCCTGGCCGAGCCGCTCGCGGACGCCGGCGCGCTCTACGCCACCCACCTGCGCAGCGAGTTCGCCGAGATCCTCGATGCCATGGACGAAGCCTTCCGCATCGGCCGCCATGCGCGCGTGCCGGTGGTCATCTCGCACCTGAAATGCGCCGGCGTGCCCAACTGGGGCCGCAGCGGCGAGGTGCTGGACGCGCTGGAAGGCGCCCAGCGCTGGCAGCCGGTGGGCTGCGACTGCTATCCGTACACGGCCAGCTCGTCCACGCTGGACCTCAAGCAGGTGACCAGCGATTTCGACATCCAGGTCACGTGGTCGGAATCGCATCCGGCCATGGGCGGCCGCCTGCTGGCCGACATCGCCGCCGAGTGGAATGTCGATTTGGAGGAAGCCGCGCGGCGACTGCAACCGGCCGGCGCGGTCTACCACTGCATGGAAGATGCCGATGTGGACCGCATCCTGCGCCATCCGGCCACGGTGGTCGGCTCCGACGGCCTGCCCAATGACCCGCTGCCGCACCCTCGTCTCTGGGGCGCGTTTCCGCGCGTGCTGGGCCACTACGCGCGCGACCGCGAGCTATTTCCGCTGAGTGTGGCCGTCAACAAGATGACCGGCCTCTCCGCCGAGCGCTTCGGGCTGACCGGGCGCGGCTTCGTGCGCGAAGGCTACTGGGCCGACCTGGTCCTGTTCGACGCCGCCACGATCCGGGACGCCGCCAGCTTCACCGACCCCATGCAGCCCGCCGAGGGCATCGCGGCGGTCTGGGTCAACGGCGAGCTGTCGTGGCAGCAGCGCGAGGCCACCGGCGTGCGCGCCGGCCGCTTCCTGCCGCGCGGCCCCCGCGCCACGGCCTGATCCCTTTCATCATTCAGTAGACAGGAGTTTTCATGGACATCAAGCGTTTCGGCGTGGAAGGCGGCACGGGCCAGGGCGGTTCGCACATGCCGTTCGCCCGCGCGGTAGCCGCCGACGGCTGGCTCTACGTATCCGGCCAGGTGCCGATGGTGGGCGGCGAGGTGATCGACGGCGGCATCGTGGCGCAGAGCCACCAGGCCATCAAGAACGTGCTGGCGATCCTGGCCGAGGCCGGCTACGGCCCCGAGCACGTGGTGCGCTGCGGCGTCTGGCTGGACGACGCCCGCGACTTCACCTCGTTCAACAAGATCTTCAAGGAATACTTCGGCGCCAACCCGCCGGCCCGCGCCTGCGTGCAGTCCAGCATGGTGGTGGACTGCAAGGTCGAAGTGGACTGCATTGCCTACAAGAAAACCGCGGCATAAGCCCGCACGGTGAGCCAACCGATTTATCAACCCGGCCGCTAAGCCCCACAGGAATAGCGGCCTTTTCATAGCGGAAGCGGACCGTCCTCCGGACGGCACCCGCGCAAGGAGACAATATGGGTGCCGTAACAGGAACCACACTCCTGGTTTATGCGCTGATCGCCGTGATCGCGCTGGTCATACTGATCGCCAGGTTCAAGCTCAACCCTTTCATCACGCTGGTGATAGTGTCCGTCGCGCTCGGCTTTGCCGTGGGCATGCCGATGGGCGACATCATCAAGTCGTTCGAGGCCGGCGTGGGCGGCACGCTGGGCCACATCGCGCTGGTGATCGGGCTGGGCACCATGCTCGGCAAGATGATGGCCGAGTCGGGCGGCGCCGAGCGCATCGCGCTGACGCTGATCGACTTCTTCGGCGAGAAGAACGTGCACTGGGCCATGGTGACCATCGCGTTCATCGTCGGCCTGCCGGTGTTCTTCGAAGTCGGCTTCGTGCTGCTGGTGCCGATCGCCTTCAACGTGGCCAAGCGCACCGGTACCTCGATGGTGCTGGTGGGCATTCCGATGGTGGCCGGCCTGTCCGTGGTGCACGGGCTGATCCCGCCCCACCCGGCTGCGCTGCTGGCCGTGACGGCCTATGGCGCCGACATCGGCAAGACCATCATGTACGCGCTGATCGTGGGCGTGCCCACGGCCGCCATCGCCGGCCCGCTGTTCGCCAAGCTGATGGACCGCTACGTGAAGCTGCCCGATGTGAACCCGCTGGCCGCGCAGTTCACCGAGGAAGACGAGGGCGTCAAGGCCACGCACGCCCTGCCGAGCTTCGGCATCACGGTGTTCACCATCCTGCTGCCGGTGATGCTGATGCTGATCGGTAGCTGGGCCGACCTGTTCACCACGCCGAAGACCTTCGCCAACGACTTCCTGAAGCTGATCGGCAACTCGGTGATGGCGCTGCTGATCGCCGCACTGGTGAGCTTCTACACCTTCGGCAAGGCACGCGGCTTCAGCCGCGAGATGATCCTGAAGTTCACCAACGAGTGCGTGGCCCCCACGGCCATCATCACGCTGGTGGTGGGCGCCGGCGGCGGCTTTGGCCGCATCCTGCGCGACTCGGGCATCTCCACGTCCATCGTGGACGTGGCGACCAGCGCCCACGTGTCCGTGCTGGTGCTGGGCTGGCTGGTGGCGGTGATGATCCGTATCGCCACGGGCTCGGCCACGGTGGCCATGACCACGGCCGCCGGCATCGTCGCCCCGATCGCCGCCAGCGTGCCGGGCACCCGCCCGGAACTGCTGGTGCTCTCCACGGGCGCCGGATCGCTGATCCTCTCGCACGTGAACGACGGCGGCTTCTGGCTGGTGAAGGAGTACTTCAACATGTCCGTGGCGCAGACGTTCAAGACCTGGTCGGTCTGCGAAACCATCATCTCGGTGGTGGCGCTGGGCCTGACGCTGGCCCTGGCAACGGTGGTCTGAGCCTTGGTTTTCCCCCTCTCCCGCCTGCGGGAGGGGGAGCGAAACACGGGATTGCGCACAGCCGCCCTCCCCCCTACACTCCCGTTCGATGCGGTCGCCTAGTACCGCACTTTTCGGGAGACTTCGATGACCTTCACCCCGCTGCGGCGCGCCGTCCTGGCGTGCGGCGCCCTCGCCGTCCTGGCATTCCCCGCTTCCAGCTTTGCCGCCGACCCGGTCAAGATCGGGCTGATCGCCCCGTTCTCGGGCAGCTTTGCCGACTACGGCAAGCAGATGGAAGGCGGCGTCAAGGCGTGGCAGAAGCTCCACGGCGACACCGTGGGCGGCCGCAAGATTGAAGTCATCCTCAAGGACACCACCGGCCCGGTGCCGGACGTGGCCAAGCGCCTGGCCCAGGAACTGGTGGTGCGCGACAAGGTGGACATCCTGGCCGGCTTCGGCCTCACGCCCGAGGCGCTGGCCGTGGCGCCCATCGCCGAGCAGGCGAAAAAGCCGATGGTGATCTTCAACGCGGCTTCCTCCGTCATCACCACCAAGTCGAACTACATCGCACGGGTGTCGATGACGCTGCCGCAGATCTCGGCGCCGATGGCGACCTGGGCGGTGCGCAACAACATCCGCAAGGTGGTCACGCTGGTGGCGGACTACGCGCCCGGCATCGACGCCGAAACCGCGTTCAAGACCAACTTCCTGGGCGGCGGCGGGCAGATTATCGAGTCGATCCGCGTGCCGCTGCGCAACCCCGAGTTCGCGCCCTTCATCCAGCGCATCAAGGACGCCAAGCCGGAGGCCGTGTTCCTGTTCCTGCCCGCCGGCGAGCAAGGCGTGGCCTTCATGAAGGGCTTCCGGGAGCGCGGCCTGGCCGCCGCCGGCATCCGCGTGATTGCCACCGGCGACCTGACCGACGACCACGTGCTGCCCGCCATGGGCGACGCCACGCTGGGCGTGATCACCTCGTTCCACTACTCCGCCGCCCATGATTCGAAGGAAAACAAGGCGTTCCTGAAGGCGTTTGCCGAGGCCAACCCGGGCGCCGGCCGGCCCAACTTCATGGCCGTGGCCGCCTTCGACGGCATGGCCGCCATCTACGAGGCCCTGAAGAAAACCAACGGCGTCACGGACGGCGACAAGTTCCTGGCGGCGCTGAAGGGCATGAAGATCCAGAGCCCGCGCGGCGCCATCACCATCGACCCGGCCACGCGCGACGTGGTGCAGACCGTCTACATCCGCAAGGTGGAAAAGGTCAACGGGGAGCTCTACAACGTCGAGTTCGACAAATTCGACGGGGTGAAGGACTCCGGCAAGTAAGCCTGCCCGGCGGCGGCCGTCCTGAAAATCTTTTATTGCGTCGTCAAGAAAGTGCATCACGCGGGTTCCGATTCTTGACCTAAGCTGTTTGATGCACACAAGAAGAACTCCGGAGACGACAAAATGATCAGGACTGCCATATCCTCCGCGGCCGCCGCCGCGATGTTCCTGGCCTTGGCACCCGCCATGGCCGCCCCCGACAACCTCCAGAAGCTCCAGAGCTTCAAGCCGACCGGCACCGCCACGCCGGAAACCGTGCCGCAGACCGGCACGCGCGCCGACGCCATCCGCGACAACCTCAAGACGATCAAGCTGCCGCAGGGCTTCAAGATCGAGCTGTACGCGGTGGTGCCCGAGGCCCGCCACATGGCGGTGGAGCCGTCCACGGGCGTGGTCTTCGTCGGCACGCGCAAGACCAAGGTCTGGCAGGTGACGGACCGCAACAAGCGCCGCGTGGCGGACGACGTGGTGCAGTTCGCCAGTTCCGTCGCCTTCAAGGTGCCCAATGGCGTCTGTTTCTCCCCCGACGGCATCCTCTACGTGGCCGAGCAGAACCGCGTGCTGGCGTTCCCGGCCGCCCAGTTCTTCGGCGAGGGCGGCCCCGACGTGGCCGTCGGCGTGGTCGTGCCGCAGGGCAAGCTGGTCCCGACCGAGTTCGAGAGCTTCAACCACGGCGCGCGCGCCTGCCGCATCGGCCCGGACAAGAAGCTCTACGTGGCGCTCGGCCAGCCGTGGAACGTGCCGCCCAAGGACAAGCTGGCCACCCTCGACAAGAACGGCGTCGGCGGCATTATCCGGATCGACCAGGACGGCAAGAATCGCGAGGTCTATGCCCATGGCGTGCGTAACTCCGTGGGCCTGGACTTCAGCCCGGTCGACAAGATGCTCTGGTTCACCGACAACCAGGTGGACGGCATGGGCGACGACCAGCCCCCCGGCGAACTGAACCGGGCCACCAAGGGCGGCCAGAACTTCGGCTTCCCGTGGTACGGCGGCGGCAAGGTCCGCACGGTCGAGTACAAGGACGCCAAGCCGCCGGCAGACGCCGTCTTCCCGGTGGTGGAGTACGCCGCCCACGCGGCCGACCTCGGCATGTCGTTCTATACCGGCAAGATGTTCCCGGCCAAGTACCAGAACGGCGTGTTCGCGGCCGAGCATGGCTCCTGGAACCGCACCAAGCCGATTGGCGCCCGCATCGTGTACACGCCGGTCAACGCCGACGGCTCGGTCGGCGCCACCGAGGTCTTCGCCGAAGGCTGGCTGACGGCCAACGGCGAGTACATGGGCCGCCCGGTGGACGTGCAGCAGTTGCAGGACGGCTCGCTGCTGGTGTCCGACGACTACGCCGGGGCGATCTACCGCATCTCCTACGCGGGGGCCAAGTGACGCGACACGGTTCGCTGACAATCGCCGCCTGGCTGGGGATGGCAATGGCCGTGGCCGGGGCTCCTGCCCTGGCCGCAGACGCCCAGGCCGGCAAGGCCAAGGCATTGCAGTGCCAGGCCTGCCATGGCCTGGACGGCAAGTCGAAGCTGCCCGAGGCGCCGCACCTGGCCGGCCAGAACGAGACCTACCTCGTGAAGGCGCTCAAGGACTACAAGACCGGTGCGCGCAAGGACGAGATGATGAACCTGATGGCCAAGCCGCTGACCGACAAGGACATCGCCAACCTCGCGGCGTTCTACAGCGGCTTGAAGCCGTGACCGGAGCGTTCCTTCGGCGGCGATAGCACCGAGATGGCTGACGCCGCCTCGCGCCGGATCAGCCGGATGATCAGCGCGGCGCCGGCATTGCCGAAGTCCGGCGAGGCCGCGTTATCCAGCGCCGCCGACATCACCCCGAGCGCTTCCTGAATGCGCTCCAGTTGCCGCAGGGCCGGGGCCGACGGCGCCATCGGCCCGGGGAACCCCGGGGTGCCGAGCATGCCGGGTGTAATGGATGTCCGGGAAGACGGTTTCGGTTTGTGCATGGCGATCTCCTGCTGTCTGAGCGGATGATGTCGATCCATGCATTCTGGGAATGAAGCGCGCCCAGAGATATGAGACGTTTCTGAAAAGCAATCAGACTCGTCTTATGCCGTCACCTACGCCACCACCTACGCCGCCACGCTCACCAGCCGATCCAGCAGGGCACGATCCGCGAGCAGCCCGGCGCTCTCGCCGGCGTGCACCACGCGCCCCCGGTCGAGCACCATCGCGCGCTGCGTCATCGCCAGCGCCAGCCGGGCGTGCTGTTCCACCACGATCACCGCCATGCCGCTGTCCGCGATCAGCCCGGCAATCACTCGCCGCAGCTCCTGCACGATGATCGGCGCCAGCCCTTCCATCGGCTCATCGAGCAGCAGCAGTGAAGGATTGACCATCAGCGCGCGCGCCATCGCCAGCATCTGCTGTTCCCCGCCCGACAACTGGTTGCCGAGGTTCTTCCGGCGCTCCTCGAGCCTCGGAAAGACCTGAAAAACGCGGGGGATGTCCCACGGCCCGGGGCGCGCCACGGCGCTCAGGTGTTCGGCCACGGTCAGCGACGGAAACACCCAGCGCTCCTGCGGCACCCAGCCGATGCCACCTTGCGCGCGCCGGTGCGGCGGCACGCGGGCGAGGTCGCGCCCCTGCCAGTGCAGGCGCCCGCCGCGCAGCCGCGTGAAGCCCATCAGCGTAGCCAGCAGCGTGGTCTTGCCCACGCCGTTGCGGCCCAGCAGCGCCAGGCTGTCGCCGGCGGAGAGCGTCAGGTCGATGCCGTCCAGCACCAGCGCGTCGCCATAGCCCGCGCTGACGCCCTCCATCCGCAGCAGTTCAGTCATGGGCGGCCTCCCCCAGATACACCTCGCGCACGCGCGGGTCGGCGGCAATCTCGGCCGGTGTGCCCTCGGTCAACACGCGGCCCGCCACCAGCACCGTGATGCGCTCGGCGAAGCGGAACACCAGATCCATGTCGTGCTCGATAAAGACGATGGTGATGTCGCGCGGCAGCCCGGCGATGACCGCGAACAGCTCCGCGCTCTCGCCCGTGGGAATGCCGGCGGCGGGTTCGTCCAGCAGCAGGATCGACGGCCGCGTGGCCAGCGCCAGCGCCATCTCCAGCAGCCGCTGCTTGCCGTAGGGCAGCTGGCGGGTCTCGACGTCGGCATCGGCGTCCAGCCGCAGCATGGCCAGCACCGCCATGGCTTCGTCGACGAGGGGCGTCTGGGAAGCCACCGTGCGCGCCCAGATGCGTGCGGCCCCGGTGCGCTCGGCCACCGCCAGCACGACGGATTCGAGCACCGTCAGGCCCGGAAACAGCGTGTTGATCTGGAACGTACGGGTCATGCCCAGCCGCACGCGCGCATGTTGGGGCAGCGCCGTGATATCGCGGTCGCCCAGCCAGATCCGCCCTGCCGACGGCGGCAGCGCCCCGGTCAGCAGGTTGATGAAGGTGGTCTTGCCGGCGCCGTTCGGCCCGATCAGCGCGTGGCGCGCGCCCGGTGCGAAACTGAGCGAGATGTCGCTATTGGCGGCGAAGGCGCCCCAGGACTTGCCGAGCCCTGCCGTGCGGAGCGTGGCCGTCATGATGCTTCCCCCCGGCCGCGCCGCAGCCGGCCCGCAATGGCGCTGGCCGCGCCCATCACCCCACCCTTGGCGAACAGCACCATCAGCACCAGCAGCAGGCCGATCCAGAACTGCCAGTAGACCGGGTTGATGCCCGCCAGCACGTCCTGCGCGATCATGAACAGCGCCGCGCCGACCAGCGCGCCGTAGAGCCGGCCCGTGCCGCCGAGCACCAGCATGACCAGCAGCTCGGCCGATCGCGGGAAGCCCAGCACATCGAGCCCGACGAACTGCGTGGTCTGGGCCAGCAGGCCGCCGGCCACCCCGGCCACCGCCGCCGACACCGCGAACACCGCCCCGAGCCGGCGCGGCACGTTGGCGCCCAGCGCCGGCATGCGCCGCACGCCCTCGCGCACGCCGCGCAGCGACAGCCCGAACGGCGACGCCACGATCCGGCGCACCGCCACGAACAGCAGGAAGGTCACCACGAGGCTATATAGATAGGCCGTCTTGCCGAACAGGTCGAATTCGAACAGCCCGAGCACCTTGCCCATGGTCACGCCGGACAGCCCATCGACCCCGCCGGTCAGGAAAGCGGCCTTGTTGGCGGCCTCGAACAGCATCAGGCCGATGCCGAGCGTGACCATCAGCCGGGTCAGGTCGCCGCCGCGCACCACCAGGAAGCTGCACAGCCAGCCCGCCAGCCCGGCCACGGCGCCGGCGGCCAGCAGGCCGGAAATCGGCTCGCCCCAGCCGTGCGCGCCGAGCAGGCCCGCCGTATAGGCGCCCAGCCCGAAGAAGGCCGCGTGGCCGAGCGAGACGATGCCGGCATAGCCGAGGATCAGGTCCAGCGACAGCGCGAACAGGCCGGTAATCAGGATCTGGCTGCCGAGGATCAGGTAGTCGGGCAGAAGGAAGAACACCGCCACCGGGGCGAGCCAGAAGATGATTTCGGCCGGATGCCAGCGGCCATCGGGCAGGCGGTGGCGCTGGGCCGCCGCCGGCTGGACGGCTTGATCGGTACGCAGGACGGATTTCATGCGCGCCTCCCGAACAGGCCGGCCGGGAAGGCCACCAGCAGCACGACCATCATCGCGTAGATCACGAACGCGCCCACCGCCGGCACGTAGTACTTGCCGGCTACGTCCGCCACCCCAAGCACGATCGCCGCGAGCAGCGAGCCGCGGATGGAGCCGGCRCCGCCCACGGCCACTACCAGCAGGAAATACACCATGTATTTGAGCGGGAAGGCGGGATCGAGCCCGAGCACGTCGATGCCCAGTCCGCCGCCAAGGCCGGCCAGTCCCGAGCCGAGCGCGAACGTCAGGCTGAACACCCGCTCCACGTTGATGCCGAGACCGCGCGCGGCCTGCTGGTGATCGACGGCAGCCCGTACCTGCGCCCCGAAGCGCGTGCGCGCCACCAGCCACCCCAGCGCCAGCGTGATCACCACCACCACGCCGATCAGGAACAGCCGATAGGCGCCCAGGTCGATCCCGGCCACCTGCACCTGCCCGATCAGGAACTCGGGCAGCGCCACCGGCTGCTGGCCGGGGCCGAACAGCCACGTGGCGCCGGCCATCGCCATGAAGGTCAGGCCGATGGAAAACAGCACCTGGTCGAGGTGGCTGGCCCGGTACAGGCGCCGATAGAGCGTGCGCTCGAGCAGCCAGCCCACCGCCGCCGCGCCCAGGAAGGCCAGCGGCAGCGCCGCCAGGAACGGCACGCCGGCGCGGTTCATCAGCACCACGGCCACATAGCCGCCGAGCATGGCAAAGGCGCCATGGGCCAGGTTGACGAAGTTCATCAGCCCCATGGTCACGGACAGGCCAATGCTGATCAGGAACAGCAGGCTGCCGTACGCCAGGCCGTCGAACAGCACGCCAAGGAAACTCGCGATCACCGGGGTCGTCCTCCGTTTTCAGGGTTGCCGCCGGATTGTTCAGTGTGCGCCGCTTTTTTGCAATCGGGCCCCACCCGCCCGTGCCCGATGTTGGCCTGTTGTCTGGTTTACATCGCCCCGGCCACGCGCTAACGTCCTGAAACCCGACCGCGAGGGACATTGCCATGCCGATCGACCGCCGCACCTTCCTGGGACTTTCCGCCGCGCTGGCCGCCTTGCCGGCCACCCCTGCCCTGGCCGCCGCTCATGCAGCCGCTCATGCAGCCGCTCATGCCGCCACCATGGAGGCGCCGATGCGGCGCAAGATCCCGGGCACCAACGTGCAGTTGCCGGTCATCGGCATGGGCACGGCCGATACCTTCAACGTGGGCGCCGGCGCTGACGAACGCACCCCGCTCACCGAGGTCATGGCGCTGTTGCTGCAGCGCATTCCCGGCGCCGTGGTGGACACCGCGCCCAGCTACGGCAGCGCGGAAGCCGTCACCGGCGACCTCCTGCAAGCCGCCAAGGCCCGCCAGCGGGTGTTCCTGGCGACCAAGGTCTCTACCAGCGTGGCGCAGGTGCCGGCGCAGTTCGCCCGGTCACTGTCCGATCTCCACGTCGACAGCGTGGATTTGCTGCAGGTGCATAACCTGATCGACTGGCAGAACAACCTGCGCTGGCTGCGCCAGCAGAAGGAAGCCGGCAAGACCCGCTATATCGGCATCACCCACTATCGGGAAGACTCGCACGACGCCCTGGCGCAGATCCTGCGGCAGGAAAAGATGGATTTCCTCCAGATCAACTACTCGCTGGGCGAGCGCAACGCCGAGAAGACGCTGCTGCCGCTGTGCGAGGAGCGCGGCGTGGCGGTGCTGGTCAACCGGCCGTTCCAGGATGGGCGGCTATTCAGCGCGGTGAAGGGCAAGCCGGTGCCCGACTGGGCCGGCGAGGTGGACTGCACCACCTGGGGACAGCTGTTCCTGAAGTTCGTGGTCAGCCACCCGGCGGTGACGGCGGCCATCCCGGCCACCTCCAAGCCGCGCAATATGGCCGACAACCTCGGCGCGGCGTTCGGCCGCATGCCCGATACGCGCGAGCGGGCCCGCATCGCCGCCGCGCTGGCCTGAGCGCCGGCCATGACTACGCCCCCGCCCCTGCCCCAGCCTGACGCGGCCCGTCCGCTGCAACGCGGCCTCGGCATGCGCCCCGGCGAAGCCCCCGCCGTGGTGGCGGGCTTCCTGTTCTTCTTCTGCCTGTTCGCCAGCTACTTCATGCTGCGCCCCGTGCGCGAGACCATGGGCATCGCCGGCGGCGTGCAGAACCTGCAATGGCTGTTCACCGCCACCTTCGTGGTGATGCTGGTGGCCATCCCGTTCTACGGCGCCTGCTGCAAGTGGCTGCCCCGTCGACGCTTCGTGCCGTGGGTCTACGCATTCTTCATCGCCAACCTGCTTGGCTTTGCCTTTGCCACGCGGGCGATGCCGGACAACGTGTGGCTGGCGCGCGTGTTCTATGTCTGGCTCTCGGTCTTCAACCTGTTCGTGGTGTCGGTGGCGTGGAGCCTGATGGCCGACGTGTTCCGTCCCGATCAGGCCAAGCGGCTGTTCGCGCTGCTGGCGGCGGGCGCCAGCGCCGGCGGGCTGGCGGGTCCGCTGCTGGGCGGCTGGCTGGTGGGAAGCATCGGGCTGACGGGGCTGATGGTGCTGTCGGCGGCGCTGCTGGCCGCCACGCTGCCCGGCGTGGGTTTCCTGTTCGGCTGGCGGCGCCGCTCGGGGGCAGGGATGGCCGGCGTGGGCAGCACGGGTGCGGGGCAGGACCCGGCCGAGCCGGTCGGTGGCGGGCTGTGGGCGGGGCTGGTGCTCGTGGCGCGCTCGCGCTACCTGCTCGGCATCAGCGTGTTCGTGATCCTGCTCGCCACGGCGAGCACCTTCCTGTACTTCGAGCAGGCCAAGCTGGTGGCCGCCGCGTATCCGTCGCGCGCGCAGCAGACACAGGTCTTCAGCGCGCTCGATGCCACGGTGCAGGCGCTGACCATCGTGATCCAGCTGTTCTTTTCGGGCCGCGTGGCGCGGCGCTACGGCGTGACCGCGCTGCTGACCGGCGTGCCTGTGCTGGTGACCCTCGGCTTCCTGGCGCTGGCGGTCTGGCCGACCTTCGCGGTGCTGGCCGGCGCGATGATCGTGCGGCGCGTGGGCGAGTACGCGCTGCTGCGCCCCGGGCGCGAGATGCTGTTCACCGTGGTGGACCCGGAAACCAAGTACAAGGCCAAGAACGTCATCGACACGGCGGTGTATCGCGCGGGCGACGCGGTGAGCGCCTGGGTGCGCACCGCCATCGACGCCATCTCCGGCCATCCCGCCTCCGTGGCGCTGGCCGGCGCGGTGCTGGCCATCGCGTGGGCCTGGCTGGGCTGGTGGCTGGGTCGGCGGCACGAAGGCCAGCTGACACCCGCCGGGGAGGCACCCACTGTGCTCGCGCGCGGCGCGCCGGGCGGCCGATAATCGAGCATCCGTCTGGCCGCGCGCCGCCGATGGCCGTATAGTCGTGGCCTGTTCGCGCGCCACGCGCGCCGCCCCCACACGCTTGCCTAGGAGCCCCCCATGAAGACCAAAGCCGCCATCGCCTGGAAAGCCGGCGCCCCGCTGACCATCGAAGATGTCGACCTGGACGGCCCGCGCGCCGGCGAGGTGCTCGTGGAAATCAAGGCCACCGGCATCTGCCATACCGACTACTACACGCTCTCGGGCGCCGATCCGGAAGGCATCTTCCCGGCCATCCTGGGCCATGAGGGCGCCGGCATCGTCACCGACGTCGGCCCCGGCGTGACCTCGCTCAAGCCGGGCGACCACGTGATTCCCCTCTACACGCCGGAATGCCGCCAGTGCAAGTTCTGCCTGTCGCGCAAGACCAACCTCTGCCAGGCCATCCGCGCCACGCAGGGCAAGGGGCTGATGCCGGATGGCACTTCGCGCTTCTCGATCGACGGCAAGCCGATCTTCCACTACATGGGCACGTCCACCTTCGCCAACCACATCGTGGTGCCGGAGATCGCGCTGGCCAAGATCCGCCCGGATGCCCCGTTCGACAAGGTCTGCTACATCGGCTGCGGCGTGACGACCGGCGTGGGCGCCGTGCTGTTCACGGCCAAGGTGGAAGCCGGTGCCAACGTAGTGGTGTTTGGCCTCGGCGGCATCGGCCTGAACGTGATCCAGGCGGCCAAGATGGTCGGCGCTGACAAGATCATCGGCGTGGACCTGAACCCGGGCCGCGAGGCGATGGCGCGCAAGTTCGGCATGACCCACTTCGTCAACCCCAAGGACGTGCCGAACGTGGTGGACCACATCGTCCAGCTCACCGACGGCGGCGCCGACTACTCGTTCGAGTGCATCGGCAACACGCAGGTCATGCGCCAGGCGCTGGAGTGCTGCCACAAGGGCTGGGGCAAGTCGATCATCATCGGCGTGGCGGAAGCCGGCGCGGAGATCTCGACGCGCCCGTTCCAGCTGGTGACGGGCCGTGAGTGGAAGGGTTCGGCATTCGGCGGCGCACGCGGGCGCACGGACGTGCCGAAGATCGTCGACTGGTACATGGAAGGCAAGCTCAACATCGACGACCTGATCACCCACACGCTGCCGCTGGAGCGCATCAACGAAGGCTTCGACCTGATGAAGCGCGGCGAATCGATCCGCTCGGTGGTGCTGTACTGATGCAGACCGACCTGGAACTGCTCGCCGAGCACGGCTGCCATGGCGGCGTGCAGCGCTTCTACCGGCACCACTCGGCCGCTATCGGGCTGCCGATGCGGTTCTCGGTGTTCCTGCCGAAGGAAGCGCTGGGCACGGGCACCACGCGCGTGCCGGCGCTGTTCTATCTGGCCGGGCTGACCTGCACCGAGGAAACGTTCCCGATCAAGGCCGACGCCCAGCGCTACGCCGCCGAGCACGGCATGATGCTGATCTCGCCCGATACCAGCCCGCGCGGCGCCAACGCGCCGGGCGAGGCCGATTCGTGGGACTTCGGCGTGGGGGCGGGGTTCTACGTGGATGCCGTCGAGGCGCCGTGGCACATGCACTGGCATATGGAGAGCTACGTGGCGAGCGAGCTGTTCGCCATCGCCACCACGGAATTGCCCGGCGATGCCGCGCGCGTGGGCATCTTCGGCCATTCGATGGGCGGCCACGGGGCGCTGGTGCTGGCGCAGCGCTATCCGCACCGTTTCCGCTCGGTGTCCGCCTTCGCGCCGATTGCCGCGCCGATGAAATGCCCGTGGGGCATCAAGGCCTTCAGCGGCTACCTCGGCAACGATCCGGTGCGCTGGGCCGAGCACGACGCCAGCGAACTGATGACCGGGCAGGACGCGCCGCCCTTCCCCGCCGGCATCCTGATCGACCAGGGTCTGGCCGACCGCTTCCTCGAGGAGCAACTGCATCCGGAAGCGTTCGAGGCCGCCTGCAAGGTCGCCGGCCAGCCGCTGACGCTGCGACGGCACGCCGGCTACGACCACGGCTACTACTTCATCCAGACGTTCATGGCCGACCATATCCGGCATCACGCCGCCCAACTCTGACGCTGACACCGAGCCCGCCATGCCTTACGCCGCCGATCCCATCGTCATGCTGTCCGCGCGGGCGCTGTCGCAGGCCATCCACGGGGGCGAGGTGTCGTGCCGGCAGGTCATGGCCGCCTACCTGGCCCATATCGCGCAGGTCAATCCGGGCAGCAACGCCATCGTGGCCATGCGCGACGAAGCGGCGCTGATGGCCGAGGCCGCCGCCGCCGACGAGGCGCTGGCGGCGGGCCGCTCCGCAGGCTGGATGCACGGCATGCCGCAGGCGCCCAAGGATTTGGCGATGACGCGCGGCATCCGCACGACGTTCGGCTCGCCGATCTACAAGGACAATGTGCCGACGATCGATGCCATCGTGGTCGAGCGCGCGCGGCGCGCCGGGGCGATCCTGATCGGCAAGACCAACACGCCCGAGTTCGGGCTGGGCTCGCAGACGTTCAACCCGGTGTACGGCGCCACGCTGAATCCCTACGATGCCACGCGCACGGCGGGCGGCAGCAGTGGCGGCGCGGCGGCGGCACTGGCGCTGCGTATGCTGCCCGTGGCGGATGGCAGCGACTTCGGCGGCTCGCTGCGCAACCCGGCCGGCTACTGCAACGTATTCGGCTTCCGGCCCTCGGCGGGCCGCGTGCCCTACGGCCCCACGCCGGAACTGTTCCTGTCGCAGCTCGGTTGCGAAGGGCCGATGGCACGCACGGTGGCGGACCTTGCCCTGCTGCTGGCCACGCAGGCCGGCCCCGACGCGCGCACCCCGCAGGCGCTTCCAGCCGACCCGGTGCTGGCCTCGCTCACGCCCGCGAACGTCACGGACGTGCTGCGCGCCGACCTGAACGGCAAGCGCGTGGCGTGGCTGGGCGACTGGGGCGGCTACCTGCCGATGGAAGACGGCATCCTGCCGCTGTGCGAGCAGGCGCTGCGCTTCTTCCCGGATTTCGGCGTCAGCGTGGAAGCTATCGGCGCCCCTTATCCGCCCGAGAAAATCTGGCAGACCTGGCTGACCCATCGCCATTTCCTCGTCGGCAACGCCCGCATGACGCTCTACCGCAACCCGGCCACGCGCGCGCAGCTGAAGCCAGAGGCCATCTGGGAGATCGAAGGCGCGCTGAACCAGACCGCCAGCGACCTCTACACCGCCAGCACGGAGCGCTCGGCCTGGTACAACGCGCTGCAACGCACCTTCGCCACGTTCGACTACGTGGCGGTGCCCACGGCGCAGGTGTTCCCGTTCGATGTGAAGCAGCCGTGGCCGACATCGATCGCCGGCCGGCAGATGGATACCTATCACCGCTGGATGGAGGTGGTGGTGGCGTGGACGCTGTCTGGCTCGCCAGTCATCAGCGTGCCGGTGGGGTTCAATGCGGAGGGGTTGCCGATGGGCATGCAGCTGATTGGCCGCCCGCGCGACGACCTGGCCGTGCTGCAACTCGCCGCCGCCTATGAGCAGGCGCGCGACTGGGTGGGCAGCCGGCTGCCGCCAGCCATTGCAGACTGATCGCGGTGCACTATCCTGAAGGCTCCCCATCCCCGTATGAAGGAGCCTGCCATGGGCACTTCACGTCACATCGCCCTGGCGCTGGGCCTGCTCTTCGCGAGCGGTGCCGCGCTGGCGCATAACTGTCCCAATGAGATGAAGGCCATCGACGCGAAACTGGCGACCAAGCCGGCGCTGTCGCAGGCCGACATGACCAAGGTCCAGAAGCTGCGCGCCGACGGCGAAGCGCAGCACAAGGCCGGCGATCACGACGCCTCGATGAAGTCGCTCGGCGAGGCGAAGAAGCTTCTGGGAATCTGAACCCGAGCCGGGCCAAATCAGGCCAGGTCAGGCCACGCGCAGCAACTGGCGCGCGTGGCTGGCGAACAGCGGCGCCGCACGATCCGCCGCGAGGCGGATGCGTTCCTGCAGCGGGCCATTGCCGACCTGATAGCCGTCGAAATCAGCCGTCGAGGCATACACGCCAATCGGGAGCGTCAGCGCCTGCAGGAAGCCGAACAGCGGGCGCAACTGGTGCTCCAGCACCAGTGCGTGCCGGTCACTGCCGCCCGTGGCGGCCAGCAGCACCGGCGTATCCACCAGCGCGTTCATCCCGACCAGATCGAACAGATGCTTGAAGTGGCCCGGGAACGAGCCCCGGTAGACCGGCGCGGCGGCGATCAGCAGGTCCGCCGACTCGATGTCCGCCAGTTGCGCCTCGATCCCGGCAGGCAGTTCCTCGCGCGACAGCGCGCCACCCAGCGGGCGGGCAATCTCGCTCAGGTCGACGATGCGGGTGTCGAGCACGAGCCGTTCTTCCAGCGCCTCCAGCAGTGCCTGCACGAGCACACGGGTGCGCGAGGGCTGGTGGACACTGCCATTGACGGCGACGACTTTGAGGGGGGTAGCCACTGGTGGTTCTCCGTTTGGATCGACCCCTACCTTAGCGCCGTCGCCGCCGAGGGCGAACGAAGGAAATCGAGTATGGATAGATGAAGTCCCGATCAGAACGACGGCACCATCGCGCCCTTGTACTTTTCCTTCATGAACTGGCGCACGTCGTCCGACTGGTACGCCGCTACGAGTTTCGTGACCCATGGCTTGTCCTTGTCCTGCGTGCGCACCACGATGATGTTCGCGTACGGGCTGCGGATGTCTTCCATGGCGATGGCGTCCTTGGTCGGCTGGAGGCCGGCGGCGAGCGCGTAGTTGGTGTTGATCACCGCGGCGCTCACGTCAGGCAGGGCGCGCGCCAGCTGGGCGGCGTCCAGTTCCACGATCTTGAGCTTCTTGGGGTTCTCGGCCACGTCCAGCGGCGTAGCGTTCACGCCGTTGGTGCCCACGCCCGGCTTCAGCTTGATCACGCCCTGTGCGGCGAGCAAAAGCAGCGCGCGGTTCTCGTTCGACGGGTCGTTCGGCACGGCCACCTTGGCGCCCTGCGGCAGGTCCTTCGGCGACTTCAGCTTCTGCGCGTACACGCCCAGCGGCGAGATATAGGTGTAGCCCACGCTGACCATCTTGTAGCCGCGCTGCTTGACCTGGCTGTCCAGGTACGGCTGATGCTGGAAGCTGTTGGCCTCCAGATCGCCCGCGTCCAGCGCGGCGTTCGGCTGCACGTAGTCGTTGAACTCCACCACCTCGCGCGGATCGGCGGCGGCAAGGCCGCGTCGGATGGACGCGGCCGGGACGAAACTTTACCTCAATGTGCCTTGCCGGTCGGGTGGCTCGCACTCATCGTCGGCACGTTGCGCTTTTCAAAAATTGCATATCTCGACAGTTCGAACAGAAAAGCGCCGCCAGTTTCCGAAATAGTCCTGCGGCCATTTCTTCCTAGACTCACTTTGCCTTCAATCGGGACAGGTGAACCAGGAAAACGAACATGTGGATCGTCAGGCTTGCACTACGCCGGCCCTATACCTTCATTGTGCTAGCCATTCTGCTGTTGCTTGGTGGGATGGTTTCCATCCTGCGCATGCCTACGGACATTTTTCCGTCGATCGACATTCCGGTGGTCAGCGTGGTCTGGAGCTACAACGGTTTGTCTGCCGAAGACATGGCGCAACGTATCGTCACGGAATACGAGCGTTCCCTGACCACCGACGTCGACAATATCGAGCACATCGAGTCGCAGTCGCTACCGGGGGTGGCCGTCATCAAGGTCTTCTTCCACCCCGGCGCTGACATCAACCGGGCGATTGCTCAAGCCACGGCCGGCGCGCAATCGATTCTCAAGCAGATGCCGCCGGGCGCCACGCCACCCCTTGTCCTTAGCTACAACGCCTCTACGGTACCAATCCTGCGCCTGGCGCTAGGCAGCGACACGCTGCCGGAGCAGGAACTGTACGACCTGGGCAACAGCTTTATCCGCACCCAACTGGCCACAGTAGAAGGCGCGTCAGTGCCGCTTCCCTACGGCGGCAAGGTACGCCAGGTGACGGTGGACCTTAATGTACCGGCACTCCAGGCACGCGGCCTGGCTCCAGTCGATGTCGTGAGCGCGATCAACGCGCAGAATTTGGTTTTGCCTGGCGGCACCGCCAAGATTGGCTCGCTGGAATACCGGGTAGATCTCAATGGCAGTACGCAGACCGTAGCCGCGTTGAACGACTTGCCGGTCCGCAGCGGCCCCAACGGCACGGTCTATGTTCGCGACGTGGCGCAGGTCCACGATGGTTACGCGCCCCAGACCAATGTGGTGCGGCATGACGGCAAGAGAGCCGCGCTGCTGGAAATCGAGAAGACTGGCAGTGCCTCAACACTGACCGTCGTTTCGCAGATCCGGGCCCTGCTGCCGCACATTCTTTCAGGACTGCCGAAGTCGCTCCACGTGCAACCCCTCTCGGACCAGTCAGTGTTCGTATTGTCGGCGATCGACGGTGTGCTGCACGAGGCGCTGGTGGCCGCCTGCCTGACAGCCACAATGATCCTGCTGTTCCTGGGTAGCTGGCGCGCCACGCTGATCATTGCCATCACGATTCCGCTATCGGTACTGGCAGCACTCATCGCCCTGGCGGCGCTGGGGCAGACCTTGAACATCATGACGCTGGGCGGGCTCGCGCTTGCCGTGGGCGTACTCGTAGATGATGCCACCGTGGCAATCGAAAATATTGCCCATCATCGCGAGACAGGCAAGCCACTCGAGCAGGCCATCCTTGACGGTTCGGGAGAAATCGCACTGCCCACGCTGGTGTCCACGATGTGCATCTGCATCGTGTTCCTGCCGATGTTCCTACTCAGCGGCGTCGCTCGCTACCTGTTCGTGCCCCTGGCCGAATCAGTGGTGTTTGCGATGATGGCTTCCTACTTCCTTTCCCGCACGCTCATTCCCACGCTGGCGCACTATCTACTGCGCGGCGAAAATGCGCAGCGGCCCAAGGGCGGACGCCTGGCCAGCTGGTTCAGCGCGGTTCATACGAGATTTGACGCGAGATTCGAACGGGTGAGGCTTTCGTATTCGCGCCTGCTGCGCGCTGCGCTGGCAGCGCCACGCCGTACCGTTTCGTTCTTCGCGCTAGTTTTTTTGGTGTCGATGACGCTTGTGCCGTTCCTGGGCCAGGATTTCTTTCCCACCATCGAAGGCAGCGAGATCCGACTGCATATGCGGGTACGCACCGGCACGCGCATCGAGGAAACGGCGCGTATCGTAGATGAAGTGGAAAATGAAGTTCGCCTGGTCATTGGACCCACCCACGTGGCCGGCATCGTCGACGACATTGGCCTGCCCGTCAGCGGCATTAACCTGACCTACGATTCTGCGCTGCCGATTGGCACCGGCGACGCGGAGATCCTGGTGTCGCTGAAGCCCGATGCCGGCCGTTCTGGCGCGCTGGTCGAACAGCTCGACGCGGCCCTGCGGAAGAACTTTCCCGGGGTCAGCTTTTCGTTTCTGCCGGCCGACATGGTCAGCCAGATCCTCAATTTCGGCCTGCCTGCGCCTATCGACATCCAAATAGTCGGGAAAGACCTGGAAGGCAACCGCAAAGTGGCCGATCAACTGATGCGCAGCCTGGCAGGCGTGCCCGGACTGACCGACCTGCACCTCCAACAGCCGACCGACCAGCCTGCCCTGAGTCTCAATGTTGACCGCACACGTGCCCTGCAGGCGGGGCTGTCCCAACGCGAAGTGGCGCAGAACCTGCTGATCTCTCTGTCCGGCAGCAGCCAAACAGCGCCCAACTTCTGGCTTAACCCCAAGAACGGCGTCAGTTATCAGGTGGCCGTATCGGTGCCGCAGTATGCAATGGACTCGCTGCAAACGCTGTCGAGCATTCCACTTGGCCTGGGCGCTGACACTGTGCAGCAAGGTGGCGCTGGGCAGCTTGGCCAGTTCGGCACCATCACGCGCTCCAGTCAGCAAGGTGTGGTTTCGCATTACAACGTGCAACCAGTACTCGATCTGTTCGCTGCGGTACGGGGTCGCGACTTGGGTTCGGTGGCCAGCGATGTGCAGCGTATCGTCAGCAAGGCGCACGATCAGTTGCCGGCTGGCTCAGGCATCGTTGTCCGCGGCCAGGTGCAGACGATGCATGCATCGTTTGCAGGCCTGCTGGCCGGCCTGGCTGCTGCCATCGTGCTGGTCTACCTGTTGATGGTCGTGAACTTCCAGTCGTGGCTCGATCCAGTTGCCATCGTTGGCGCACTTCCCGTAGCGCTCTCTGGCATGGCATGGATGTTATTTGCGACCGATACCACCATCAGTGTTCCCGCGCTCACGGGGGCCATCATCTGCGTTGGCATCGCGACGGCTAACAGCATCCTCGTGATAAGCCACGCGCGCGAAGGGATGGCAGGCGGAAAATCTGCCGTGGATGCAGCATGGGAAGCTGGCTTCAGCCGCTTCCGCCCTGTGGCGATGACGGCGCTGGCCATGCTGTTCGGCATGGTGCCGATGGCTTTGGCGACAAGTGGTGCGGGCGCGCAGAATGCGCCGCTCGGTCGCACCGTGATTGGCGGCCTGGCATTTGGCACAACCGCAACGCTGGTACTCGTGCCAGTGTTCTTTGCCACCCTGCATGACTGGATGGCGGGCCGCACCCGAGTCGACGACTCCGCCACGCTTCGAGAAGACCTGGCATGACACATAGCAAACCTCGTACTACGGCCTCGGCGCCACGTAGCCGGTCACGCCTCGCCATACTGGCGGTATCGGGCCTTTGCGTCGCAGCAGCCCTTACTGCCGGGATCTTCCCACGCTGGCACAGCTTTGGCGCTTTGCAGTTGCGCGCCAAAAGCGCGGAAATTCCTGTCGTCAGTGTGGTGTCCCCCCGAAATGCTGCAGCCGTGCGCGATATCACCCTGCCAGCCGATGTCCAGGCCTACGACGATGCCGCCATCCATGCGCGCGTCAACGGCTATCTGCGGCGCTGGTACGCCGACATCGGCACCTCGGTGAAGGCTGGCCAGTTGCTAGCGGAGATTGATGCGCCCGAGGTATCCGACCAGTTGCGCCAGGCTCGCGCCGACGAGGCGACGGCGGCCACCAACTACCAGCTGGCCAGCACCACGGCCAAGCGCTGGCAGGACCTGCAGGCGACTAACTCCGTCGCGCAGCAGGAAACCGACCAGAAAGTCGCCGACATGCATGCCAAGGCGGCCTTGCTGGCCGCGGCACGCTCAAATACTTCGCGGCTGGCACAACTGGCCAGCTACATGCAGATCCGCGCGCCGTTTGATGGCGTGATTACCGCACGCAATGTCGATACGGGGGCGCTGATTGACGCAGGTAGCGCACCGAGCCAGGACCGCGAACTGTTCCATATCTCGGCCGGCACGCGGCTGCGCGTTTATGCTCAGGTCCCCCAGGATGTCAGCGCGGCAACGGTACCGGGCACGCGCGCATGGCTGACTTTGCCGCAAGCGCCGGGACAACGCTACCCCGCCACCGTTACGCGCACGGCCGGTGCGATCAACCCCATCACGCGCAGCCTGCGCGTGGAGCTTGACGTCGACAGCCAGGACGGTCATATCCTGCCCGGCACCTACGCCCAGGTGCATCTGGAAGTGGGCAGCGCCCATGCGGGCCTGGATCTGCCAGCCAATACGTTGATGTTTCCCGCCAGTGGCCCTGCGGTGGCCGTTGTGGATGCTGAAAACAAGCTGACGATTCGTCAGGTCGCACTCGGTCGAGATTTCGGTTCGCATGTGGAGGTACTAAGTGGCGTGCAGGAGAACGACCGGGTCGTCGTCAACCCCGGCGACGGCATCGTCTCCGGCATGCCCGTGCGCGTGGCCGCCCCCGCCAAGGGGGACGCGGCATGAGCGGCGACCGGAAGATGAAGCGGGACACGAAGCGCACCACCAGGCTTACCATCAGGCACACCGCCGTCGTGCTGGCCTGCGCCTGGCTGGCCGGATGCGCCACCGAGCCGTACGAAGTGCCGGCGATGCCGCTGCCGGCCACCTATCAGGAAGCCGAGGCTGTCCAGCACCAGGACGCCATCGCGTCGGACTGGTGGCGCGCCTACGATGACGCCATACTCGACGCCCTACTGGCACGCATTGACGTCTCGAACCAGAGCCTGCTCAAGTCCATGGCCCTGCTGCGCGATGCGCGCGCGCAGGTGGCTGCCGCCCGCGCCGACTATTTCCCCACCGTCGGCGCCGCCGCCAGCGTCACGAGTACACACCTGTCAGCCAACGTGCTGGGCCATTCGCTGGCCGGCAGGACCACGCCCGATCACCTGATTGGTCTTGGTGCCACCTGGGAACCTGACCTGTTCGGCCGCATCGGCAACAACGTCGACGCCGCGAAGGCCCGCCTGCAGGCCAGCGCCGACGATGTGGCCGCCGTCCGCCTGAGCCTGTTGGCGGAAGCCGCCATCGACTACTTCGGCATCCGATCGCTCGACCGCGAGGCGGCGCTGCTGCAGCAGACCGTGGACGCCTACGCATCGGTGCTGCAACTGGTGACCAACCGCTACCTGGGCGGCATTGCGGCGGAAAGCGATGTCGCCCAGGCGAAGGCGCGCGTGGAAGGCACGCGCGCCCAGCTGACCGACCTGCAACTGGCGCGTACGCAGCTGATGCATGCACTGGCCACGCTATTGGGCGAGCCGGCGAGCACCTTTACCCTGCCGGTGGCCACGTCGAATCCGGGTGAGACCAGCATCGCCCTGCCCGCCACGCCGGCGGCCGTGCCGGCCACATTGCTCCAACGCCGTCCGGACATCGCAGCGGCGGAGCGCCGGGTGGCCGCCGCCAACGCGCAGATCGGCGTGGCACGCGCGGCCTTCTTCCCGACGCTGATGCTGAACCTGAACGGCGGACTGGAAAGTTCCGGCCTGGCGGGATGGCTGACGGCGCCTAGCCGCTTCTGGGCCGTCGGCCCGTCACTGGCCGCGACGATCTTCGATGGCGGCAAGCGCCAGGCCGGCGTGGACAGCGCCCGCACCCAGTTCGACGCCAGCGCGGCGGATTACCGCCAGACCGTACTCAATGCCGTGCAGGATGTGGAAGACAACTACGCGGCGCTGCGGTTGCTCGACGAGGAAGCCGCCAGCCAGCGGGCCGCCGTCACGGCATCCGACCGCGCCTTGCAGCAGGCCACCGAGCGTTACCGCAAGGGCGCCTCCGCCTACCTGGACGTCAACGTGGCGCAGGCCACCGCCCTGACCGACGCCCGCGCATTGGAAGCCGTGCACCGGCGCCAGCTGACGGCCAGCGTCTCGCTGTTCCGGGCGCTGGGTGGGGGATGGGATAGAAAGGATGGCAAGACGGGCGAGCCCGCCGAGGCAAGCACGCCGGCCTCAGACTGAGGCTGATGCGCTGTTGGCGCTGCCCGGACGCCCATGCCCCGCTTCAAGCCGATGATGCCCAGCGCCTCGGCGAGCGGCGGGCGTCACCGGGGTCGACGTGCATATACGACACCTCCACCGGCCGCGCAGAAGGGCCCTACGCCCGCGGGCCGTATTCTCAAGTCTCGCTCACTCCTCAGGAAGACAGACATGCGCTACAGCATTACCCAAGACGGCACCCGCCTGTTCGCGGGGCCGGCGCCATGCTGATCGGCGCTTGAACCGCAGATCCATCGCAGTCCCACTGGAGAATCTCCATGCGTTCGACCCTGTTCCGTTCCAACGCACCCTGACATCGCGGAGGCCCTCGTGAGCGAACAGGAAAGCCTGCTGCTGATGTACGGCTGGATTGTCCTTGCCGTCCTGAATCTGATTTTGATTGCCGTCGCGTTCCTCCAGTACGCCGACTGAGGGCCTGGCACACCGACCGCATTCGTCCCTGGGTTTTCTCGCCTAGGCAATTTGTAGAGCCACTTCCTCCTTTGGTTTGCCTGCGGCATTCCGGGCCTCCGGCATGTCGTGCGAAAACGAAACTGGCTCCGCAAGACGCAATTGCCGCAATCCTTCCTCCTTTACGCTCGGGCCATCACAAGGCATCGAACTCTTTAAGGCAGGAGACCCCGTCATGGCCTTCAAATCAAAGCCCCGCATCGAACCCTATGCCCACGCCGCCGCCGGCTGGGGCGCGCTGAAGTATGTCGCCATCAACCTCATCAAGGAACGCGTGCCGGGCCGTGACTACGCGATGCTGTTCCGCCAGAACCAACCAGACGGCTTTGACTGCCCAGGCTGCGCCTGGCCTGACCGCGAACACGCATCCACGTTCGAGTTCTGTGAGAACGGCGTCAAGGCCGTGGCAGCTGAATCTACCGGCAAGCGCGTGACGGCCGAATTCCTCGCGCATCACACGGTGGAATCGCTGATGCAAGAGACCGACTACGAGCTGGAGCAGCATGGCCGTCTGACCGAGCCTGTGGTCTATGACGCAACGTCAGATACGTATCGCCCGATCAGTTGGCAGAATGCCTTTTCCCTTATTGGTACCCGGCTGCGCGCCATGCCCGACCCGAATCAGGCTGCTTTCTACACGTCCGGGCGCGCGAGCAACGAGGCCGCCTTCATGTATCAGCTGTTTGCACGGATGCTGGGCACCAACAATTTTCCGGACTGCTCGAACATGTGCCACGAAGCCACCAGTCGTGGCATGCCGCACACCGTAGGCGTCGGAAAGGGCACAGTCACGCTGGATGATTTCGAGACCTGCGACACGATCCTGCTGTTTGGCCAGAATCCCGCCACAAACCATCCGCGCATGCTCTCCGAACTACGCGACTGCGCCAAGCGGGGCGCCACGCTGGTATCAATTAACCCGCTGCGCGAACGTGGGCTTGAGCGCTTCACCAGCCCGCAGAGCCCGGTCGAAATGCTGACAATGTCAGAGACGAAGATCTGCTCGGTGTTCGTGCGTCCGACACTTGGCGGCGACTACGCGCTGATCAAGGGGGTGGCGAAGCGCGTGCTGGAACTGGACGACGAAGCGTTGACCAATGGAACGGCTCGCGTACTGGACACGGCTTTCATTGCTGAACACACGCACGGCTTCGAGCCTTTCGCGGCCGACCTGCGCGCCGAATCGTGGCCCATCATCGAGCGCGAATCTGGCGTGCCGCGCGAAGAGATCGAGGGTCTGGCCACCATCTATGTCCGGGGCGAGCGCGTGATCTGTACCTGGGGCATGGGCCTGACTCAGCACAAGCACTCGGTACAGACGATCCAGATGCTGACCAACCTGATGATGCTACGCGGCAATATCGGGCGCGAAGGCGCGGGCCTGTGCCCCGTTCGCGGCCACTCCAATGTGCAGGGCAACCGGACGGTAGGCATCGAGGAGCAGCCGACCGGGGCCTTCCTCGACAAGCTCGGCGCAGCCTTCGGCTTTAACCCGCCGCGCGAACACGGCTACGACGTTGTGGAGAGCATCGAGGCGATGCTGCGGGGAGATGTGAGGGTCTTTATCGCATTGGGCGGGAATTTTGCATCGGCTACACCTGATACCGAGCGTACCTGGGGCGCCCTGCGCGCTTGCGACCTCACGGTGCATATCGCGACCAAACTTAACCGCAGCCACCTTGTCCATGGAAAAGACGCGCTGATCCTGCCTACATTGGGGCGCACTGAGATTGACCTGCAGAACGGCGCTCCGCAGGGCGTGACCGTGGAAGACTCAGTCTCGCAGGTCCACATCTCCTTTGGCATGAACAAGCCCGCATCACCCGACCTGATGTCCGAAACTGCCATCATTGCCAATCTTGGCCATGCGACGCTGGGCAGCAAGACGGTCGACTGGCTCTGGTACGCACAGGACTACGCCCGCATTCGGGACAAGATCGCGGAAGTCATCGACGGCTTCGAGCACTACAACGCCCGCATCGCCATGCCTGGTGGTTTTCATCTGCATGTTCCCGCGCGCGAGCGGCAATGGCACACGCCGTCCGGCAAGGCGGCGTTTATTGTCAACGCACTGACTCCGGACACGCCGATTGCCCAGGCCCGCGCCCGCTATGGCGAGCGGTTGATGACGCTGATGACCACGCGTTCTCATGACCAGTACAACACGACGATCTATGCGCTGGACGACCGCTATCGCGGCGTCTTCGGGCAGCGGCGTGTGGTCTTCATCCATGCGGCGGACCTGGAAATGCTGGGCCTGCGCGACGGCGATTGGGTCGACATGACCACGGTATGGCACGACGATGTCGAGCGGCGTGCCGACGGATTCCGACTGGTGGCGTACGACATTCCGCGCGGATGCATCGCCGCCTACTATCCGGAAACCAACCCGCTGGTACCGTTGGACAGCGTGGGGGACGTCTGCAATACCCCAACCTCAAAATCCATTCCAGTGCTGTTGCACCCGACGGCCTCCCCTGCCTCGAAGAACGCATAACCATGCGATTCGAGAACGCCATACGTGCTCCGAAAATCCCCCACCTGCGCGACCTTCTACGATGGGCCCAGGCGTGAACGAGATCATTCTCCTGATTGCGCTTCACGTCGATCCATCCCAACGAAGCTTCCAGGAGCCAGCATGAAACGCCTGATTCTTTCCCTCGCGATCGTCACCCTTTCCGCCCCGCTCATCGCCTCTGCTGCCACTGACGAAGTCAAGACCGTGAAGCCGTTCAAGATGACTTGCGAGGAGTTCCTCTCGGTCAGCGAAACCTACAAGCCGGCGGTGGTCTACTGGATCGCCAGCGTAGACAAGCTGGGCGTGCGCGAGAACGACCAGATCGTCGTTGACACGCCGCGCACGGTCGCTCACGTGGTTGACGAATGCCGGAAAGCACCCACCAGGAAGCTCTCGGACAAGGTGCGAACGTCGCTGGATAACCAGACGCTGAAGATCAACTACAACGGCGCCTGATGGCTTCTTGCCCGACATGGCGGCGATGCCTGGCGGGCCCTCCAACACCGTCCCTTGGGCGCTTCTGACGCGCGTGAGACTTCCCTATCCATGCAAAGGAAAAATCATGACTGACTTGTCCAGACGAAAGGTAATGATCGGTACGGCAACCGCGGCGTTTGCAGCCGCCGCTGCGTCAGCTCATGCCGCTTCATTCGGCAATCCAGACCGTCCGCCTGAAGGGGCGATCAACGCGCGCAACCGGCAGGGCCTCACCGATCCCGGCCCGCGGGACGATATGCTGGCACGGCAGTTCCCGTCCGCCCAGGACGCGCCGGCCACCGATGTCAACGGCATGCCGCAGTTTTGGTCGTCGTTCAACAATGCGCACAAGCGTATCCAGAACGGCGGCTGGGCACGCGAAGTCACGCAGGAGGATTTTGCCATCTCCAAGGACATCTCCGGCGTGAACATGCGGCTTTCGGCGGGCGGCATTCGCGAGATGCACTGGCATCAGCAGGCCGAATGGGCCATCATGCTCGACGGCAAATGCCGCATCACGACACTTGATGAAGAAGGCCGTTCATCGGTGCAGGACGTCAAAGCAGGCGACCTCTGGTACTTCCCGCCAGGGCTGCCGCATTCGCTGCAGGGAGCAGGCACCACCGGCGCGGAATTTCTGATTGCGTTCGATAGCGGCATGGCTTCCGAATTCAACACGCTGCTGGTAACGGACTGGCTCGCTCACACGCCGCCTGAAGTGCTGGCTGCTAATTTCGGCGTTCCGGTGGAATCGCTCAAGGATATTCCCGTCGACAACCTCTGGATCTTCCAAGGCAAGGAGCCGGGACCACTCGCGGCAGCACAACGTGCTTCCGCCTCGAAGAAAGGTCCACCGGCACTTCCGGTAACATTTTCGCTGGCAGGTTCCACGCCGGTTCGCAAGACGCGCAGCGGCTATGTACAGATTGCGGACAGCCGCAACTTCAAAATCTCGCAGAATGTGGCCGCGGCGCTGGTCACGGTAGTGCCGGGCGGTCTGCGCGAGCTGCACTGGCACCCGAACGCCGACGAATGGCAGTACTACATCAAGGGCAAAGGGCGCATGACTGTCTTCGATACGGGTCCCAAGGCGATGACCGCCGACTTCAACGCGGGTGATATCGGCTACGTGAAGAAGGGGCTCGGCCACTATGTGCAGAATGTCGGCAACACGGACCTGATCATGGTCGAGGTCTTCAAGGCTGACCACTTTGCGGAGGTGGCGCTGTCCGACTGGCTCACGCATACACCGCCTGAGATGGTCATGCAAACGTTGAACATCAGCGCGGAAACGCTGGCGCAGTTCCCGCGTGACCGCCCCGACATCGTGCCGGAATGACCCGCTTCTTCTTCGCCGCTATCTGACTGAGGATGCTCGACGTCAGTCAGATAGCGTAGCGCCTTCAATAATGCTCGGACGTGACGTCAACCTTGCCTTTGAAGACCGTGTAGCCGCACAGGGTGTAAGCCAGCATCAATGGGAAGACAAAGAGACCAGCCCCCCAGAACATGAAAGATAGGCTCGACATCGGCGCAGCAGCCTCATTGATCGTGATGCTGAACGGCACGATGTACGGCCAGAACGAGACGGCGAACATCCCATATGCCACCACGAACAAGGCTGCGGACGCCAGGAATACCGAAGTATCCATCGCCCTTCTTGCCCCATGCCAGACAATCAACACGGCGATCAACCCAACGAACGGTACAAGGAACAGCACTGGACGCTCCGTCCATCGCGCCATGACCGCAAAATTGGCGTACAACGCGTGGAAGAAGAGTGCGATGAGCAAGACGAGTACGACGACAAGCAAGCGAGGAATCGCCCTGAATGCGGCATCGCGCGTCTCTCCCTCGCACTTCTTCGCCAGCCACCCCGCTCCGAGCAACATGTAGCCGAAGCAAAGCGCAATGCCGGCGACTACGGAGAACGGGCTGAGCCAGCTCATATCGTTGCCCATGAATCGCCCATTTTCGATGGGCAGACCCTCTGCCAACGCGCCAATCATCGCGCCTTGCATAAACGTTGCCACGAGAGATCCAACGACTAAGCCGCAATCCCACACCGGCTTGGAACGTTGCGCATGGACACGGAACTCGAACGAAACGCCGCGGAAGATCAAGCCCGCCAGCATGACGCAGACGGGAATGTAGAAGGCACCGAGCAGCGTCGAATAGACGATTGGGAATGCGCCCCAAAGCACAACGCCCGCCACGATCAGCCACGTCTCGTTACCATCCCAAATCGGCGCGATTGAAGCCAGCATCGACTTTCTTCGTGCTTCATTCCGAGTCGTGCCAAACAACATGCCGACACCGAGGTCAAGACCATCGAGCAGCACATAGACGAGCATACTGATGGCCAGGATTGCGGACCAGTACGTAATCATGGTTGCCTCACAGAGTAGTCAGTTCATCAATCACGAAACGATTCCGCCGCAGCGACTGCCAACGGTCTGTTGGACGTCCCCGATGGCTCGCGGTCCTGGTCGATCGAAGCGGGACCATTGCGGAGTAGCTTGTAGACGTAATACGTGCCGAACGAGAAGACAATCAAGTACGTCACAACAAAGACAAACAGTGAAGCGCCCGCCGCGCGAGCCGTCAGCGTCGGCGTCAGTGCGTCTGCTGTGCGCAGCACCCCCCATACGGTCCAGGGCTGTCGCCCAACTTCTGCTGCGAACCATCCCGTCAGAATCGCCACGAACGGCAAGGGAAACGAAAGATAGGTTGCCCACAGGAGCGTCTTCTTTTCCTCGATGCTGTTCCTGAAGGAGAACCAGCTACCGAGCCACGCAATAAGCAGCATCGCGATTCCACAGCCGACCATCACACGAAATGCGAGAAACGGAATCAATACCGGTGGCCGCTGCTCCTTTGGAAAACTCGTGAGCCCCACCTCCTTCGAATCGGTGGTCATGGTCGCAATCAGGCTGCCGAGAATCGGAATCGATACTTCGTAGTGATTCGTTTCCTTTTCTTCGTCCGGCCATCCAATGAGCACCTCTGCCGCAGGCTGCTCGTCATGCCAACGCCCCTCAATTGCAGCGAATTTAGCCGGCTGGTCGTCGTGTACATAGTCACCGACCAGGTGCCCGAACACAAGTTGCACTGGTATGAGAACCGTGGCCAGCGCCAGGCCCATCCGTAGCATCACCTTCGCTTCCGGCTCACAGAGTTTGCGCAGCGTGTACCAGGCGCCAGTCGCAGCGACACAGAACGCGCCAGTCAGGTACGATGCCAACAACATATGAGGAAAGCGCACCCAAACGACCGGACTGAAGATGATCTCGGCCCAATCCGTCGGGACAAAGCGACCATCGATGAAATCGTAGCCAACCGGGTGTTGCATCCAACTGTTGTTGACCATGATCCAGAATGCTGAGAACGTCGTCCCGAGCGCAACCATCGCTACCGAGAACAAGTAGAAGCCTGGCTTGACCCTGGATCGCCCGAACAGCAGCACCCCGAAGAACGACGCTTCGAGCATGAATGCGGTGAAAGTCTCATACGTCAGCAACGGACCTTGCACGGGTCCGGAGAGGCGCGACAGTTCACTCCAGTTCGCTCCGAACTCGAATCCCAGCACGACACCTGAAACTACGCCAACGCCAAAGGCAACGGCGAAGATCTTCAGCCAGAAATCGAACACGCGTCGATAGACTTCCTTCCGCGTGAACTGATACATACCCTCGAGGAGCGTCAACCAAGCGGCCAACCCGATCGTGAGCGAAGGGAAGATGATGTGAAACGACACCGTGAACGCAAACTGAATGCGCGAGAGCATGAGTGCGCTGACTTCCATGGAGCACCTTTACCTGGATCATTTCGCTTGTGAAATGATTCTCGCCAAAAGCGAGGTAGCGCCGTTGCAAAGGAAACCGCCCCTTTCGATAGCGCACGACGAAGCGACTGGGCCCATAGGCGCCAGTTATGCGTGCCGCTTCAATTGGAGGATGCCATCGACGAGCGCTATAAGCCCGCCGAGGGACGGAAAGTGCCAGGAAGACCGCCGGCTAATCCGGATGGATTCAAGCAGGTTCCGCGGCGGCGCTTTCCCATTTGCCAACGCTAATTTATCGGGGCACTCGCCACGGCCGGTGCATCCTGCCAGCCCCCGCCCAGCGCCACGAACAGGTTGATCTGGTCCATGGCGATCTGCGCGTCCGAGGCGGCAAGCGCGGCGTCGTTGTTAGCCAGCGTGCGGTCCGCGTCCAGGCTCTGCAGGTACGGCGAGCGTCCCGCCTGATACAGGAGCCGGTTGTGCCGGGCGGCCTCATCGGCCTTGTCGCGTGCGTCGCGCAGCGCCTGGTTTCGCTCGAGTTCGTGCGTGTAGCTGGACAGCGCGCTTTGCGTCTCGCGCAGCGCGCGCAGCACCACGCCGTCGAAGTGGGCCAGCGCACCCTCTGCACCGGCTTCCATGTTGTGGATGCGGGCGCGCGTGCCGCTGGTCGGAATCGTCCACGAAATCGCCGGGCCCCAGCCCCAGTGCGCGGTCGGCGCCTGGCCCAGGTGATCGAGAATGCCGGTGAAGCCCGCCGAGGCGCCGATGCGGATCTGCGGATAGAGGTCCGCCGTCGCCACGCCGATCTTGGCCGTCGCCGAGGCCAGTTCACGCTCGGCCTGACGGACGTCCGGGCGGCGCTTGAGCAGCGCAGCGCCATCGCCAACCGGCAGGGCCTGACGCAGCGTGGGCACGTGCTCGCATGCCACGCTCGACATGTCCAGCGCGGTGGGCGGCTTGCCCAGCATCACGGCCAGCCGGTAGGCAGCGCCTTCCTGTTCGGCGCGGTACTTGGGCAGCACGGCGCGCAGCGAATCGGCCTGCGCCTGCGCGCGCAGCACGTCGGTCGGCATGCCACGTCCGGCATCGACCATCTTCTGGGCGAGCTGTGCGCCGCGCACCTGGAGGTCGAGCTGATGTTGCGCCACGTGCAGTTCATGCGTGGCGGTGCAGCCCTGCATATAGGCACGCACCGTTTCCGCCACCACGCCCACGCGGGCCTGGTCCAGCGCGGCCTGGCTGGCCTGTGCGCCGGCCAGCGCGGCTTCGTCGGCGCGGGTGAGCTTGCCCCAGAAGTCGATCAGGTACGACACGTCGAAGCCGATGTCGCCGAAGTTCATCGCCGGGATCTTTTCTTCCTTCAGCAGCGGTTCGCCGGCAATCTGGCCGCGCTCCGCGCTGGCGCGGAACTTGGCTTCGGGGAAGTTCTCGGCTTCCACCTCGTGATAGACGGCGATGGCGCGCTTCAGGTTGGCGGCGGCCACGCGCAGGTCGGTGTTGGCGACGAGCGCCTGCTTCACCAGCCCTTCGATCTTCGGGTCGTCGTAGAGCTTCCACCAGTCGTTGGGCACGTCGCCGATCGACACCGCCGCGTTGTCGGCGCCCCGGAACGGGCCGTTGGCGGTGGTGGCATTGACCACGGCATCCCCGGGCACCTTGTGGTCGGGGCCGACGGTCATGCAGGCTGCCAGCGCGAGCGGGAGCATCCCCGCCAGCACGGCACGGCTTAAGCGACTCACTGCGCTGTTCACTGCGTACCCCCTCCGGTCACCGAGACCGTGGCGGTACGTCCGGCCACCAGCCGCACGTCGGCAGGCATCTGGTCGAACTGGATCCGCACCGGCACGCGCTGCGCCAGCCGCACCCAATTGAACGTCGGGTTGATGTTTGGCAGCAGGCTGTTGCTGCTGGTGCGGTCACGGTCCTCGATACCGGCGGCGATGCTTTGCACATGGCCGTGCAGCACGCCCTTCTCGCCCATGATGCGGATGTCCACCGGGCTGCCGATATGGATGCCGTGCAGCTTGGTTTCCTCGAAGTAGCCTTCCACATGGAACGACCGGGCATCGACCATCGACAGCACGGGCTTGCCGGTGCTGACGTAGTCGCCCAGGCGCGGCAGGCGGTCGTTGACGTAGCCTTCCACGGGGCTCACCACGCGCGTGCGCTCCAGGTTCAGCTTGGCCACGTCCACGGCGGCTTCGGCCTGTGCCAGCGTGGCTTCGCCCTGCTGCACCCTGGCCAGGCCTTCCTCCACGACCTCGCGCGACACCACCTCGGCCAGCTTCTGGCTGCGGTTCGCCTCGCGGCGGTACTGCGCCAGGCTGGCGCGCATCGCGGCGGCGGTGGCCTGGGCCTGACGCAGCGCCAGCGTGTAGCGTTCATGATCGATCTCGAACAGCAGGTCGCCGGCCTTCACGCGCTGGTTGTCCTTGACAGCGATGCGCGTGACCAGCCCCGAGACATCGGGCGCCACCTGCACCACCTCGGCGCGGATATGCCCGTCGCGCGTCCACGGCGCCGCGGTGTAGTAATCCCACAGATGCTTGACGACAACCGCGCCGACAGCGGTGACGGCCAGCGTCAGCACGACTGGCCCGAGCGAAGAGAGTTTGAATTTCATGATTGGAACCACGGCACCACGGCAACCACCCCACCCAGGACGATCGCGTACAGCGCCAGATTGAACAGAGAACGGTGCCACACGAGCTTGTAGAACCCCAGGCGCGTCAGCACTGCACGCGCGCCACTCGTGATCGCAAAGGCGGCCAGCATCCACACCAGCAGGCTGGGGATGAACACGCCATAAAGACTGAATTCGCCGGGCATCAGGCGCCTCCGGTAACAGGGGCCGGCACCACGGCCGGCGGGAACAGGGCCACTTGCATCTCCACCAGGGCAGCCAGCGCGATGCGCGACTGCACCTTCTGCTGCGCGTTAGCCAGCCGCGTGTGCAGCGCCGGCGGCGGTCCGTTCAGCTTGCCGTCCAGCCGTGCCTGGTAGTAGCCGGCCACGCTGCGCAGCACGCGCTTGACCGCATGCTGCTCGGGCGCTGACAGGGTGGGCATCTCGCGCTGGAGTGCCAGCGTGGTCAGCTCCACGCGCACCTCGCTGAAGCCATCGGGCGATACCTCGCTCTCGCTGGCGGCCAGCCGGGGCACCAGTTGCGCCAGCCGGTCCAGCATGCGCGCGCGCAGCCGGGTGTGTTCCTCGGGGCGGGTGCCCACCGCGTTGTCGGCGATATCGCCCCAGCTTGACCGCACCAGCCGGCGCGTGGCGGCCGCCGTGCCGAACGGCCGCATCACCAGCGTCCAGACCAGCGCGAAGGCGATACCGGCGATGCCGGCGATATTGCTGTTGAAGAAGGTATGGAAGTCCGCGCTGTAGGCGCCCGAGATGCCGATGTCGTTGGCCGTGACCACTGCCAGCGGCATGCCGATCATCGCCAGGCGCGGCTGCGCCACCAGCAGGCCGATGATCAGGTACGGCACGGCGAACATCAGCACCAGCATCTCGAAGTCATGCGCCACGGGCAGCACGGCGAACAGGAACACCATCGAGATCACCATGCACACCACGTTCCAGTTGAAGAACGACTGGATCATCGGCGCAGGTTCGTCGAGGGCGGCGAAGAAGCAGCACGACACCGCGCCCAGCGCCACGGCGCCGGCGCCATCGGCCCAGCCCATGTGGATCCAGAGCATGCCCATGGCGAAGATCGACAGGGCCACCGTGACGGTGGAAAACAGCAGCAGGCCGTGGTCGTAGTGGCGCGTCTGGCCGACGTCCCAACGCCGGAACTCAGGCATCCAGCCGCCACGCACGTCGCGTTCGCCGATGCGCCGGCACAGGGACACGCAGTCGCGCCACAGCGCCACCATCTGTTGCAGGCGGTCTTCGGCGGCAGTGACCAGCGCGGCATCCCAGCCGGGTTCGAGCGGCGTACTGGTCAGCTCGGGCGGCGCGTCTACCGCTCCGCCCTGTATCCATGCGCGGACCGCGCGCATCTGGGTCCGCAGCCCGTCCGGCAAGCCGCCGGCGGCCTGGAGCGATTCCACGATCGCCGCCAGCGAGGACATCACCGGCAGCAGCATCGTCATGCGCCCACGCAGTTCGCGCGCGGCGCGCACCCGGGCGATGCTTTCGGTGTCGTAGCCAAGCTGGCTGATGAGTTGATCGAGGGCCAGGATATCGGCGGCCAGACGGTGACGGCTCTGGTGGCGCGTGACCTGCATGCCGGGGCTGGGCGAGAGCATGTCGCCGGCCCAGAGCGCGGCGTCGGCCATCCACTGGCGCGACTTGTCGCGCAGCACGTCCGCCACGCTCGCCGGGAACACCACGGCGCCGACCACGGCCGCGCACAGGATGCCCAGGCTGATTTCCTCGGCCCGGGCAATGGCGATATCGAAGATGGCGGCGGGATTGTCGACCGCCGGCAGCGCCACCAGCGGCAGCGTGTAGGCGGCGAGCATGAAGACGTAGCTACGCGGGGTGCGGTGCAGCAGCGCGATGTAGAGCAGGCAGCCGGTCCAGAGCGCCACCGCGCCCATCAACAGCGGCGGCGAGTTGACCAGCGAGGGCACCATCGCCACGCCGGCTGCGGCGCCCAGCAGCGTGCCGAGCACGCGGTACAGCGCCTTGGAACGCGTGGCGCCGGTCAGCGGATGCGCCACGACGTAGACGGACGCCATCGCCCAATACGGCCGCGGCAGGCCCATGTACATCGCGATCCAGAGCGCCAGCATGGCGGCGGCGAACGCCTTGAACGAGAAAACCCAGTCCCTTGCGGATGGCCAACTACCCATGATGCTCAGGGCTCCAGCTTGGCCGCCGCGGAAGCATTTCCTGCGGCCTTGTACAAGGCGTCCAGCACGCGCAGCGTGGCTTCGAGGTCAGTCTCGCTGATCTCGGCGAACACTTCGGCGCGGAGTTGCTTGAGTTCGACTTCGATCTGCTCGGCCATGCGCTCACCGGCATCGGTGAGCGAGAGCACGTTGGCGCGGCGGTCGCTGGGGTCCACCTCGCGGCGGACCAGCCCGGCGGCACTCAGTTGATCGACCAGACGGACCAGCGTGGCGCCTTCCACGCCCACGTAGTCCGCCAGCGTCACCTGGCGCACCCCACCGCCGAGGCGGCGAATGAAAAGCAGCGGCGCGGCGGCCGCTGCGGAAATCCCGTGTGCCGTGACCGACGCCTGGCTGATCTGGCGCCATTGGCGGCCCGCGAGCATGAGCTGGCCAGTAAAGGCAAAAAGGAGGGCGTCTATCTTTGGCATGGGCCGAATGATAGACGTGAATTAATTAGGATGCAAACTATTTCTTTCCGAACTAGTTCACGTGATCTGGGGAGCGCTTATCCGGCGGTGGCCTTCAGGTTCTCCAGCATGTCGTCGACCATCTCCGAGAGGCCGAACTTCGGCTGCCAGCCCCAGTCGGTACGCGCGGCGCTGTCATCGATCGAATCGGGCCAGCCCCGGGCGATAGCCTGCCGGTAGTCCGGCGCATAACGCACGGCGAAGTCCGGCACCCGGCGGCGGATCGCCTCGGCAATCTCGGCCGGGGTAAAGCTCATGCCGGCGAGGTTGTAGCTGCCCCGCTCCCGGATCGATTCGCGCGGCGCTTCCATCAGCTCCAGCGTGGCGCGGATCGCGTCGGGCATATACATCATCGGCAGTCGCTCGTCGGACTCCAGGAAGCAGTCGTAGGGCTGGCCGCGCACCGCGTGGTGGAAGATATCGACCGCATAGTCGGTGGTGCCGCCGCCGGGCGGGGTCTTGTGCGAGATCAGCCCCGGATAGCGCACGCTGCGCACATCCACGCCGTGATTCTCGAAGTACCACCGGCACCAGCCCTCGCCCGCCTGCTTGGAAATGCCGTAGACCGTGGTCGGCTCCATGACGGTTTTCTGCGGGGTGTCCACGGCGGGCGTGGTGGGGCCGAACGCGGCGATCGAGCTGGGCCAGAACACGCGCTCGATGCCCTGCTGGCGTGCCAGTTCCAGCACGTTCAGCAGTCCGGTCATGTTCAGGTTCCACGCCCACTGCGGCGCCTTCTCGCCCGTGGCGGAGAGCGCGGCGGCCAGCAGGTAGATCTGCGTGATGCCGTGGCGCTCCACCACCGTGGCCAGTTCGCCCCGGTCCGTCACGTTCAGCATTTCATGGGCGATATGCACGTGGCGGCCGGTAGGCACCACGTCCGAGGTGACCACATGCTCGCGCCCGTGCCGCTCGGCCAGCGCCAGCGCGAGTTCGGACCCAAGCTGCCCGTTGGCGCCGATGATCAGGATCTGCGGCTTGCTCACTGCCTGGCTCATCGAATCAGCCCCAGTTCACGGCCGGCCTGCGCGAAGGCGTCCAGCGCGCGTTGCAGCGTGGGTTCATCGTGCACCGCGCTCAGCTGCACGCGGATGCGCGCCTGGCCCTTCGGCACCACGGGGTAGAAGAAGCCCACCACGTAGACGCCCAGCGCCAGCAGCCGCTCGGCAAGCTGCTGGGCTTTCTCCGCATCGTAGACCATGATCGGGACGATCGGATGGTCGCCCGGCTTGATATCGAAGCCCAGCGCGGCAATCCCCTTGCGGAAGAAGGCGGTGTTGCGCTCGAGCCGGTCGCGCAGGTCGGTGCTGGCCTCGAGGATATCCAGCACGGCGATGCTGGCGCCGACGATGGCCGGGGCCACGGTATTCGAGAACAGATACGGACGCGAACGCTGACGCAGCAGTTCCACCACTTCCTTGCGCCCGCTGGTGAAGCCGCCCGAGGCGCCGCCCAGCGCCTTGCCGAGCGTGCCGGTGATGATGTCGATCTTGCCGAACACCCCGCGGGCCTCGTGCGTGCCGCGCCCGCGTGCGCCCATGAAGCCGCTGGCGTGGCATTCGTCGATGCCAAGCAGCGCGCCGTACTCGTCGCAGATCGCACGGATGTCATCGAGACGCGCCACGGTGCCGTCCATCGAGAACACGCCGTCGCTGAACACGAGCTTGAAGCGCGCGCCGTCAGCGTCGGCTTGCTGCAACTGCACGCGCAGGTCGTCGAGGTCGTCGTGCTGGTAGCGGTAGCGCTTTGCCTTGGAGAGCCGGATGCCGTCGATGATCGACGCATGGTTCAGCGCATCGCTGATCACGGCGTCGTCCGGGCCCAGCAGGGTTTCGAACAGGCCGCCGTTGGCGTCGAAGGCGGAGCCGTAGAGGATGGTGTCCTCTGTGCCGAGGAAGCGGGCCAGCCGCGCCTCCAGCGTCTTGTGCAGGTCCTGCGTGCCGCAGATGAAGCGCACCGAGCTGAGGCCGAAGCCGTGAGTGCGCAAGGCTTCGTGGGCGGCCTCGATCACCTGCGGGTGCGAGGACAGTCCCAGATAGTTGTTGGCGCAGAGGTTGATCACTTCCCGGCCGTCGGCCGTGCGGATGACCGCGCCCTGCGGCGTGGCGATGATGCGCTCGCGCTTGTACAGCCCCGCGTCGCGGATGGCATCCAGTTCCGCACGGATGGATGCATAGAAAGTCTCGGCACTCGACATGGCCCGGCTCCCGGTGGTAGTGTCTCGGTCGTTCGATTCGATAAATCGAACATGTTCTATATAACGAACGGTTCGTGCACTATAACGAACACATGACGATGACGCAACCCTCCCCGCCCAACTCCCCCAAGCCGCCCGTCCAGTCCGAGGGGCCGCCCGCCGTGGGAGGCGCGCTCCAGGCGCTGCGGCAGGCCCAGCAGTTGTCGCTGGATGACCTGTCGCGCCGCGCCGGTGTCTCCAAGTCTATGCTGTCCCAGATCGAACGAAACCTGACCAATCCGACGGTGGCGGTGCTGTGGCGGCTGGCCAACGCGCTGGGCGTGAACCTGGCGGACTTCCTGGCCAATGGCGCGGCCAGCGCGCCGGCCCCGGCGATTGCCGTGGTGCAGCCGCACGCCATCCCGGCGCTGAAAAGCCCGGACGGGCGCTGCGAGCTGCGCATCCTCGGGCCGATCGACCTGGCGGGGAAATTCGAGTGGTATGAGCTGACGATCCAGCCCGGTGGGGTGCTGGCGTCCGAGCCGCATGACGCGGGCACGCAGGAGCACCTGTCGGTGCTGAGCGGGTCAATGACCGTGCGTGCCGCAGACGACGAGAAGAAACTGAAGCATGGCGATACCGCCCGCTATGGCGCGGACGTGGCCCATGCGATCGCCAATCCGGGCAAGAGTGCCGCCACGGCGCTGCTCGTGGTCATACACCCCGGCTGATTTGATTTAATCCACGTCCTTCATCCGCTCGCTGGCAAGCAGATTGCGCTTGGTCTCGAGGATGTGCTCCTCGAGCAGCGACGCCACCTTCTCGGCATCGCGCGCCTTGCACGCTTCCAGAATGCGATAGTGGTCCGCCTGCGGGCCTTCCTTGCCGGTGGCCATCGACATCTGCTCGTGCGTGTAGCGGTCCGTGTTCAGGCAGAACTCCTCGATCAGCCGGCGCAGCCGCTTGTTATTAGCGGGCGCGCACAGCGCCAAATGGAAGCGCCGGTTGTACTCGGCCCACTCCGCGAGCGAATCCGACTGCGAGTACGCGTCCAGAATCTCCTGCATCTGCTGGAAGTCCTGCTGAACCATGTTCGGCACGCCGATGCGCGCCGCGTGGCATTCCAGCGCGACACGGATATCGAGCAACTCGCAGATCTGCGTCGCATCCATGCCTGACACCACCGCGCCACGGTTGCGCTGATAGGTGACGAGCCCTTCCGTTTCGAGCTGGCGCAGCGCTTCCCGCACGGGAATGCGACTCGCGTTGAAGCGTTCCGCCAGCGCGTCCTGGCGCAACTGCGCCCCGGCCGGCAACGTGCCTTTCTGAATTTCGTAGCGAAGCTGATCGCGAATGATCTGGGGTAAACCCTTGGTAGGAGCGCTTGCGCGGCCCGTTTGCGTGGACATGGGAGGTGCTGGAGATCGGTATGCGATTCGAGTGAGGCCCCTATTGTGCCTGAATATCCCGACTGCTAAACTGGATCCAATTTATTCATTTCATATCCAAAGAAGCACGAAGCGTATATGTCTGCAAACAATTCCTATCCAAAATCCATCAATGAAACGGTCCTGAACTACGCCCCGGGCACCGCCGAACGCGTCGCGCTGACGGCAGAACTCGGCAAGCAGCAAGCCTTGGTGCGCGAGATCCCGGCCATCGTCGGCGGCGAGCGCATCCTTAGCGGCGACATCACCGACGTGCGCGCCCCGCACGCCCACGCCCACCGCCTGGGCGAAGTCCATAACGCCGGCGAGACCACCATCCACGCCGCCATCGACGCCGCAGTGGCCGCCCAGCGCGACTGGGCCAACGCCACGCTGGCCGAGCGCTCCGCCGTCTTCCTCAAGGCCGCCGACCTGCTGGCCGGCCCGTGGCGCGCCCGCCTGAACGCGGCGACCATGCTCGGCCAGAGCAAGACCGCCTACCAGGCCGAAATCGACTCGGCCTGCGAACTGATCGATTTCCTGCGCTTCAACGTGCAGTTCGCGCACGAACTGACGGCCGGCCAGCCGATTTCGTCGCCGGGCATGCGCAATCACCTCGAATACCGTCCGCTGGAAGGATTCGTCTACGCCGTCACGCCGTTCAACTTCACGGCCATCGGCGGCAATCTGGCCATCGCCCCGGCGCTGATGGGCAACACCGTGCTGTGGAAGCCGGCCGCCACGGCGTCGCTGTCGAACTTCCTGTTCATGGAGCTGCTCGAAGCCGCCGGTCTGCCGAAGGGGGTCGTCAACTTCCTGCCGGGCGACCCGGTGGCGATCAGCGGCGCCGTGCTGGCGCGGCCCGAACTGGCCGGCATTCACTTCACCGGCTCGACGGCCGTGTTCGACACACTGTGGGGCGAAGTCGGCCGCAATGTGTCGCGCTACCGCAGCTATCCGCGTCTGGTCGGCGAAACCGGCGGCAAGGACTTCGTGCTCGCCCACCCGTCCGCCGATGCCGACACGCTGGCCGTGGCGCTGCTGCGCGGCGCCTTCGAGTATCAGGGCCAGAAGTGCAGCGCGGCGTCGCGCGCCTACATCCCCGCCTCGCTGTGGCCGGCCGTGCGTGAGCGCGTGGTGGCGATGGCCGAGACCATCCAGATGGGCGATGTGACCGACTTCACCAACTTCATGGGCGCCGTGATCGACCGCCGCGCGTTCGACCGCATCCATGGCCACCTGCAACGCGCCGCCAGCGACAGCGCCGTGAAGCTCGTCACCGGCGGCAAGGCCGACGACAGCGTGGGCTACTTCATCACGCCGACCGTGCTGGAGGTGGACAACCCGCGCCACACGCTGATGGAAACCGAACTGTTCGGCCCGGTGCTGTCGGTCTACGTCTACGCCGACGCGCACTGGCCCGAGGTGCTCGAACTGGTCGACGGCACCAGCCCCTACGCACTGACGGGCGCGATCTTTGCAAGGGATCGCGCGGCCATCGCCCGGGCTTCCAACGCCCTGCGCTTCGCCGCCGGCAACTTCTATATCAACGACAAGCCGACCGGCGCGGTGGTCGGCCAGCAGCCGTTCGGCGGCGCGCGCCGCAGTGGCACCAACGACAAGGCCGGTTCGCCGCTGAACCTGCTGCGCTGGGTGTCGCCGCGCACGGTCAAGGAAACATTCGTGCCGCCGGCCGACTACCGGTACGCGCACATGGCGGTCTGAGCAGCCGCCCAGCTTTTCTAAGCAACACCACCACGGAGAAGAAGAGATGAAGCGAGCCACCCTGCTGTCCGCCCTGGCGTTCAGCCTTTCCACGTTTGCCGGCGCTGCCAGCGCCGCGATTTCCGGAGATGTCGTCAAGATCGGCGTGATGACCGACCTGTCGGGCGTCTACCTTGACTACGCCGGCAAGGGCTCGGTCGAAGCCGCCAAGCTGGCCATCGAGGATTTCGGCAATGGGCTGCCGGGCAAGAAGATCGAGCTGGTTACCGCCGACCACCAGAACAAGGCGGACATCGGCAGCGCCAAGGCGCGCGAGTGGATCGACCGTGATGGCGTCGACGCCATCGTCGACCTGCCGAACTCGTCGGTCGCGCTGGCCGTCTCGCGCATCGCGTCGGAGAAGAAGCGCATTTCGCTGATCACTGGCGGCGCCAACCTGCGCCACACCAACGAGGAATGCTCGCCGTACATCGTCCACTACGTGTATGACACGTACGCGCTGGCCAACGTGGCCGGCAAGGCCATGGTCAAGCAGGGTCTGAAGAGCTGGTATTTCCTGACGGCCGACTACGCGTTCGGCCAGTCGCTGGAAACCGCCACGGCGGATGTGGTGAAGGCGTCGGGCGGTACGGTGGCCGGCAACATCAAGCACCCGCTGAACGCATCGGACTTCTCGTCGTTCATCCTCCAGGCCCAGGCCAGCAAGGCCCAGGTGGTGGCGCTGGCCAACGGCGGCGGTGACACCATCAACGCCATCAAGGCGGCCAACGACTTCGGCCTGCCGCGCAACCAGACCCTGGTGGGCCTGCTGATGACCATCAGCGACGTGCACAGCCTGGGCCTGAAGCTGACGCAGCGCATGAAGCTGACCGATGCCTGGTACTGGGACCTGAACCCGCAGACGCGCGAATTCGGCGCCCGCTTCTTCGCCCGCATGAAGCGCATGCCGAACATGGTGCATGCCGGCACGTACTCGGCCGTGCTGCAGTACCTGAAGGCCGTGCAGGCGGCAGGCAGCGACGATTCGGACGCCGTGATGGCGGCGCTGAAGAAGGCCAAGATCAACGACGCGTTCGCCAAGAACGGCTACATCCGCGCCGACGGCCGCATGATGCATGACATGTACCTGATGGAAGTGAAGGCGCCGAACGAGTCGAAGACGCCGTGGGACTACCTCAAGCTCGTGGCCACCGTGCCGGCTGAGGAAGCCTTCCAGCCGCTGTCGCAATCGCGCTGCCCGCTGGTGAAGAAGTAAATAGACGACAGCCATGCTTTGCTCCCCTCTCCTGCCGCTTTCCCGCAGACGGAGGGGAGCCAACCGGCAGCCTATAAGAGACTCATGCAAACCAACGTACTAGAAGTCCGCAACCTGACCAAGTCCTTCAAGGGCTTCACGGCGGTCAGCGGCGTGGACCTGCAGGTGCGACGCGGCTCGATCCACGCATTGATCGGCCCCAACGGCGCGGGCAAGACGACCTGCTTCAACCTGCTTACCAAGTTCCTGGAGCCGACCACCGGCACCATCCTTTTCAACGGCATCGACATCACCCGCGAGAAACCGGCGCAGATTGCGCGGCGCGGCGTGATCCGTTCGTTCCAGATTTCCGCCGTCTTCCCGCACCTGACCGTGCGCGAGAACGTGCGCATCGGCCTGCAGCGCCAGCTTGGCACCTCGTTCCAGTTCTGGCGCAGCGAGCGATCGCTCGACGTGCTCAACGACCGGGCGATGGACCTGCTCGAACAGGTCGGCCT
>NZ_JBFTSH010000015.1:0-135238 GCF_056399925.1 Cupriavidus sp. 01L43
GTCGAACTCATCGTCGGCGCACATGCCGTAGACCTCGGAGGTCGACGGGAACACCAGGTGCTTCTTGTACTTCACGGCCGCGCGGACCATCGGCAGGTTGGCTTCGAAATCGAGCTCGAACACGCGCAGCGGGTGACGCACGTAGGTGGCCGGGGTGGCGATGGCCACCAGCGGCAGCACCACGTCGCACTTGCGGATGTTGTACTCGATCCACTCCTTGTTGATGGTGATGTCACCTTCGAAGAAGTGCATGCGCGGATGGCTCACCAGGTCGCCGAGGCGGTCGGAGGCCATGTCCATGCCGTAGACCTCCCAGTTGGTGGTCTCGAGGATGCGGCGCGTGAGGTGATGGCCGATGAAGCCGTTGACACCAAGAATCAGGACCTTTTTCATCGGTTTTCCTCTCTGGACTGTGCAGTTGCGATGATGGATTGAAGGGCAGAAACGGTAACCGGCGCGGCGTGATCGGCGGAGGCGCCTTCCAGCAGCGTACGGATATGCAGCATGCCGCCGTCGCCGCAGACGGCGACGATGCGGTCATCGATCACGCGCAGCCCCTGGGGCTGCAGCGGGACCGATGGCAGGGCAGGGATACGGCGCGCGGCGGCCACGATCAGGCGATGGCCGTCCAGCTCGGTGAACGCGCCCGGGTAGGGCGGCGCCACCGCGCGAATCAGGTTGTAGACGGCGGAGGCCGGCTGGTGCCAGTCGATGCGACCGTCCTCGGGCTTGCGGCCCGAGAAGTAGCTGCCATCGGCCAGCCGATTGGGACGCTTGGGCGTATGGCCGCTCATCATGGCCGGCAGGGCGCGCCAGAGCGTCTGCTCGGCGGCGACGGTGACTTTCTCGAAGACCTCGCCGGCGGTGTCGTCGGGCAGGATCGGCACGGCGGTCTGGTCGACGATATAGCCGGCGTCCGGCTTGGCTTCCATCGCGTGCAGCGTGGCGCCGGTCTCGGTCTCGCCGTGGATCACCGCCCAGTTCACCGGCACGCGGCCGCGATACTTCGGCAGCAGCGAGCCATGCATGTTGAATGCGCCCTGCGGCGCGATGGCCAGCACCTCGGCCGGAATCATCGCCCGGTAGTAGAACGAGAAGATGACATCGGGCCGGGCGGCGCGCACGGCCTCGGCCAGTGCCGGGTCGGTCGGATCTTCGCCGTGCAGGAAGGGGATGCCCAGCTCCACGGCGGTATCGGCCACGCGGCGGAACCAGATGTTCTCGTCGGGCCGGTCACGATGGGTGATCACCAACGCCACGTCCACGCCCCGCGCGTGCAGCACGCGCAGGCAGCGGTCGCCAACGTTGTGGTAGGCGAAGACTACCGCGCGCACGATTCCTCCACGGCGGTCTGGTCCGCCGGCGTCCGGAGCGGGTCACGCTCGAGCACGGCCTGGATGCGGTAGCGCGGGCGGTCGCGCACTTCCTGGTAGATCCGGCCCACGTATTCGCCAAGCAGGCCGATGCCGAACAGCATGATGCCGACCAGGAAGAAGTTCAGGGCGAACAGGGTGAACACCCCCTGCACTTCCGAGCCGAGCAGGAAGCGCCGAATCAGCAGCACGACGAACAGGCCCGCCGAGGAGATCGACAGCAGCGTGCCAATCGCCGAGAACCACTGCAGCGGCACGATCGAGAAGCCGGTAACGAGGTCGAAGTTGAGGCGGATCAGCTGGTAGAGCGAATACTTCGACTCCCCCGCGAAACGCTGCTCGTGGCCGACCTCGATCTCGACCGGATTGGACGAGAACGTGTACGCCAGCGCCGGGATGAAGGTGTTCACCTCGCGGCAGGCGTTGATCGTGTCGATGATGTTGCGGTCATAGGCGCGCAGCATGCAGCCCTGGTCCGTCATCTTGATCTTGGTGATGCGCTCGCGCAGCTGGTTCATCGCGCGCGACGCATAGCGCCGGAACGCCGTGTCGTTGCGCTGGCGGCGAATCGTGCCCACGTAGTCATGGCCCTCGCGCATGGCGGCCACCAGGCGCGGGATTTCCTCGGGCGGGTTCTGCAGGTCCGCGTCCAGCGTGATGACGATGCGCCCGCGCGTGTGCTCGAACCCGGCCAGGATGGCCATGTGCTGGCCAAAGTTGCCGTTGAACAGCACCACGCGCGTGACGTCCGGACGCTTGTGGAACTGCGCCGCCAGGATCTGCGGGGAGCGGTCATGGCTGCCGTCATTGATGAAGATCAGCTCGTACGACTCGCCCATGGCGTCCATCGCCGGATAAAGGCGATCGAACAGCGCCTGCAGGCCGTCCTCCTCGTTGTAGACGGGGACGACGACCGAGACCTCGACGGGGCTTAGAGAGAAAGGCGTTTGCATGTTTCGCTGAGAGTTGCGCATACCCGCTCCACGTCGGTGGCATGCATGGCAGGAAACAGCGGCAGCGTGACGATGCCGCGTCCGATGCGCTCGGCGTGGGGCAGCATGCCTTCGCGCCAGCCGAGTGAGCGGTAGTGGGTAAACAGGTGGATGGGCGGATAGTGGACACCCGTGCCGATGCCTTGCTCGCGCAGCGCCTCCATCACGTGGCGGCGCGCTTCCGCCGGGCCGCCGCGCAGGCGGTCCGTGGGCAGCACCACCTGGAACATGTGCCAGTTGGTGGTGGCGCCGGCGGGGTCCAGCGGCAGCGGCAGCTCGATGCCGAGATCGGCCAGCCCCGTGTCGGCGGCGCAGCGGAAGTAGGTCTCGGCCAGCGCGGCGCGCTTGGCGGTGATGGCGTCCAGCTTCGGCAGCTGCGCCAGCCCGATGGCGGCGTTGACGTCGGTCAGGTTGAACTTGCCGCCGGGTTCTTCCACGTCCATGCCGTCCATGCCGGTGCGGATCACGCCTTGCAGGCGCAGGCGCTCGGCACGCAGGGCTTCCTCGGGCGAGTTCAGCACGAGGCAGCCGCCTTCGATGGTGGTGATGTTCTTGTTCGCCTGGAAGCTGAAGCTGGCCAGGTCGCCGAACGCGCCGATGCGCTGGCCGCGCCAGCGGGAATCGATGGCCTGGGCGGCGTCCTCGATCACGCGCAGCTGGTGCTTGTCCGCGATGGCGTAGAGCCGGTCCATGTCCACGGGCAGGCCGGACAGGTAGACCGGCATGATCGCCCGCGTGCGCGGCGTGATGGCGGCCTCGACGGCGTCCAGGTCAAGGTTGCGGGTGCGCGGGTCGATATCGACGAACACCGGGCGGGCGCCCACGGCGAGGACCACGTTGGCCGTGGCCACCCAGGTGATCGGCGTGGTGATGACTTCGTCGCCCGGGCCGATATTGGCCACGCGCAGCGCGATCTCCATCGTGGCGGAGCCGTTGGCGAACGTCCGCACCGGCCGGCCGCCGAACACATCGGACAGCGCCGCTTCAAACGCCTGCATCTTCGGGCCGGAAGTGATCCATCCGGAAGCAAGCACCTTGCCAACCTCGGCAATGGTCTCGGTGTCGATCTCGGGCCGCACGAACGGCAGGAAGGGCTGGGCTGCGGTAACGGTCATGGTTCTTTGTGGGGCACGGGGGCTCAGGCGCGTACGCTCAGGATCGTGCAATCAGGAAGACTCCGGCCAGTATCAGCAGGATGCCGGCTACGCGCAAGGGACCAATCATCTCGCCGAACAGCCACCACGCCGCCAGGGCGTTGACCACGTAGCCCAGCGACAGCATGGGGTAGGCGATGGACACGTCCACGCGCGACAGCCCGACGATCCACACCGCCACGCTGACCACGTACAGCGTCAGGCCGCCGATCACCGGCCATTGCGTCAGCACGCGGAACGCGGTGGTGAACAGCGTGGCGCGGTCCAGCGTGATGGCGCCCACGGCATTGGTGCCGGCCTTGAGCAGCAACTGCGCGGCGGCGTTGAGCATCACGCCGGTCAGGATGAAAGCGAAAGTCGAAAGCGTCATGACGCGGGCTTGGGTTCCGGAGTGCCTGCCGGTGCCGGGGCACCGGACGGCGGAAAGTTGCTGACCACGACGCGCCGGCTATCGCGCGCCACCACATGCATCGGGACCTGCCGTGCCGACAGCTCGTCGTAGAGGCTCGGGTCCATGATGCCCAGCGCGGGCTGGCCGTCGCGCCAGCGCGCGATGAACTGGTCCAGTGTGGGAATCCACTGGTCCGGGGCCTGCTGCACGCCAAATTCAAGCTCATCGGGCTCCTCCACCATCGTCAGCGGATGTCCCAGGTAGAACGGCAGGGTATGGTCGAGTACCCGCACGCCGTACAGGGGCATATCGTCTTTCAGCACGGCACGGATGGCGGGCACCAGATCCACGCCGGACGCCCGCCGGCCCATCACTTCATGGCCCATCAGGCCGATGGTGCAGGTCAGGAACATCGCCAGCGCACACGCCGTGATGCTGGGGAACAGGCCCCTTGACTGCAACAGCTTGCGCGCCAGTATCGTGCCGCCCAAGAGTACGGCAAACGCGACGCCCGTGTACACGGCAAACGTGCGGAAGACCTCGTTTGGATTGGACGGGCGATGCAGCGTGGCCACATACGGCGTGGCCAGCAGGCCCACCACGGCCAGCGCCATCAGCGCGTTGACCTGGCGTTGCCAGGAGCGCTCGGTGATGTCGTCCAGCGCCACGCCGGCCAGCATCGCCAGCGCGGGGAAGATCGGCACGATGTAACCGGGCAGCTTGGAGCCGGACATGCTGAAGAAGACGAAAATCGCCACGGCCCAGATCAGTGCCATCAGCGCGGGCTGGAACGGCTTGCCGCCGGCCCCGCGCGCGGCCCCGGCGCGCTCGCGCACGGCGGTCCACATGCGCGGCGTCAGGCCCAGCCACGGCAGGAAGCCCAGCAGCAGCAGCGGCACGAAGTAGAACGGCGTGCCCTTGCGCGCATGCACGGTGGACGTATAGCGGTCCCAGTGCTCGTGGATAAAGAAGAAATGGGGGAATTCGGGGTTGCGCGAGGAAATCAGCCAGAACCACGGCACCGTGACGACCAGCATGACGACGATGCCGGACACCAGATGCAGGCGCCGCCACAGCGCCAGATCGCGCGTGATCAGCGAGTAAACCACGAGGACCAGGCCCGGCAGCGCGATGCCGACCAAACCCTTGGTCAGGATGGCGACGCCCATGGCGACCCAGCAGGCCAGCATCCAGCCGCGCCGGGCGGCGGGCGTGGCGTCCGGATGCTGGGCAAGCATCATGCAGGCCAGCACGCACGCGAGCGCGCCGGACAGCGTCATGTCGAGGGCGTTGAAGTGGCCGGCGATGCTCCACATCGGCGCCGCCAGCAGGGCCAGCCCGGCCAGCAGGCCGGCACGCGCGCCGAACCAGCGCGTGGCGGCGAGCACCGTGACGCCCAGCCCGAGGATGCCCGAGAGCGCCACGCACAGCCGCGCCTGCCAGTCGCCCACGCCGAAAGCCTCGTAGGCCAGCGTGGTGACCCACATATGGAACGGGGGCTTCTCGAAGTACTTCAGGGCGTTGTAGTGGATGGTCACCCAGTCGCCGCTGGCGAACATCTCGCGCGAGATTTCCGCGTAGCGGCCTTCGTCCGGCTTCAGCAGGTGCCGGAAGTCGAGCGTGCCGAACCAGACCAGCAGGATTGCGATGACGACCAGGGCAATCATGCCGACGGGTAGCCCGGCATAGCGCGAGGGCGTGGAACTACGCATAACTCTCCTGAAATGGCCGGCGAACCGGAAGCGATGTGGCCCCGGTTGTGCAGCAGACACCACACAACGCCGCAGGGCCGGATTCGGTGGACACGCATTCCCCGCCGCGGTGAGAACCTCGCGGAAGGGCAGGGGTTCCCCTGGAACGACCGGCCATGGCCGATTTGCTCCCCCGTCCGGTCGCCAAATTGGCGCGCAATGTTAGCACGACGCGCCGGTGCCGCCGCCGGCCAGGATTCCCCATGTGCCGGATTCGCGTAATACTGGCGGCTGCACCGCGCCACGATCAGTCCCGGCAGGCCGGTTTGTCGAATCCTCAGGAAACTACGATGAAAACGGCCCTGATGTCCGGTCTCTGTTTCAGCCTGCTCACAGTGGCGAATGGAGCACATTCACAGGCATCGGAGCCGACTGCCGAAATCGCCCAGATTGCTCAGACCGCCCCGGCCGCCCCGGCCGCCCCGGCCGCCGACGCCGCGCCCGTGGCCGGCATGTCCCCCGTGCCCATGCCGGCCGGTGCAGCCTTGTGCGACGCCCCGTGGTTCCGCTCCGGCTCCCGCGTGCAGATGGAAGGCGACGGCGAGATGCCGATGTCGATCACCATGACGCTGCGCGAGGTGATGCGCACGGCGCGCGGCTGCAGCGCCCAGCTCGAAGTGCGCTCCAAGTCGGCGCTGTCGGCGCTGATGGGCCCCCCGGTGGTGATGGACCAGGTGCACGAGATCAATATCGACCGCAGCAGCGCGACCATGCGCACGCGCATCGACAGCCGCAACGCGGTGATCAACGCCCGGGCCCGATATGCGCGGATGTTCGGCGAGGCGTCGTTTACGGGTAGCGGCGTTTTCAACTATGCCGGCGTGGAGATCAAGGAGGGGGCGATGCTCGAGGGCGAGACCTTCCAGTCGAGCGTCTCGCTGAAGATCTATCCGCTCGGCGCCGACGAGGTGGTGGGCACGATGCAGGCCCTGCATGCGTCGATCATCGTCGGCTCCCGCATGGTGGGGCGACGCCAGATGATCAATACCGTGATGGGACGCAAGGAGTGCATGCCCATCACTTATGAGAAGCGCACCTCGCTGGGCCCGTTGATGGTGGGCGACGAGATCCTGCAGCTGGAGCCGAGCGTGCTGCACGTCACCGACTGGTACTGCCCGATGGAGGCCTTCGTGCTGCGCACCGAAGTCCGCCAGAACAACAAGGTCCAGCGCGTGGACGTGACCGGGCTGGAAATGCTGGACCCCGAGGCCCCGGCGGAGCGCTGACACCCGCATCCGGCCAATAAAAAACCCCCCAATGTCTTGGGGGGTCTGTTTCCGCACGGGAAGATCCGTGACCGGCCAGCGGCCAATCAGTTGCCCTGCGTGGGCTTCTTGGTGGTCTTCTTGGTCTTGTCCTTCTTCGGCTGGCCCGACTGATCCACCAGATCCGCACGGGTGCTCTTGTTCGCGCCCTGGCTGTACGGGTCGAACTTGTCGCCGGACTTCGCACCCTGGCTGTAGGTGTCGAATTTCTCGCCGGACTTCGCGCCTTGCGAGTACGGGTCGAACTGCTTCTTGTCCTGTGCGATGGCCGCCACGGAGGCGGTAGCAAGGCCCAGCGCAACTGCGGTGGCGATGATCTTGTTCATGGGATCTCCTGAGTGGTGCCGCCTTCCGGCGGTTCGCGTTGTGCGGGCTTACCGGCCAGTAAACAGCATGTCAGCCCGCTCGGGCCAGTGTGTCCAAGGCCGGTGAAGCCGTCAACTCAGGGGTTTTCCGGGGGCGGCAGCGCGGTGCCGCCCCGAGATGGATGCCGAAAAGTGCTTATTCGGTCACGGCGTCAGAGGGGTGCTTCCAGGCCTGTGTGACCTCGGCGGAGGGCGCCAGCGCGAGGTTGGTGCCACGCGTGCCAATCGGCTGCTGGAACCAGCGCTTTTGCAGCGCGACCACGTCCGGCGTGGCGAAGGTGCCCGCCAGCGCCTGATCGACCAGCCGCTTCCACTCCGGGTCCGCCTTGGACATCATCAGCGCGTTCTGCTCCACCGACAGCGCCGGGCCGACAATCACGAACTGCGACGGATCCTTCGACTTGGCGCGCAGCCCGGCCAGCAGCACATCGTCCATGACGAAGGCCTGGGCGCGGCCCGTCTCCAGCAGCAGGAACGACTCGCCATGATCCTTGGCGTAGACGTCCCGATAGCCATAGTCGGCCTTCAGGCGTCGCACGTGGCGGTCGCCGGTGGAGCCGGCGCTGGTCACCACGGTCTTGCCACGCAGATCCTCGAGCGACTTGATACCCGAATCGGCCCGTACCAGCATCCGCACCGTGGATACATAGTGCGAAACGCTGAACGCCACCTGCTTCTGGCGCTCCAGCGTATTGGTATTGGGCGCGCAATCGAGGTCGACCAGCCCATTGACGACGGCCGGAATGCGGTTCTGCGGCGTCAGCGGTAGCCAGCGCACCTTGATCTCCTTCAACCCGGCCTTGACGCGGGCGGCCTCGGCGGCACGCAGGCAGAGATCCACCGCATACCCGGCCGGCTGGCCCTTGTCGTCGGCAAACGAGAACGGCAACGCCGATTCCCGATAGCCGAGCGTAATCGTGCCCGTCTCGCGAATCTTGTTGAGAACCGGGCTATCGGCATGGGCGACAGCAGGCGCCACTACCCCGGCGAGCAGGGCAGCAGCGGCAATCAGGCGTTGCAGGGACGAAAACGAGGCAAACGGCGACATGGGATCCGAGGGTGCTGACGAAAGCGGCAAGGGTATACCCCGGGCCTGCGGCGCAGGAAGGATATTCTCGTCATAAGCAAATGCCCGGTTTTGGGGAATGGGCCGCGCTACGTCAGCCGGGAGCTGTCGCAGGCCATCAACGCCCAGACCACCGCAAACGGGAGCGCACACAGGACGCGGGTCCGCATGCGGGTGCGCCTGGCCAGCAGGGACCAGAGGGCGAGGGTGCTGGCGGTCCATGCCGCGGCGCACGCGACCAGATAGTTTTGCTGTGATTGATAAGCCCACATCGAAGCCGCCGGGCCTTCCGAGCCAAATGGATATTCGTGCGGCGCGGTCCACGCGCTAACCTTGTTACACCCGTAACGTTTGACCCCCATCCGTCCCTGCACCAACAAGGTACAATCCCGCACCTTTGTATCGTTCTCATAACAAATGGGCACCCGTCCTTCTCGTTTGGCGTGCATTGACGCGCTGAAGGCGGTCAGCTCACAGCTGATCGTGTTGCACCATCTGGCCTTCTACGGGCCGATGTCCGATGCCGCGCACGCCCTTGCCCCGGGGCTGATTGGCTGGCTGGCCGACTATGCGCGCATTGCCGTGCAGGTCTTTCTTGTTGTCAGTGGTTTCCTGGCCGCGCGCAGCCTGGCGCCGGGCGGGATTCTGACGGCCGCGAATCCGCTGGGGACCATCTGGCGCCGTTATCAGAAGCTGGTGGTGCCGTTTGCCGTTGCCATTCTCGTGGCGATTGCCGGGGCTGCGCTGGCGCGCACCTGGATGACGCATGACTCCATTCCGGCCGCCCCGCACTTGGCGCAGTTCGTCGCGCATCTGCTGCTGCTGCACAACATTCTCGATGTGGACGCGCTGTCCGCCGGCGTCTGGTATATCGCCATCGACCTGCAACTGTTCGCCTTGCTCGTGATGGTGCTGTGGGTGGCGCGCGCGGCGCCGCGTCGGCGCCTGCCGTGGGGCATGGCGCTGGTGGGTGCGCTGGCCGTGGCGTCGCTGTTCTGGTTCAACCGCGACGCCAGCTGGGATATCTGGGCGATCTATTTCTTTGGTGCCTATGGCATGGGCACGCTGGCGTACTGGGTGTCGAACCCGGGGCGCTCGCCGATGGCGCTGATCCTGCTGGCCTCGCTGGGCGTGGCGGCGCTGGTGGTGGACTTCCGGCTGCGCATCGCGGTGGCGCTGGCCACGGCGCTGCTGCTGGCCATCTCCCGGCGCGGGGACTGGCTGGAGCGCTGGCCCGGCGGCCGTCTGGCGGATCTCTCGGCCTATTTCGGCAAGATTTCCTATTCGGTCTTCCTGGTCCACTTTCCGGTTTGCCTGGTAGTCAATGCGGCGGTCTCGCACCTGGCGCCGGGGCAGCCCGTGCTCAACGCACTGGGCATGGGGGCCGCCTGGGTCGCCAGCAATCTGGCCGGGGCGGTGTTCCATCGCTATGTGGAATCGGTCGATGTCCTCCATGTGTTGCGCGAGGCGATCTGGCCGGCGCGTGAAAAGTCGGTCACTTCCGAGGCCTGATGCGGGCCTTAGCGCCTTAGCGCTCTCAGCTGTATGTCGGCACCAGCGCCTTGCGGGCGGCCGGGTCCTCGATGACCCGGCGCCAGTCCGCGGGCGCCCCGTGCGACATCCCTCCCACGGGCACCATGCCCGACACCTTGCCGGACGGCAGCACACACCGCACGCGCGGCCCGGGTGCGCGCTGGGCCTCGCCGGCCTGCGCCGGCACCGTCACGCAGGACGCAGGCAGCGGGCTAGCCGATGCCGCATGCGCCGCCACAGGCGCCAACACGCTGAGGGATGCGGCGACTGCCGCTAAGGCGGATAGTAATTTCATGATGTTCTCCATGCTGTGGCTGGCCCCGTCTGGGGCGCGATGCAGCCAGTATGGAAAATGCCTGTCGACCTCGACATAGCCGAAATCCTAAATTGACCCCATCGCCCTGATGGTGCCCACCGCCTCGCCTTGGCGCGGGCAACGCACTGCCACGGTGCGTTCGGCGCAACACCTACCGTAACAACCCCACTTGGGCGATGGCACGAACGTTGCCTAGTATGGAGATACAAACCTGACCATTTGGTCAGGATTCCAGATACCGGGGCATCCGGGGAAGAGGCTGTCATGTCCGATCACATCGTCCTGACCTCGCACGCGCGCCGCGACAAGCCGGCCGAGCCGATCCACTGGGGCGCCCCCACGGCGGCCGAGCGGGGACCGGTCATCGCCAGCCTCACGGACCTCACGCGCCGCAACGTGATCGGCACCCACGCCGGGGCCTATGCGATCTATCGCGCGCTGGCGGTGGCCTCGGGCAGCCTGCAGCGCGCGCATCGGCCGGATTTGACCGACACGGCGCCGGCCGAGTCCATCGGGCCCCATGCCCAGTGGGGCGATCCGGACAAGATCGTCTCGCTGGACCCCTGGGGCCACCTCGTTTCCACCGTCTTCGCAGACCGCATCGCCGCCGGCGTGGACATCCGCCCGACCATCGCCGTCACGCGCGCCCATATCAATATGCCGGAGCTGACGGCGGCCATCGCCGCTGGCCGGCTGGTGCCCGATGGCGAGATCCTCTATCCCAATGGCGATGTGCGCGTGACCAAGGCCGCCGTGGACCCGGTCTGGTACCTGCCGGGCCTGGCGCGGCGCTTCAATATCAAGGAAAGCATCCTGCGGCGCAGCCTGTTCGAGCAGACCGGCGGCATGTTCCCGGAACTCGTCACGCGGCCTGACCTCAAGGTCTTCCTCCCCCCCATCGGTGGCATGACGCTCTATTTCTTCGGCGATGTGGCCAAGCTGGGCCAGCCGGAGACCCGCGTGGCCTGCCGCGTGCACGACGAATGCAATGGCTCGGATGTGTTCGGCTCCGACATCTGCACGTGCCGGCCCTATCTGGCGCACGGCATCGAGGTCTGTATCGAGATGGCGCAGCAGGGCGGCGTAGGCCTGGTGGTCTATAACCGAAAGGAGGGCCGCGCGTTGGGCGAGGTGACCAAGTTCCTGGTCTACAACGCGCGCAAGCGCCAGGTGGGCGGCGACCGCGCCGAAACCTACTTCGCGCGGACCGAATGCGTGGCGGGCGTGCAGGACATGCGGTTCCAGGAACTGATGCCCGACGTCTTCCACTGGCTGGGCATCCGGCGGATCGACCGCTGGGCGTCCATGAGCAATATGAAACATGGCGCGCTGACCGCGCAGGGCATCGAGGTGGTGGAGCAGGTGGCCATTCCCGAGGCGCTGATCCCGGCCGACGCGCGCGTGGAAATCGATGCAAAGGTGGCGGCGGGGTACTTCACGCGGTACACGCCGCCGGACGCCGACGAACTCGCCCTGGCAAAGGGCAGGGGGTTGAACGAATGAACCAGCATCCCGAAGGAGGGCAGGACGCACGGATCGATGGCGATGGCAGCGGCTGGCACACCCCGGTGCCGCCGGACCATCCCGCCTCGGCGCTGTTGAGCGCGGAGGCTGTGCGCAGCCGGTGCGCCATCGTGACGGAATACGTGGCGGCGGGCGAGTCTGCGCTCTTTACTTGGCATCCAGACCGGGTGCACGCCGTGGCGGACTACGTGGCGGCCACCATCCGGCGCCGCTACCGCGACCTCAAGGTGCCGTATCACAGCCGCTGGCGCCATTTCGAGAGCGGCGGTCCGGGCGAGGAAAAGCTCGACCGCTGGCAGATCCTGTGCGAGCGGGCGGGCATGTCCGGCGCCGATCATTGCGAGGAACGCGCGCGCATCGGCATCGACCTGGTCATCCCGAGCGTGCTGCTCGATGCCGGTGCCGGCCCTGACTGGCGCTACCGCGATCCGGCCAGCGACCTGATGCTGACCCGCTCCGAGGGGCTCGGCGTGGCCAGCTTCGATCTCTTCGCGCGCGGCGGCTTCTCCGCCGAGCATGGCGACCCCTTGCGTGCCGATGGCGAGCGGCTGGCGCGCATGGACGCCTCGACCATCGCCACCGCTTTCCAGGTGGCCGCGCACAACCCGCTGGTGGGGCTGGAAGGCCGCGCCGGCCTGCTGCGCCGGCTGGGGGAGGTGGTGCAAGCCACCCCGGCCGTCTTCGGCACGCCGGCCCGGCTCGGCAATCTGTACGACTACTTCGCCAAACATGCCGTCGATGGCCGCATCGAGGCCAGCTTCGTGCTGCGCACGCTGCTGGTGGCGCTCGGGCCGGTCTGGCCGGGCCGCGTGCAGCTCGATGGCATCTCGCTGGGCGACTGCTGGCACCATGAAGCCGCGCCCGACGGGCTGGTGCCGTTTCACAAGCTCACCCAGTGGCTGACCTATTCGCTGCTGGAGCCGCTTGAGGACGCCGGCCTCACCGTCACCGGGCTGGACGCCCTGACCGGCCTGCCCGAGTACCGCAACGGCGGCCTGCTGTTCGATTTCGAGCTGATGGTGCCGCGCAACCCCGATTTCGCGGCGGGCACGCACACGGTGGATGAGCCGGTGATCGTGGAATGGCGTGCGCTGACCGTGACCGGGCTCGACCTCGTGGCCGAAGGGGTGCGGCAGGCGCTGGGCGTCACCCAGGAGGATTTTCCGCTGGCGCGGGTGCTGGAGGGCGGCACCTGGGCCGCGGGCCGGCGCATTGCCGCGCAGCGCAGGCCGGGCGGCACGCCCCCGTTCGCGATCCAGAGCGACGGCACGGTGTTCTGACGAGAGCCTTTTACCACCCACGTTTTTGCAGGCAGCCGGGCGCGGCGGGCCAGTGGCCCGTCGTGCCTGATGAAACCAGCGAGTCGACCCAAGGAGCGCACCATGAATGACCTGTCCGCCGTGCCTACGGCCGCGCAAGCCATTGCCGATACAGAGACGTCGCCGTCAGCCATGGTGATGGTGGTCAATCACCCGCTGGTGCAGCACAAGGTCACGCTCGCGCGCAGCGAGGAAACGACTACCGATAACTTCCGCCGCCTGGTGCGCGAGATCAGCCAGCTGCTGACCTACGAGGCCACGCGCGACCTGGCGATGGAGACCATCGCCATCAAGACGCCGATCGCGCCGATGGTGTCGCCGGTGCTGTCGGGCAAGAAGCTCTGTCTGGTGTCGATCCTGCGCGCCGGCAACGGCTTCCTGGACGGCATGCTCGACCTCCTGCCCGCCGCGCGCGTCGGCCATATCGGGCTCTACCGCGACCCCGAGACGCTGGAGCCCATCGAGTACTACTTCAAGATGCCGGAAGACATCCACGAGCGCATGGTGATCGTGGTGGACCCGATGCTGGCCACGGGCAACTCCGCCATCGCGGCACTGAACCGGCTCAAGGAGGCCGGCGTGACGACCATGAAGTATGTCTGCCTGATTGCCTCCCGCCCGGGGCTCCAGGCGCTGCGCGCGGCGCACCCGGACGTGGCGATCGTCACGGCGGCCATCGACGAGCAGCTCAACGAGCACGGCTACATCGTGCCGGGCCTCGGTGACGCCGGCGACCGGCTCTACGGCACGAAGTAATGGACGCGCTGGTCGCGCCCGCCGCCCGCGAAGCGGCGGGCCGCATTCGACAGGAAAACGAGGCGCTGATCCTGCGCGCGGCGGAATACGTGTTCGCCCGCGCGGGTTTCGCCGGGGCGACGATGGCCGACATCGCCCTGCGCGCCGGCGTGCCGAAGTCGAACCTGCACTACTACTTCCGCACCAAGCAGGCGCTGTACCGCGCGGTGCTGGCCCATACGCTGCAACTGTGGCTGTCCGAGACCGACATCATCAGCGTCGACTATCCGCCCGAGGTGGCGCTGGAGCATTACATCCGCGCCAAGATGCGGCTCTCCGCCAGCCACCCGGACGCCTCGCGCGTGTTTGCCAACGAGCTGCTCCATGGCGCGCCCGAGATCGGTGGGGTGCTGCGTGAGGCACTTCGTGAGTTGGTGGCGCGCAAGTCGGGGGTGATCCGCGCCTGGATCGCCGGCGGGCAGATGGCGGCGGTGGACCCGCAGCATCTGTTCTTCACGATCTGGGCCGCCACGCAGACCTATGCCGACTTCGAAACCCAGATCTGTGCCGTGCTGGGCGTGAAGCGGCTGGACGCCCAGGACTTCCAGCAGGCCACCGAGCATCTGGTGGCCTTGCTGTTGCGCGGCTGCGGGCTCGAGCCAGCGTCCGCCCGCGCGCATGGCATGGCCTGAGGCCGATGCTGGACCAGAAAAAAAGAATTCCAACGCAGTACTCGATCACGCGCAACGACGCGAAAGGGGAGTGAAGTCATGCCTATTGAAAGCTATCGCCGCACCTGGCTGAAAGTGGCGGCGGCGGGGGCCGCGCTGGCGGGTATCGTGGCCCTCGGCGCCACGCCGCTGGCCCATGCCCAGACAAAGGTGAAGGTGGCCGCGGTGTACACGGTGCCGGTGGAGCAGCAGTGGGTCTCGCGTATCCACAAGGCGCTGAACGAGGCCAAGGCGCGCGGCGAGATCGACTATGTGTTCTCGGAAAGCGTGTCGAATGCCGACTACGAGCGCGTGCTGCGCCAGTACGCGGAGCAGGGCTCGGGGCTGATCGTGGGCGAATCGTTCGCCGTGGAGGCCGCCGCGCGCAAGGTCGCCAAGGACTACCCGAAGGTCGGCTTCCTGATGGGCTCCTCGGGCAAGCCGCAGGCGCCGAATTTCTCGGTGTTCGACAACTACATCCAGGAACCGTCCTATCTGACCGGCATGATCGCGGGCGGCATGACCAAGACCAACCACATCGGCATGGTCGGCGGCTATGCGATTCCCGAGGTGAACCGGCTGATGCACGCCTTCATGGAAGGCGCGCGCGAGGTGAACCCGAAGGTGAAGTTCACGGTGAGCTTCATCGGCTCCTGGTTTGATCCGCCCAAGGCCAAGGAAGCGGCCTTCGCCATGATCGACAAGGGCGCGGACGTGCTCTACGCCGAGCGCTTCGGCGTTTCCGACGCGGCCAAGGAGCGCGGCAAGCTGGCCATCGGCAACGTGATCAACACCCAGCCGCAATACCCGGCCACGGTGGTGGCCTCGGCGCTGTGGAACATGGAGCCGACGATTGGCGCCGCGCTGGCCAAGGTCAAGGCCGGCCAGTTCAAGAACGAGGACTACGGCCAGTATTCCTTGATGAAGGTCAAGGGCGCCGAGCTGGCGCCGCTGGGCACCTTCGAGGGCAAGGTGCCGGCTGACGTGATGACCAAGGTCAAGGCCAAGGAGCGCGCCATCCTCGATGGCAAGTTCACGGTCAAGGTGGTGGAAACGGAGCCGAAGTCCACGCCGTAAGGTTGGTTTTACTCCCCTCTCCCGCGTGCGGGAGAGGGGAGATCACCCACGAACATTGAAATGGCATCGCCTCCCGTCCTCCGTCTTTCCCATATCACCAAGCGTTTCGGCCCGCTGACCGCCAACGACGACATTTCGCTCGATCTCCAGCGTGGCGAGGTGCTCGCCCTGCTCGGCGAGAACGGCGCCGGCAAGAGCACGCTGGTCAATATCCTGTTCGGCCACTACGTTGCCGATGCCGGCAGCGTCGAAGTCGATGGCACGACGCTGCCGCCGGGCAACCCGCGCGCGGCGCTGGCGGCTGGCGTGGGCATGGTGCACCAGCACTTCACGCTGGCCGACAACCTCACCGTGCTCGACAACATCCTGATCGGCACTGAGCCGCTCTGGCGCTGGCGCCAGCAGCGCGCCGCCGCGCTCGGGCGCGTGCAGGCCATCGCCCAGCGCTTCGGCCTTGCCGTCCAGCCCAACGCGCGGGTCGGCGCGCTGTCCGTAGGCGAGCGCCAGCGCGTGGAAATCGTCAAGGCGCTGTATCGCGGCGCCCGGGTGCTGATTCTCGATGAACCCACAGCCGTGCTGACGCCCCAGGAGGTGGACAGCCTGTTCACCACGCTGGCGCAATTGATCGCCGAAGGGCTGTCGGTCATTTTCATCAGCCATAAGCTCGATGAAGTGCTGCGTGTATCACATCGCGTGGCGGTGCTGCGCGGCGGCAAGCTGGTGGCGATGCGCGCGGTCGGCGAGACCAGCAAGCAGGAGCTGGCCGAACTGATGGTGGGACGGCGTGTGGAGATGCCGCGGCGCGTGGCCGTCGAGACGCCTGGGGAACTGGTCGCCACCCTGCGCCGCGCCAGTGTGGCGGCGGCCGAGGGCCGCGTGGCACTGCACGATGTCACGCTGGCGCTCCATGCGGGCGAGATCGTCGGCATCGCCGGCGTGTCCGGCAACGGGCAGGTGACGCTGGCCGAGTTGATGAGCGGCATGCTCGCGCCATCGTCCGGCACGGTGACCGTGGAAGGCATCGACCTGCCGGCCGTGCCTCGGCGCTGGATTGCCGCCGGCGTGGCGCGCGTGCCCGAGGATCGCCATGCCGAAGGCGCCGTGGGCGACCTGGCCGTGTGGGAGAACGCGATTGCCGAGCAATTGGGCAACCCGGCGTTCGTGCGCGGCGGGGTGATCCGCAGCGGACCGGCGCGGCGCTTTGCGGCGGCGCTGGCCAAGAAATTCGATGTGCGCGGCGGCGGCATCGACGCCCCCACGCGCACGCTCTCCGGCGGCAATATGCAGAAGCTGATCCTGGGGCGCGCGCTGTCGGTACGCGGCGCGCAGACGCCTCGGCTGGTCATCGCCAGCCAGCCCACCTGGGGGCTGGACATCGGCGCGGTGGCCTACGTCCATCGCCAGTTGCTGGAAGCGGCGGCGGCCGGGGCCGCCGTGCTGCTGATTTCCGAGGATCTCGACGAACTGCTGTCGCTGGCCGACCGCATCGCCGTGATCCATGGCGGACGGCTGACGCCGGCCCGCGCAGCGTCCGGCTGGACGCTCGGCACGCTGGGTCTGGCCATGGCCGGCGCGGACCACGCCGCAACGCACGGGGAGGTGGCCCATGCGGCTTGAGGCACGCACCACGGTCTCGCGCACCGCGCTGGTGGCCGCGCCGTTCGGGGCCATCGTCGCCACACTTGGTATTTGTGCCGTATTGGTCGCCTGGGCCGGCGCGCCGGTCGGCAAGGCGTATTGGCTGTTGCTCGAAGGCGGCTTCGGCTCGCGCTTCGCGTGGTCGGAAACGCTGACCCGCGCCACGCCGCTGATGCTGACCGGGCTGGCCGTGGCGGTGGCGTTCCGCACGCGGCTGTTCAATATCGGCGCGGAGGGGCAGTTGTACCTGGGCGCGCTGGCGGCGGTGGCCGTGGGCGGGCAGGTGGATGGGGCTGCCGCGCCTTGGGCGGCTTCGCTCCCGAACGGGCTGCTGTTCGGCCTGATGGTGGCGGCCGGCTTGCTGGCCGGCGGGTTGCTGCTGCTGGTGCCGGCACTGCTGAGGCTGCGGCTGGGGGTGGACGAGGTGGTCACCACGCTGCTGCTGAACTTTATCGTCCTGCTGGGCGTGTCGATGATGCTGGATGGACCGATGAAGGACCCGCTGGCGATGGGCTGGCCGCAGTCCGTCGCGCTGGTGCCGGAACTCGAACTGTCGCGGCTGCTGGAGCGTTCGCGCGTGCATAGCGGGCTGCTGATCGCCGTGGCGCTGGCCGTGATCCTGTGGGCGGTCAATCGCTTCACGGTGTTCGGCCTGCAGATGCGTGCGGTGGGCGCCAACGCGCGCGCGGCGGCTTTCGCGGGCATGCCAGTGACGCGCGTGACGCTGCTGGCGGCGATGCTGTCCGGCGCGCTGGCGGGGCTGGCCGGCGTGGTGGAGGTGGCGGGGCGCACCGGCTACCTGACGCTCGACATCTCGCCCGGCTACGGCTACGCCGGGGTGGTCATCGCCATGCTGGCTGGGCTGCATCCGATCGGCGTGATCGCCGCGTCGGTGTTCGTGGCGGGCGTGCTGGTGGGCGCGGACGGCATGAGCCGCGCCGTGGGCGTGCCGAATGCCATCGCCGACGTGATCGTCGCCGTGGCGCTGCTGACCATGCTGGTAGCCACGATGCTGACGCGCTACCGCGTGCGGCTCGACCGCATCGGGAGGGCCGCCTGATGGAACTGCTCGATATCGTGAGCGCGGCGCCGTTCTGGGTCGCCGTGCTGCGCGTGGCCACGCCGCTGATCTTCGGCACGCTGGGCGTGCTGCTGTGCGAGCGCGCCGGGGTGCTCAACCTCGGCATCGAAGGGATCATGGTGGCCGGCGCCTTCTCCGGCTGGCTGGCGGTCTACCTCGGCGCGCCGCTCTGGGGCGGCGTGGCGGTGGCGGCGGGCGTGGGGCTGGCCTTCGGGCTGCTGCACGGCTGGCTGACCGTGTCGATGGCGCTGTCCCAGCACGTGGCGGGGCTGGGGGTGACGATGCTGGCCACCAGCGTGTCTTATTACGCCTACCGGCTGAACTTCGCGCAGGTGTCGTCGCCGCCGACGATCACCCCGTTCGCGCCGATGACGTGGTGGGCGCAGGTACCCGTCATCGGTCCCGTGATGGCCGCCGAGACAGCCCTGACGTTGCTGGCGCTGTGCATGGCGCCGCTGATCGGCTGGCTGCTCTATCGCACGCCGCTGGGGCTGGCCCTGCGCATGGTCGGCGAGAATCCGGCGGCGGCGGAGGGACAGGGTATCCGCGTGGCGGCCGTGCGGATCGGTGCGATCATGGCCGGCTCGGCGCTGATGGCCGTGGGCGGCGCCTTCCTGACGCTCTCCGCCTTCAACGCGTTCTTCTTCAATATGATCAACGGGCGCGGCTGGATCTGCGTGGCGCTGGTGGTCTTTGCCTCGTGGCGGCCGGGCCGGGCGCTGCTCGGCGCGGTGCTGTTCGCCGCGTTCGACGCCCTGCAACTGCGTCTGCAACAGGGCGGGGCGAGCCTGCCGGGGCTGCCGCCGCTGCCGTACCAGGTGTACCTGATGCTGCCCTATGTGCTGTCGATCCTGGCGCTGGTGCTGGTGGCGCGCCGCGCGGCCTATCCGCAGGCGCTGATGAAGCCGTACCGCAAGGGCGAGCGCTGATCCGGTCCCATCGCCCCCTATATATATAAGAGAGAGATTCCACATGTTCGACCTGATCCTGCGCCGCTGCAGCCTGCCCGATGGCCGTACCGACATCGACATCGGCATCGCCAACGGCAAGATCGCCGCCGTGGAGCCGCGCCTGGCCGCCACGGCGGGCGAGGAGATCGCCGCCGCCGGCCAGCTCGTCACGCCGCCGTTCGTCGACGCCCACTTCCACATGGATTCGACTTTGTCCTATGGGCTGCCGCGCGTGAACCAGTCCGGCACGCTGCTCGAGGGCATCGCCCTGTGGGGCGAACTGAAGCCGCTGCTGACGCAGGAGGCCATCGTGGAGCGCGCGCTGGCCTATTGCGACTGGGCCGTGGCCAAGGGGCTGCTGGCCATCCGCTCGCATGTGGATGTCTGCGACCCGCGCCTGCTGGCCACCGAGGCGCTGCTGCACGTGCGCGAGCGCGTAAAGCCCTACCTCGACCTGCAACTGGTGGCCTTTCCGCAGGACGGCGTGCTGCGGGCGCCCGGCGCGCTGGACAACCTGCGCCGCGCGCTGGACATGGGCGTGGACGTGGTCGGCGGCATTCCGCACTTCGAGCGCACCATGGCGGACGGCACGGCGTCCGTAAAGCTGCTGTGCGAGGAAGCCGCCGCGCGCGGCCTGCGCGTGGACATGCATTGCGACGAGAGCGACGACCCGATGTCGCGCCATATCGAGACGCTGGCCAGCGAGTCCGTCCGGCTTGGGCTGCAGGGGCGCGTCACGGGCTCGCACCTGACGTCGATGCATTCGATGGACAACTATTACGTGTCCAAGCTGCTGCCGCTGATGCGCGAGGCCGGCGTGGCGGCGATCGCCAATCCGCTGATCAACATCACGCTCCAGGGCCGGCACGACACCTACCCGAAGCGGCGCGGCATGACGCGCGTGCCGGAGCTGCTGGCGGCGGGGGTGCCGGTGGCCTTCGGGCACGACTGCGTGATGGATCCGTGGTACGGGCTCGGCACCGGAGACATGCTGGAGGTCGCCCACATGGGCCTGCACGTGGCCCAGATGACCGGGCAGGACGCCATGCGCGCCTGCTTTGCCGCCGTGACCGAGACGCCAGCCAAAATCCTCGGCATGGACGGCTACGGCCTGGCCCCGGGCTGCCGGGCGGACCTGGTGCTGTTGCAGGCGCGCAATCCGGTGGAGGCCCTCCGCCTGCGCGCCACGCGGCTGGCCGTGCTGCGCGCCGGCAAGGTGGTGGCCCGTACCCCGGCCGCCACCGCCACGCTGACGCTGGACGGCCGGCCATCACAGGTGGATTTCCAGTTGCGCTAAGATTTTTTCGATAGCCTGTTGACAGAGGCCAATCATCGCAGCATAATCTCTTTCTTCGCATCGCCGCAGACATGCAGCGAGACGAAGCCCAGATGGCGGAATTGGTAGACGCACTAGGTTCAGGTCCTAGCGGTGGCAACACTGTGGAGGTTCGAGTCCTCTTCTGGGCACCAATATTTAAATGGCCCCGCGAAAGCGGGGCCATTTCTATTTGTACGGAAGAAAAGGCCCCTCGGGGCCTTTTTCGTTTTCGGCGCTTGTACGATCTCTGCGGGTTTTGGCTTGCGCGGCAGTTCACACAGGCATTCACCATCGCCGGATGTTTGACCTATGCTCAAGTCTGATCGGGCATGGTCAGAAACGCCCGGCAAGGTGGTTGCCATGAGAAAGCTGGCGTTGCGTGAGAGAGAGGAGCGGTCCGGGTGCCATCCCGGATGGAAACCTTGTGCCGCGACAGACTGGGCACATCATCCGTCGCTCCGATGGTGGTTGCTCATGGCGCTGATGGCCGGCGCAGTCGTGGTCCATGCGGAGGAGGCGGACAGTTGGAACGCGCCCGCCGCCGCGTCCGCCCCTGCGCCCGAGCCCACCGGCGAAGGCGCCGCGCCGCCCGAACTCGCCAGCGGGCGTCCCAAGTCCCCCGCCCAGCCCGATGCCCTCGCGCCGCCACGCATGGTGGACGGCGATGACGGTCCGGGGCTGCCCCGTCCGCACTACGCTTCGCTGTCCGCGCAATCGCGGCCCGTCGACGACGCGCCGGGCCCCGGCGCCATCGATCGCCAGGTTGAGACCTATCGCGGCGCGCCCCGTCCCGCCCGGTTGCACCTCGACGACGTGACCTCCGCCACCGGCTTTGTCGACAGCAGCGTGCGCAGCATGGCGTTGGCAATGAACACGCCACTGTCGCGCAACGCGGAAGGACTGACGCTGCAGTCGCGCGTGGAGATGGCCTATCGCCCCGGCATGTCGCCCGTCGGCAATAACTGGGACGCCCCGCCCGGCGAGTCCAGCGCCACCGGCCTGGCCGTCCGCCTCTACGGCTCCCGCCCGACGCGCATCTCCGGCGTCTATCCCTATGTGGAAGCCGACTGGTGGCAGGACAACCGCGCCAAGACCATCAACATCAACGGCACCCGCATCGACACCGACCTGCTGCGCGGACTGCTGTCGTTCAACGTCGGCGCCCAGCGCAATTCCATCACCGGCCTGAAGGTCTGGATGAAGGGGCGCGCCGGTCGTAACCCAGGCGCAACGCTCGGCGCACGGTACCGCTGGTAACCATGCCGATTTTTTTCATCAAACGCTTGCACGAAAGGCGAATTGCGATACAATTGCGGCCTCGCGTGCGGCTGTAGCTCAGTTGGATAGAGTACTTGGCTACGAACCAAGGGGTCGTGGGTTCGAATCCTGCCAGCCGCGCCACTATTTGCAAGAAAAACGGGATTGGCGTTTGCCAATCCCGTTTTTCTTTTGTCCTCGGACATCCTCCTGCAGGTCCTCCCGCTATTCGGCTTCCGCCTCGCGAAGCCACCATCCCCCGTTCGTTCACACCATCCCGAAATCCTTCACTTCTCGCTGATCTGTCGCGTCGCTACACTGGCCGCTTAGGAAATTTCTCAGGCAGTCTCAGACATCAAGGAGAGAAGCATGAAGGCGCAGACGTGGGCATTCCCGATGGCGGCGATGGCGATGGCGGCGGGGCTGCTGATGGGGCAGGTGGGGGTGGCGTGTGCCGAGGGCGGGACGATCCGGTTCGAGGGGGCCGTCACCGCGCCGACCTGCGACATCCAGCCGCAATCCGGGGAGCGGCCGACGCTCCAGTCGCGCTGCCCGGTGCCAGGTGGTGCCGTCGTGCGGACCCTGGCGTTGCCGGCAGCCGGGGAGGGCGAGTCCGTGGGCCGTTATCACCTCAATGTCCGGCCGGCGGATGGCCCCGGCATCCCTGTCGGCACCCCCGCCGGCTATGTCGTGATCGCCACCTACCTGTAGCGCTGGGTTCCCGACCCGGCAGCCCTTGCCGGTATTCGCCCGAAGCGTGTTCGTTTCCCCCCTTAATTGGGTTGCCGGGACATTGACACGGGCGGATCGGCGGGCACATCATTCGTCCGGAAGAGATGCGCCTCCGGGGCGACAAGCGACGCTTTACCCGTCCGTTTGCCCGTCTATCCGGAAGGCCGCCAGTCCAAAGGGAAACGGGGTCATGAATCCTTCCATTCGCAATCTGGCCAGCGTGGTCGCGCTGGCCGTCCTGCTCACCGCATGTTCGTCCACCAACGAACGTGCGACCACCGCCACGGCCGTGGAGCAGCCGCCCTCCGATCAGGCCATGAAGGCCCTGTCCGCGGAGGTGTTCACGTACGGCTATCCACTCGTGCTGATGGACGTGACACGCGAGGTGATGACGGCCCGCACGCCGGCGAACACCTTCGTCCACAAGCGCAACTTCCCGGATGCCATGTTCACCGACGTGGTCAGCCCCAACGCCGATACGCTGTATTCGACGGCCTGGCTGGACCTGTCGAAGGAACCCGTGATTCTGTCCGTGCCCGATACCGCGGGCCGCTACTACCTGATGCCGCTGATGGATGCGTGGACCAATGTCTTCGCGTCGCCGGGCAAGCGCACCTCGGGCACCAAGCGCGGCGCGTTCGCCATCGTCGGGCCGGACTGGCAGGGCACGCTGCCAAAGGGCGTGAAGGAGATTCGCTCGCCCACCGCCATGGTCTGGCTGATTGGCCGCACGCAGACCAACGGGAAGCAGGACTTCCCGAACGTGCACCGGCTCCAGGACCAGTACCGCCTGATTCCGCTTTCCGCCTGGCAGAAGGGCGCTCGCGTGGCGCCGCCGGCCGCGCCGCCGCGTGCCACGTTGATCGACACCCAGACGCCGCCCGTCGAGCAGGTAGCGGCCATGGACGCGCAGGCGTTCTTCACACGCATGGCCGACTTGCTGGAGGCCAACCCGCCGGCGCCCGAGGATGCGGCGATGGTTGGGAAAATGCGTCGGATGGGGATCGAGGCCGGCGAGCCGTTCAAGACCACCGTGCTGGAGCCGTCCACGGCGCGCGCCGTGCAGGAAGGCGCCACCGCGGCGCTGGCCGGGATTGCCGCCGAAGCGCGCAAGGGCGCGGCCGGCAGCACCGGCTGGCGCGTGACGCGTGACCTCGGCAGCTACGGCACCGACTACACCAAGCGCGCGGCCATCGCCATGGTGGGCCTGGGCGCGAACCTGCCCGAGGACGCGGTCTATCCCGCCACGCGCGCCGATGCCACGGGCCGGCCGTTCGATGGCGGCAGCCGCTACGTGCTGCATTTCGAGAAAGGGCAGTTGCCGCCGGTGAAGGCGTTCTGGTCGCTCACGCTCTACAACAACAAGCAGACGTTCGTGAACAACGCGATCCAGCGCTACGCACTCGGCAGCCGCGACCGCCTGCGCTACAACCGCGACGGCTCGCTCGACATCTATATCCAGTACGAGCGCCCCGACGGCGCGCGCGCGACCAACTGGCTGCCGGCGCCGCCCGATGGCTTCAACCTCGTGCTGCGCGCCTACTGGCCGGACCAGGCCATGCTGGAAGGCAAGTGGGCGCCGCCGGCCGTGCAGCGCGTGAACTGACGCGCGAACCGGCGGCCGACCCCCATCAGAACTTGAACTTCACGCCCGCGTAGAACGCGCGCCCCACGCCCGGGTAGAACACCGCGGTGTTGGCGGTGCGTGCGTCGGCCACGGTGCCGAAGTCGCTGATATAGCGCTTGTCGGCCAGGTTGCGGGCATCGAGGAACAGCGTGACGCCGCGCTGGAATTCGTAGCTGGCCTGGATGCCGAACAGCACGTAGGCCGGCACCTTCATCGTGTTGGCGTAATCCACATAGGCCCCGGTCGGCACCCAGTCGATCGTTCCCGCCACCCGCAATCCCGCCACCTGGCTATACGCGAGCGTCGTGCGCAGCACGTGCTTCGGGATGCCGGCGATGCGGTTGTTGCCGTACACCGGGTCGTTGTCGAATCGGAAATCGCTGAAATTCCACAGTTGCGACACGGTGATCTTGTCGCCGGGGCCGGCCACGTTGCGCAGCACGTCGGCGCTGGCGCCCAGCTCCACGCCTTGCAGGATGGTGCGATTGGCGTTGAAGGTGGAAGCCGGTACATCGGGGCTGACCGTGTATTGCAGCAGCTGGTCGCGCACGAGGGAGCGGTACACCGTCAGATCCCAGCCGAAGCGGTCCACCTGGCCGCGCGTGCCGGCCTCCAGCGTCCAGCCGCGCTGCGCGGCCAGCGGCACGAACTGGTTGGTCGCGCCGATGGTCTGGTTCAGATCGGAAAAATCCGGGACGTCCGCGCTGCGCGTGATGTCGACGAAGGCCTGCACGTCCTTGCGCGGTTCCCAGAGCACGCCGAACTTCGGGTTCACCCCGCTGTAGGTGGCGCCGTCCGACTTGGCCGTGGGGCTGGCGGGCAGGCCGCCGTAGTCCTGGTACTCGCGCCGGTTGCGGTACGCCTTGGCGCCGGCCATCAGCGCCACGGTGGGCACCACGTAGAGCCGGTCTTCCAGATACGCCTCGTAGTTATACGCATCCTGCGCCGCGTTCAGCGTCTGCGCCCCCCGGCTGCCGTTCACGTTCACGTACTGGCGCGCATCGTTGTTGCCGCCGAAGAAGCGCGCGCCCGCGATCAGCTGGTTGCGCATGCCACCCAGCGTGAAATTGCCCGTGTAGCGCGGCGCAAAGCCGTACGTCCAGTAATCCTGGTCGATGACCTGGAAGATAGGGTGGTACAGGCTCTTGTGGATGACCCAGGTGCTGAAGTCGAGCTGGCCGTTGTCGAGCTTCACGGTCGTCACGTTGGCCAGCCGCTCGGTGCGCGTGTTGCGGGCCTGGTCGCCCGCCAGCGCACTGGCCGAGGCCATGCGCGGGTTGTTCAGCGCGTCGTTCAGGCTCAGGGTGCCGGGCAGCAATTGGTCGACGATGTACGCGCCGAAGTAGAAGCGCGTTTCCACGGACGGGCTGAAGCGGTAGCCGAGGTTGGCGTTGAGCTGCTCGTACTGGCCGCGCTCGTGGTTCCGGTAGCCCTCCGAATGGTTCACGGTCAGGTTGGCCAGGAAGTCCCACGCGCCGATCTGGCGCGACACCTGCCCGCTCGCGCGGATCGTGCCGAAGCTGCCGCCGTCCACGCGCGCCATGTTCGGCGCCTCGGCGTTCAGGGCGGTCGGCGTGGTGAAGTTGATCGCGCCGCCCAGCGTGGTGCTGCCGTAGGCGAGGCCGTTGCCGCCCTTGTAGATCTCCGCCGCTGACAGGCCGATCGGATCGATCTGGTAGAAGTCACCGCTGCCATCGGCGAAGTTGGTCGGCACGCCGTCCTGGAGGATGTCGATGCCGCGCGTGTGGAAGCCGCGCGCCACGCCCGAGCCGCGTATCGACAGCCGCAGTTCCTGGCCGTAGCGTTCCTGGACGTAGACGCCGGGTGCATCCTTGAGCACATCCCGCAGATCGCTGGCGTAGGTGTTGGTGTACGACGCCGCGTCGACAAACCCCACCGAGCCCGCCGATTCGAACAGCGACCGGCGCTGCTGGCTGATGCTGGGCGCGGTCAGCGATCCCGCCGCCGGGGCCGTCGCGGTGACGGTGGGCAGCACGTGTTCGGGTGCGGGGTCGGGCGCGCTGGCCGCCTGGCCCAGCGCAGCCGTGGACAAGGCGGCCACGGGCAAGACTGCCGCGCGGCGCCACGGATTGGCTCGATTCATGACTTCCTCTTGGAATTTTTCCCGAGAGGATACGGCCTGGCCTGCGCGCGCACCATGTGACACAAAGACACAGCTACGCGCGCATGAGGCCGGTTTTTCGACCGATTTCTAACCTAGTTCTGATTCATGCCGCCGCCTGACCCAGGTCAGGCGGGCAGCGCCACCGGCTCGGGCAGCGTGACGGACATCAGGCCGTCGAGCCCATCGACGTCATCGCCGAACTCGGCATCCACGATCCGCACATCGACGCCATGGCCGATGCGGCGCACGAACACGTGCAGCAGTTCCGGCACCGGCGCGCTGGCGGAGAACCGCACGCCTTGCGCAGCATTGGCGTCGAAGCGCAGCGCCTGCAGCGTCAGGCCCGTGCGGCGGGCATTGGCGAGCACCCATTCCAGGCTGCCGAAGACATCGGCGGGATCGAGTTCGAGGGCGAGGTCGAGGGTGGGAAGCGGCATGGCAGGCGGTCCGGATGTGATGCGAAAGGTGTCCGGTAAATTTACCAGCGCCGGCGGAAAATGAGCTTCTGATTTTTCTTCGATATGAGTAAGGATGAAGAAGAAATCGCTGATTGGAATACAATCACAGGATAATTCTTCTTCTTGAAGCGAATCCGCCATGTCGAACCTTCCCAAGCTCGATGACATCGACCGCCGCATCCTGCGCGAACTGCGCCGCGACGGGCGCATCTCCAATGCGAAGCTGGCCGAGCTGGTTGGCCTGTCCGCCACGCCGTGCTGGAACCGGGTGCGGGCGCTGGAGGAAGCAGGGGTGATCGAGAGTTACGCGGCGCTGCTGAACCAGAAGGCGCTGGGCCTGCCGGACACGGTGCTAATCGAAGTCACGCTGGACCGCCACGATGACGACATGTTCCGCCGCTTTGGCGAGGCGCTGGCCGAACTGCCGGAAGTGCTCGAAGCCCATCTGCTGACGGGCGAGTACGACTATCTGATCAAGGTCGCCGTGGCCGGCACCGAGGGCTACGAGGAATTCCTGCGCCACAAGCTCTACAAGTTGCCCGGCCTGCGGCACAGCCACTCGACCTTCGTGCTGCGCACCCTGAAGCGCGAGCCTTCAGTGCAGCCCTAGCCGTTTGCCGCGTTTTCCGAGAAATCAGCGCTGCGCAGCCAGCCTGCCCAGGCGGGGCGCCAGCGCGGTGGTAATGACGCCGAGGCCGATCAGCGCGAGGCCAATCGAAAGATCCGCGGAAATGCGCTCGTGCCAGGCCACCGCCGAGAGCAGCAGGCCGAGCAGCGGCACGCCGAGCATGGCGATGGAGGTGGCTGCCGGCGGCAGCGCCTGCGTGACATTGAGCACGACGATAAAGGTCAGCGCCGTGGCGAGCGGGCCGGTGTAGAGGATGATCGGCCAGATGTCCGCCATCGCGCCGAGATCTGGCGCGCCATCGCGGAACAGGGCCAGCAACAGCAGCGGCACCGTGGCCACCGCGCATTCCCACGGAATCATGTCCGCGCCGAGCCGCACCGCGCGGTGCGCGCGCAGATGGATGATGCTGACCGACCACGCGAGCGAGGCGCCGAGCAACATGGTCAGCCCCATCACGGTATGCAACTCCCAGTCGCCCAGCGCGGGCGCCACGATCACGGCGATGCCCGCGTAGCTGAACGCCGTGGCCAGCCATTGCAGCCGCGACGGCCGCTCGCCCAGCACCAGCGCGGACAGCGGAATCACCCAGATCGCCGTGGCGTAGGCCACCACCGAGGCCCGCCCCGGCGCCACGTACTGCAAGGCCCAGAGCGCCAGCGCCGTGAAGGCACCCATCTGCAACAACCCCACGCTGATCACCAGCGGCCATTCCTGGCGCGTGGGCAGGCGCAGCCGGCGCAGCGCGCCGAGCACCACCACGCTGATCAGCGCCGCCGAGCCGAAGCGCAGCGCCGCGAACCACAGCGGGCTGACGTGGGCCAGGCCGAGTTTCATCACGGGCCAGTTGCCGCCCCAGATGGCGACGGCCCCGATCAAGGGCAGGAATTTCTTGAGTCCAGCGGCCGGAGCGGCGCCGGCGGGAGCTTGGGCAGACATCGGGAAAGGTTTCCGGAACGGGTGCGGGGTGCTGAAAAGTCTACGTCTGGTTGCGCCGCAGCAATCACCGGATACAACTGCGCTGACCTCCGATTCCAGCATAGAATGCCGTTTTTGCACGAATAGGAAGCGCAACATGCTGGACATCGATCTCGACGCCACAGATATCCGGATCCTGAGCGAATTGCAGCGCGACGGCAGCCTCACCAATGTGGAGCTGGCCAGCCGCGTGAACCTGTCGCCGTCGCCCTGTCTGGCGCGGGTCAAGCAACTGGAGAAATCGGGCGTGATCGCGCGCAAGGTCACGCTGCTGGACGCGCGCCGGCTCGGCCTCAAGGTGGTGGTGTTCATCTCGATCACGCTCGACAAGCAGCGCCGCGAGACATTGGACGAGTTCGAACGCCGCATCGCCGCGCTGCCACAGGTGATGGAGTGCTACCTGATGTCGGGCGATGCCGACTACCTGCTGCGGGTGGTGGTGGCCGACGTGGACTCGCTCGAGCGTCTGATCATCGATCAGATCACGCGCATCCCGGGCGTGGCCAGCATCCGCTCCAGCTTCGCGCTGAAGCAGGTGCTGTACAGCACGGCGCTGCCGCTGGGGTAGACATTGATGCGACTGGCATCCTGCTGCAATTTAAGGAAATGCCCATAGAAACAGGAAATGTGACTCGTGAGAATGCGCGGGCGCCCGGGAAGCCTCGCTCACAAGGCGGGGCGGACCGGCCCTTCCTACTTACTCTTCGAGTCCATTCATGCAGGTGCTACCTCCAGTGCAGGCCCGCCGACAGCGCAGGGCTGTCGGCACGCCGTTGTCCGTGATCGCCACGGCTTGTCTCGTTTTTTCCCATTCCTCAATCGCCCAGCAGGTCGTCGCCAACGGCGTTCAGGTTCAGGTCGATGATGGTCGCGCCATCGACACCGGCAGCACGGTCGGGCGGGCAGGCGCCGCGGTCCTGGCCTACGACGGCGGCATCGTCAACATCGTCGATACCAATGGCGCGGTCGCCATCGCCACGCATGGCGGCGGCGCCCATGGGCTGGTGGCGCATGGCGGCGGCGTCATCACCATGCGCGGCGGCGGCATCAGCGCCGAGCAAGGCATGGGCCTGTTTGCCTATGACGACGGCAGCCGCATCGACCTCCACAACGTACAGGTCTTCGCGGGCCAGACCTACGAAGGCGCGCGGGCCGACGACGGTGCGCGCATCGGCATCACGGGCGGCACGATCACAGCCGAAGCCGGCCATGGCGTGATGGCCTTCAGTGGCGGGGCCCGGATCGACGTGCGCGACACCACCATCAACACCAGCGGCGACCATATCAGCGCGGTGGAGGCCAACAGCGAGGCCACCGTCACCATCACGGGCGGCGTGATCAACACCAGCGGGCTGCGCGGCCACGGGCTGGAGGCGATTGGCCTGAGCCACGGCACCCTCGTCGAGGCCACCGGCACGCGCATCCGCACCACCGGCAAGGCGGCGCACGGCGCCCATGCGATGTCCGGCGCCATCAACGTGGCGCAGGCCGATATCGTCACCGGCGGGGAAGGTGCCGCCGGCGTCTGGGTGGAGGGCGTCAACGACCAGCACGACTACGTCAGCACGGCCAATATCCGGGGCGGCACCGTGCAGACGCAGGGTGCGCTCGCACACGGCCTGGGCGCCCTGTCGGGCGGCAAGCTTGAGGCCCGCGATCTGGCCGTGACGACCAAAGGGCAGCGCGCCGCAGGCGCCTTCGCCATGCACGGGGCGCAGGTGGCGCTCACCGGCGGCGCCGTGACCACCGAGGGCGCGGAAGCCTACGGCCTGTTGGCGATCGGCGAGAAACCGGGCACGACCCATCCCGCCACGCTGATCACGCACGATGTCGACATCGCCACGCACGGCGCTGACGCCCATGGCACGGTCCTGGGCGGCGCCGCCAACCTGCACCTGCATCACGGCTCGGTCACGACGCACGGCGCGGGCGCGGCGGCCCTGGTCGCCACGGCCTACGGGCAGGGCACGAGTTCAGCCCTCGTGTCCGACGCGCGGCTCGTGGCCCATCAGGGTGCGGGCATCCTTGTGGAGGGCACCACGCTGGACGCGACGCTGCGGCGCGCGACGGTATCCGGCGGCACGCACGTCATCGAACTGGTGAATGGCAACGCTGCCGCCCCGGCAACGCTGAACCTCGGCCTGGAATCGTCGACGCTGGACGGCGCGGCGCGCATCGAGGCCGGCAGCACCTTCAACCTGTCCGTGGACCCGCTATCGACCTGGAACACCCAGGGCGATGCCGTGGTCGCCAGCCTCGCCAACAGCGGCATGGTCAACCTCGTCACCGGCACGGCCCCCGGCCACACGCTGACCGTGACGCGTGACTACACCGGCAACGGCGGTACCGTGCGGCTCGCCACGCAGATGGGCGGCGATGCATCGGCCACCGACAAGATCGTGCTCGACGGCGCGCGCGCCTCGGGCGATACCAGCCTGCTGATCCACCATGCTGGCGGCGAAGGTGCGCAGACTGTGCAAGGCATCCGCCTCGTGGAGACGCGCAACGGCGGCGCCACGGACGCCAGGGCGTTCCGCCTGAACCCCGGCTCGGACGGCTACCGGCAAGGCGTGGGATCGATCGCCGCCGGCGCCTATGACTACCAACTGCTGCGGGGCGGCGAGGGTGGCACGGCCGAAGACTGGTATCTGGTGGCGCAGGTGCGGTCCGACGGGAAGCCTGACGACGTCGATCCGCTGCCGCCGCTGCGGCCGGAGGTCGGCGCCTATCTGAACAACAAGCTCGCCGCCAGCACCCTGCTGTTCCACACCCTGCGCGACCGGGAGGGCGAGCGCACCGCCGCCGGTACCGGCGACGCCAACCGCGCAGGCCGCCACGCCTGGCTGCGCACGGTCGGCGCCACGGCCAGCCGCGACAGCGCGCTGGGCCTGACCGGCAGCGACAACCGCTACCTCGTGCATGGCGGCAGCGATGTGCTCCGCTTGCCGGTGGACAAGGGCAGCATCCATGTGGGGGTGATGGGCGCGTACGGCGGCAGCCGCAACGTGTCGAACAACGGGCCGCTGGCCGCGCACGGCAAGGTCGATGGCGTCAGCGCGGGGGTCTACGGCACCTGGTACGGCAATCGCCACACGGAAACCGGCCCCTACGTGGACGTGTGGGCCATGTATGGCGCCTATGACAATGAGGTCAACGGCGCGGGCCTGCCCTCGGAGCGCTATCGCTCGTCGAACCTCGTGACCTCCATCGAAACCGGCCACGCCTTCCCGCTCCAACGCTCGGCGGACGTGCAGACGTATCTGGAGCCGCAACTGCAGATCCTCTACGCGAACTACTGGGCGGATCGCCATGTCGAGCAGGGCGGCACCGTGGTCAGCCAGCTCTCGGAGAGCAGCATCACCACCCGGCTGGGCCTGCGCCTGCATGGCGATGTCAGCCATCCCGAGACCGCCGGCAGCCCCATCGGCATGATGCGGATGAAACCGTTTGCCGAAATCAACTGGTGGCATGGCCCCGCCACGCAGACCGCGCAGTTCGACTCGCTCGTCGTCCGCGAGGACCTGCCTGCCAACCGTCTCGAAGCCCGGGTCGGCATGCAGGGCGATGTCACGCGGCGCCTGACCGTGTGGGGCAGCATCGGCGTCGAGGCCGGCGCACAGGACTACACGGCCGGCAAGGCGCAACTGGGCATGCGCTACCGCTGGTAAGCCCCCGCTGAGGCGGGATGGCCGTCCGGCGGGGTCAGAACCCCACCGGATAGCCATCCTTGCGGGAATCCGATGCCGCCGCATAGCCGTGCGGCATCTTCATCGCCATCTGGGCCCCGCCGAAGTCGAGACTGTCGGCGGGTGCCTGCTCCACCTTGTGTCCCATGGCGCGCAGCCCCTCCACGGTGGCGGGCGGGCAATGGGCTTCCACGGCTACCCCCACGTTATCGTCCATCACCCGCCAGCGCGGCGCGTCGCTGGCGGCCTGCGGGTTCTGGCCGAAATCCGCCAGTCGGCTCGTCATCTGCACGTGGCCCTGCGCCTGCATCGACCCACCCATCACCCCGAACGAGGCCAGCGGCGCACCGTCGCGCATCAGGAAGCCGGGAATGATGGTGTGGAACGGGCGCTTGCCCGGCGCCACCTGGTTCGGATGGCCGGCTTCCAGGCTGAAGCCCCAGCCCCGGTTATGCAGCGCGATGCCCGTGCCGGGCACCACCACGCCGGCCCCGAAGCCTTTGAAGTTCGACTGGATGTACGACACCATCATCCCGTTGCGGTCGGCGGCGGTCAGGTAGACCGTGCCGCCCGTGTGCGGCTTGCCCGGGCCGGGATACGAGGCCTGGTCGGGGCGAATGGCGCGCGCGCGTTCGGCCAGATAGGCGGGATCGAGCAGCGCCTCGGGCGACACCGCGCCGGGCCGGCGCATGGCATCGATATCGCCCACATGGGCTTGCAGGTCGGCGAAGGCGAGCTTCATCGCCTCGATCTGCAGGTGCATGGTGCGGGCGCTATCGAGCCCGGACTCGGCAATATCCCAATGCTCGAGCATGCCCAGCGCCATCAGCGCGCCAATGCCCTGGCCGTTCGGGCCGATTTCATAGAGTTCCAGGTCGCGGTAGGCCATGCGGATCGGCTCGACCCAGTCCGCACGGTGGGCGGCGAGGTCGGCTTCGTCGATGCGGCCCCCGGTGGCGCGGGCGTGATCGGCAATCTTGCGCGCCAGTTCGCCGTGATAGAAGTCCTCCCCGCCGGAGCGGGCGATGCGCGTCAGCGTCTCCGCCTGCCCCGGGCAGATAAAGCGCTCGCCGGGCAGCGGCGCCCGGCCACGCGGGGCGAACGACTCGGCAAAGCCGGGCTCGTTGCGCAGCACCGGCACCTGGGCCTGCCACTGGCGATGGACCGTATGCGAGACCACGTAGCCATTGGTGGCGTACTCGATGGCCGGTTCGAAGAGGTCCTCGAACGGCAGCGAGCCGAAGCGTTCCCACGTGGTGCGCCAGCCCGAGACCGCGCCGGGCACCGTCACGCTGTCCCAGCCGGTGAAGGGCATGCTGCTGTGGCGCGCGAACGATTCTGGCGTCCAGGCGCGCGGCGCGCGGCCGGAGGCGTTGAGGCCGTGCAGCGTCTCGCCGTCCCAGATCAGCGCGAAGGCGTCGCCGCCGATGCCGTTCATGCACGGTTCCACCACGGTCAGGGCGATGGCGGTGGCCAGCGCGGCATCCACGGCATTGCCGCCTCGCGCGAGCATGCGCATCCCGGCGGCGGCGGCCAACGGCTGCGACGTGGCGATCACATTGTCGGCAAGCACCGGCAAGCGGCGCGCCGTGTACGGAACATCCCAGAAAGCCGTCATATTCAGTCCACCTTGACCTTCGCGGCCTGCGCCACCTTGGCCCAGTCGCGCATTTCCTCGTTGATCATGCGGCCGAACTTGTCCGGCGCCGAATAGACGATCTGCACGCCCTGGGCATCCATCGTGTCGACCAGATCCGGCTGGGCCAGCACGGCCTTGGTGGCGGCGGCCAGTTTCTCGATCACGGCCGGCGGGGTGCCCTTGGGCGCCACCAGGCCGAACAGGTTGTTGGCGCGGAAGTCCTGGATGCCGGCTTCGCCCATGGTCTGCACCTCGGGCAGGGACTTCACGCGCTGGTCGGAGGCCACCGCCAGCAGGCGCAGCTTGCCCGCCTTCACGTGCGGCAGGGCCGAGGGAATGCTGTCGAACATCATCGCCGAGCGGCCCGCCATCAGGTCCGGCAGCGCGAACGAACTGCCCTTATATGGCACGTGCATCACGTCCACCCCCGTGCGCAGCCGGAACAGCTCCGACTCCAGGTGCGACAGCGTGCCCGACCCCTGCGAGGCAAAGTTGTACTGCCCCGGCGACGCCTTCAGGTACTTCACCAGTTCCGGCACGGTCTTCACGGGCAGCGTGGACGGCACCACGAGGATGTGCGGCACATTGCCGATGCCGGCGATCGGCACGAAATCCTTGGCGAGGTTGGCCGGCTGGTTGCTGTAGGTGACGGCGGCGATGGCGGCATTGCTGACGGCGGCCATGTAGAGCGTGTAGCCGTCCGGCGCGGCCTTGGCGGCGTAGCCCATGCCCAGCGCGCCCCCGGCGCCCGGGCGGTTTTCCACCACCACCGGCTGCTTGAGCACCTGCGAGAGCCGCGTGCCCACGGCGCGGGCCAGCACGTCGGTGGCGCCGGCGGGCGGGAACGACAGCACGAGCTGGATCGGACGATCCGGATACTCGGCGGGTGCGGCGAATGCGGCCGGTGCGGCCAGGGCGCCCGAGAGGCCGGCGGCGGCCACGAGCACGGGCAGGGCGCGGTTCAGGATGGTGCGCGCATGCGCCGGGGCGGTGCGGACGGGCGAGGGAGACGGGAACGACGACTTCAACATGATGGGAGAGACTCCGAGGGCGATGGGTTGCGGAACATCTGACGCACCGGCCGCTGTCTCGCGGGCTCTGTCGCGCCTGTCATGCCAGGGGCCGCGCGCCTTGGGGCGGCCTGCTGTTGGGAGTGGGATCGATTCTAGGCACGGTCCGTGCATCATGGGATGCAAATTGGCCATGAACCTATGCGAAACCGGAATAGGGATGTCTCATCCGGGCGCCGCAGGAGTCCGTGGCCCGGTCATGGGGTCGCATCATGCAGTTGAAATGGATCGAAGACCTGCTCGTGCTGGAACGCACGCGCAGTTTCTCGCGTGCCGCCGAGTTGCGGCACATCACGCAGTCGGCGCTGTCGCGCCGCATCCGCTCGCTGGAGGACTGGGTCGGCGCCGAACTGGTGGACCGCAACACCTACCCGCTGGCGCTGACACGGGCCGGCGCGGCTTTCTGCGAGACGGCCGGGCAGGCCGCGGACCTGCTGCTGGACGCCCGTGCCGCGTTGCGGCGCGAGGCGTCGCTGCCGGGCAATGCCATCGACATCGCCGCCGGGCACACGCTCTCGCTGGCCTTCCTGCCGGCCTGGCTCAAGCGCTGCCAGCAACGCTTCGGCGACTTCCACGCGCGCGTGGTGGCGGCCAATGTGCTGGACGCCGTGGTGGCGCTGTCCGAAGGCCACTGCGACCTCATGCTCGGCTACAACCACCCGCGCGTGCCGGTCTCGCTCGATGCGGACCGTTTCCTGAGCCTGACCGTGGGTGCCGACACGCTGCTGCCGGTCTCGGCCCCCCGGCCCGATGGCCGCCCGCGCTTCGCCGTGCCCGCCGCCGCCCCGGGCGACGCGCCGCCCATCCCCTTCCTGGCCTACACCCCCAACACCACGCTCGGGCGCGTGCTCGATACTGTCCTGGAGTCGCACAACGCGCACCGGGGGCTGGTGCGCTGCTACGAGGCCGACATGGCCATGCTGCTGCTGAAGATGGCGACCGAGGGCCACGGGCTGGCGTGGCTGCCGTTGAGCACCGCCGCCGAGGCGCTGGCCGACGGCACGCTGGTGCATGCCGGCGATGCGTCCTGGTACGCGGAACTCGAGATCGTCGCGTTTCGACCCGTCATCAGCGGCAATCCCACGCTGCTGGAGTTCTGGCGGATGCTGGAAACGCCCGGGTCGGCCACGCCCCGGCTGGTGTCGTCGCGACCGGCGGTGCTGGCTTCCGCCGCGTAGTTATCCAGCGAGTTGCTCCCGCACGGCGGCTTGCAGCGCGGGCAGCAGCTCGGCTTCGAACCACGGATGCTGGCGCATCCATCCCACCACCCGCCAGGACGGATGCGGCAGCGGGAACACATGCGGCCCGGCTGCGCGGAAGTTGCGCACGGCGTCCGTCATCGATCCGCCGGCACCCTTCGGCAGATAGCGCGCCTGGGCGTAGCTGCCGACCAGCAGCGTCAGGCGGTCCGGCGGCAGGTGTTCCAGGATGGCCTCGTGCCAGAGCGGCGCGCATTCGCGGCGCGGCGGCAGGTCGCCGCTCGATCCCTTGCCCGGATAACAGAACCCCATCGGCATCAGGGCCACGCGGCTGGCGTCGTAGAACACCTCGGGGGTGAGGCCGGTCCAGTCGCGCAGGCGGTCGCCGCTGGGGTCGTCGAATGGCACGCCGCTGGCGTGCACGCGCGAGCCCGGCGCCTGGCCGATGATGAGGATGCGTGACGTGGCGCTGAACTGCACCACGGGGCGCGGCCCGGCGGCGAGGTCGGCCGCGCAGCGCGTGCAGGCGGCGATCTCGTGGCGCAGGCGCTGCACGGCATCGGAGGCGAAACCGGGGGAAAGACCCGGCGAGTAAGGTGGGGACGGCATAGCCATTCTGCTAAATTCCTGAGGCATGCGTATATTACTGGTCGATGCGCCGGCGCTCTCGCCGGCCCCCGAATGAAAGGATCAGACGTATGACGACGCAAACCGAAACCGCCATCCTCGCCGGCGGCTGCTTCTGGGGCATGCAGGACCTGCTGCGCCGCTATCCGGGCGTGCTCTCCACGCGCGTGGGCTACTCTGGCGGCGATGTGCCGAACGCGACCTATCGCAACCACGGCACCCATGCGGAAGCCATCGAGATCGTGTTCGATCCGAAGCAGATCAGCTTTCGCCAAATCCTCGAATTCTTCTTCCAGATCCACGATCCGACCACCAAGAACCGGCAAGGCAACGATGTCGGCACCAGCTACCGCTCCGCCATCTTCTATATGGATGACGAGCAGAAACAGGTGGCCGAGGACACCGTGGCCGACGTGGACGCCTCCGGGCTGTGGCCGGGCAAGGCGGTGACCGAGATTTCCCAGGCCGGCCCGTTCTGGGAGGCGGAACCCGAGCACCAGGACTACCTGGAGCGGTTGCCGAATGGCTATACCTGCCACTTCGTGCGCCCGAACTGGAAGCTGCCGGCGCGCGTGTAATGCCCAAGCCGTAGTTCGGTGACCATGCGGCCGGTGTGCCGATGAGGAGGCTGTATGTCGGATTCCCCTGAAATCTTCGACGCCATCATCATCGGCACTGGCCAGGCGGGCCCGTCGCTGGCGGGCCGGCTGACGCAGGCCGGCATGACCGTGGCGATCATCGAGCGCCATCAGGTCGGCGGCACCTGTGTCAACGTGGGCTGCACGCCGACCAAGGCACTCGTCGCCAACGCCTATGCGGCCCATCTGGCGGCGCGTGCTGCCGACTACGGCGTGATGCTGCCGGGGCCGGCGCGCATCGATATGGCCCGCGTCAGCGCCCGCGTGGCGGAGATCAGCGGCAAGTCCCGCACGGGGCTGGAAGGCTGGCTCGGGGGCATGCAAGGCTGCACGCTGATCCGTGGCCACGCCCGGCTGGAGAGCCCCCGCACCGTGCGCGTGGGCGACCGCCTGCTGCGCGCGAACAAGATCTTTCTCAATGTGGGCGGCCGTGCGCTGGCGCCCAAGGAAATCGGCGGGCTGACCGAGGTTCCCTATCTGACGAATACGAACATGGTGGCGATGACCGAGGTGCCCGGGCACCTGATCGTCATCGGCGGCAGCTATGTGGGACTAGAGTTCGCGCAGGTGTTCCGCCGGCTCGGCGCGCAGGTCACGGTGGTGGAGCGCGGCCAGCACCTGATTGCGCGGGAAGATCCGGACGTCTCGCTGCAGGTGCGGGAGATCCTGGAAGCGGAAGGCATCCGCATCCGCTGCGGCGCCGAGTGCATCCAGCTTCACCCGCATGCCGAAGGTGCGGCGGTGGGCGTGAGTGGGCCGGGCTGCCCGGAAGGCGCGGAAGAGATCGCCGGCACCCATGTGCTGCTGGCCGTGGGCCGGCGGCCGAACACCGACGACCTGGGCCTCGACAAGGCCGGCGTGGCCACCGATGCGCGCGGCTATATCGACGTCGACAACCAGCTCCGCACCAGCGTGGACGGCATCTGGGCACTGGGCGATTGCAACGGGCGCGGCGCCTTCACCCACACCGCCTACAACGATTTCGAAGTGGTGGCGGCCAATCTGCTCGATGGGGCCCAGCGCTCGGTAGGCGACCGGATTCCGGTCTACGCGCTGTTCACCGATCCGCCGCTCGGCCGCGTCGGCATGACCGAAGCCCAGGCGCGGCAGGCCGGCCACCGGGTGCGCATCGGCATGCGGCCCATGACGCGCGTGGCGCGGGCCGTGGAGAAGGGCGAGGCGCAGGGCTCGATGCGGGTGGTGGTGGATGCCGATACCGACCAGATTCTCGGCGCCGCCATCCTCGGCCCGGGCGGCGACGAGGCGGTCCATATGGTGCTGGCCGCGATGGCCGGTGGCATGACCGCCACGCAGATGACCCAGACCATGGCCATCCATCCGACCGTATCGGAGTTGATTCCGACAATCTTTGGGGAGTTGTCGAAGCCCCGCTAACGTGGAAGCGACTTAAAAGGCGCTTTCACGCAGCAGCGCGGCGGACATATGGCGGAACGCTTCCGCCAGCGGGCTGCGCCGCTCGCCGTCGATCTGCAGTTGTCCGCGCGCCTCGCGCTGGCCAACCGGCGGGCCGTCCAGTCGCACCAGCACGTGGAACAGGGCCGGGTTCGGCGTCAGGGCGTCCTGCGCCGCCACCGTGGTCACCGGCCCGTGGTGGCGCGCCGCGAGCATCGGGTGGGACAGCTGCTTGGCGCGCGTGCTGTCGATGGCGATCACCTCGCCGGCAATCGGCGTCGGCTGTCCTTCCTGATAGAAACGCACGCGGCTGCCCGCCTTGATGCGAGGAATCTCATCCTGCTTCACATAGGCGTCGGCCTCCCAGTGCGCCGGATCGAACAGGATGCCGATCGCCTCCCGATTGCCGATCCACTGGCCGGGCTTGCGGTCCGGGTCCACGTCCATCCATCGCCCGGCAAACGGCGCGATCATGCTCAGGCGGGCGATTTCCAGCCGCGCCGACGCGCCTTCCTCCATCTGCACCCGCAGCCGCTCGCGCGTGACGGCCTGCTGCTCCAGCCCCGAGGCGTCCGCCACCAGCCCCGAGAGACGCGCCAGCATGCCCTGGCGCGCGGCTTCGCTCTTGCCGATGCGGGAACTGATGTCGGGTTCCTCCAGCACCGCCAGTGAATCGCCGGCCTTGACCGTGCCCGGCGGCTGGATGGCCACCACGCGCGACGCGAACGGCGCGAACACGCGCACCTGATGGGCCGAGCGCGCCACGCCTACCGCATGGATCTGCGTGCGCCACGGCAGCGCCAGCAGCAGCACGGCGATGCCGGCCACCGCCAGCAGCGCCCGGCGCCGCCGCCCGGGCACGCTGGCGCGATGCGCCCACCAGTGCCGCATCTCCCGCCAGACCGGCGCGATGACAAACCAGACGATCTCCACCGCGAACAGCAGGATGCCCAGCAGCTTGAAGAAGAACAGGTAGACCGCCACCGCAATGCCCACGAACAGCACCAGCCGGTACAGCCACGTCACGATGGCGAAGCCGATCAGGAAGTGCCGGCGCTGCGGCGGGAACGCCTCCGGCCACGGCTCGCGCAGGCCCAGCACGGCGCGGCGCAGCGCCACGCGCGCCTGGGCGGAGGCGCGCTCGTGCAGGTTCGGGAAGTCGAGCAGATCGGTCAGGATGAAATACCCGTCGAAGCGCATGAACGGGCTGGCATTGAGCGCCAGCGAGAGCGCCCAGCTGGTGGTGGCGAGGTAGAGCAGGCCGTTGCGCCATGGCCCGGGCTCGCTGAGCGCCCAGCCCAGCGAAGCCAGTCCGGCCAGCGCGATCTCGCACAGGATGCCGGCCGAGGCGATGGCCAGCCGCTGACGCGCCCGCGTGAGCTTCCAGCTTTCGCCGGTGTCCGTGTACAGCATCGGCCACATGACGACGAAGGCGATGCCCATGTGCGCCACCTTCACGCCGAGCCGCGTGGCCACCAGCGCGTGCGCCAGTTCGTGCAGCGTCTTGGCGATGATCAGCGCCGCCGCGAAGCTCAGCAGCCCTTCGGTGGAGAACGACTCGACCACGTCGTGGGTGAAGGTGTCCCACTGATGCAGCACCAGCACCACGCCAAGCAGGCCGAGCAGCGCGATGACCACCGCCGTGGCGCGGTGGAACAGCCAGCCCAGGTGCGGGGTCACGGCGGCCAGCATGCGCTGGGGCCGCACCAGCGGAATGCGGAAGAACAGGTAGTGGTGGAGCCACCAGCGCCACGTCAGCCAGCGCGGACCCTGGCCGCGCGCCTGCCGGGCCAGCCGGTCGCGCGCCTGGGCGTCTGGGCGCAGCAGGTCGTTGCGGGCGAGGAACTGGTTGAGCGCGAGCACCTGCGCCACGTCCGGCGCCATCGGCGTTTCCGCGCACACGGCGTCGCAGACCTGGCGCGGCGTGCCGTGCCAGCGCAGCAGGCATTCGAATTCGAACCAGCCGATGCGGAAGAAGCGGTTCAGCACGGTGTCCTGGATCACCCAGGCCGGCTCGCCGCTGGCGTTGCGGGCGGTTTCGGCGAGGCGCAGGTCGGGGCGCAGCGGCATCAGCGGCACGTCGGCCGGGTCCACCGTATCGGCGGCATTCGCCAGCAGGCCCATCGGCGCGGTGGCCATCACCAGCCCGTCCATGCGCGCGCCGCCGCCAGCGGGCGGCGCAGCAGGTAGTAGCCAAGGCTCACGCGCTCGCCATAGAGCTTGGCGGTGCCGTGCAGGCCGAGCCGGGCGTGCGCGGGGACATCGTCCACGCTGGCCAGCAGCCGGTAGGCCACCACGCTGTCGTCGCCGGGGCGCGCCTGATAGCTGGTTTCCAGGATCTTGCCGCGCAGCGGCGCCAGCGGGAAGGCGGTCAGGTAGAGCGTGACTTCGGCGCCGGGTTCCAGCGCGATGGCGTCTGCCACGGGCAGGTGCACCAGCATGGCCGGCTGCGCGGGATCGGCCACGGTCAGCACACGCTCGCCGGTGACCACGGGCTTGCCGAGCCAGTCGTCCGGGTCGCCATAGACCGCCACGCCGGCACGCGGGGAGAGCACCTGCGTGCGCTGGAGCTGGGCCTGCACCGCGCCCAGTTCCGCCCGCCGCTCCTGCGCGGTGGCACCCAGCACGGCGAGTTCGCTCTTGCTCTGCGGATTGTCGAAGGCGCGTTGGCTGGCCGCCAGCAGTTCGGCATCGGCCACGGCCACCTGCCGCGTGAGTACCTCCGCGCGGCTGCGCAGCGTGGTTTCATCGAGCGAGAACAGCGGTGTGCCAACTTCCACAGGCTGGTTGGGGCGTACCAGCATGCGCGCGATCACGCCGTCGATGGGGGAGGCGACCACCTGCGCCTCGCGCGAGACGATCTCGGCCGGGGCCAGCACGGTCTGGCGCACCGGAATCAGCAGCAGCGCGGCCAGCAGCGCCACCACCACCGCCACCTGACGGCGCCCGGGGCGCCAGCGCAGGCCGGGCCGCTGCCGTACCAGTGCGGCCCAGCAGTAGGCCCAGGTGCGCCAGACGCCTTGCAGCACCGTTTGTTGGGCGTCCGAGACCGGGGTATCGAGCAGGAAGATCACCAGCCCGAGCCGATTGCCGGCCGCGTCGTGCATCGGCACGCAGAAGGCGCCGGCTGGCCACCATTCGGCCCAGCCTTCGGCCACGTCCGGCGGCATGGCGTCGGGCGCGTAGGGCACCCAGCGCGGGGCGGCGTCGGGCAATTGCTTCGACAGCCAGCGCGCCGCGCCGCGCAGCCAGACCAGGAAGGGCGAGTCGGTGTCGGGCCGGGCCAGCCCGGAGAGGGCGAGCAGGGTCATCGACCCGCCACGCTCGGCCATCACCACGGCCTGCCGGTACTCGATCATCGGGTACAGGTCGTTGGCCATGGAGAACGCCAGCGCGTTCAGGCTGTCCGCCGCCAGCGCCCGGTCACGCAGGGCCAGCACGCCCGGCAGCAGCCCCGGACCCGGTTGCGGCGGCAGGCTGGCAGTCATTGCGCGTCCGGGAAGCGGGCCACGCCGCTCATGCCGGCACTCAGTTCGGGGTGTTCGGCGTCCAGCCGCGCTTCCAGTTCCACGGTCTGGGCCACCGCATCCACGCGGGCGTTGATGGCGGCCACCCGGCTCGGATAGGTCTTGCCGGTTTCCTGGATGGTGATCTCGAACGGCTGCCCCACCTTGAGCCGCCGCAGCAGCACGGACGGCACATTCAGCCGCGCCTTGAGCACGCCGTCCCCGACGATGTCGAACAGCGGCGTGCCTGCGCTGACGGTCTGGAAGGGCTTGATATAGACCTTGGCCACGCGCCCGTTGAACGGCGCCTGCACCTTGCAGTAGCCAAGCTGCACGCGGCTCAGGGCGAGGGCGCCCTCGGCCTTCTCCACGTCCGTACGGGCGAGGCCGACCTCGATCTCGCCGGCAGCGTTCAGCTCCTGCAGCCCCTTCTTGCCGACCAGGTTCTGCTTCGCCATGGCCAGTTCGGCGCGGGCCACGTCCGCCCGGGCCTGGATTTCGCCGCAGTTGAGTTGCACCAGCACCGCGTTGCGCGCCACCTTCTGCCCCAGCGCCACGCGCAGGTCGCCCAGCGTGCCGTTCATCTGCGCGGACAGCGTGGTCTCCAGGCCCGCCACCAGCAGCACGCGGATCGCGTTGGGGTCGCTGAGGCCGGCGGGAGACGCGGCGGGTGTGGCCGGCGCCGCCCATGCCATGCCGATACCGCTTGCTGTCAGGGCCAGCGCGGTCGTCAGGGACAACGCATGGCGTGGCGAACGGCGACGGTCATGGCCTTGCGGCTTCGGCATTCGGGGCTCCTTGGGCGATGACCAGCAGGTTGGTCTGTTCCTGACGATTGACGGTACGTTCGATCTCGCTGGCCAGCGTGGCGATGTCGCCGCGCTCGATGGCCTCCGGCATGATGTCGAAGCCGATCGAGTTGTAGAGCCGGCCCCAGGCGGCCTGGGCGTTGGAGTACGCCGCCTCGCGCTGGTAGCGCGAGAGCAGGTAGCGGCCCTCCGAGCGGATCAGCTCCAGCTCGGAGCCGAACGTGGTGGTCTGCGCCGCGCGGGCATAGTCGAGCAGGCTGGTATCCACGCGCAGGCCGTCCTCGGCGAACTGCATCTCCTGCAGCGCCAGCCGGTAGCGCAGCAGCCCCACGCGCACCTGCGTCAGGATCGCCATCGAGAGCGCCACGCGGCGCATGTCGTCCGCGTGGGCCTGGGCGTCCTGCGTGGCGTTGAGCAGCGGGTATTGCAGCAGCTTCACCAGGTTGACGGAGACCGTCAGGCCGATCTGCGACCAGTAGTTGTTGTAGAGGAAGGTGTTGGTGTCGTACTGGAGGCCGGCGTCGAGCCCGATGTTCGGCCAGAGCTGCGCCTTGGCGACCTTGAGGTCATTGGCGTTGACGCGCTTGCGGTACCACTCCTCCGCGATCTCGGGGCGGTTCTCGAGCGACAGTTGCTCCAGCCGGCCCACCTCCACGGTCTGCTGCGGCAGCACCTGCTCGGGCATCTCGGCCAGCACCATCGGCACGCCGGGCGGCAGCGACATCAGCGCGGCCAGCTCCGCCTGCGACAGCTCCAGGTCCTGCCGGCGGATGGTCAGCAGGTAGACCGAGTCGAGCAGGGCGCGCTGGTAGGCCAGGATCTGCTGGCGCGGCATCAGCCCCTTCTGCTCGGCCTCGCGCGCGGCGCCCAGCGCCTTCTGCGTGCGTTCCAGCAGCCGGTCCACCTCGGGCTTGAGCCGCTGCGCGGCCAGCGCGCGCCAGTACGCGTTGCGCACGTCCTGCAGCACGTTCTGCGCCACCTTGCGGCGCCGCTCCTCGGCCATCAGGATCTGGTCGGAGCGCTGCTGGGTGCGGTAGTAGGCCACGCCGAAATCGAGCAGGCTCCAGCTCAGGCCGAGGTTGCTCAGCATGTGGAAGCGCTCTTCGGACGTGGACGGCCGCAAGCTGACCTGACGGTCCTCGATGCCGATCGACGTCCCGCCCGAATCGTTGCTGCGCGCCGCGATGCCGGTGCCGGCCACGATGCGGGGCAGCATCTCGTGGCTCGACACATCGCGCAGCTTGGCCGACAGCGCGCTTTCCATCAGCTTGAGGCGGTAGTCGAGGTTGTACTTGAGCGCGCGCGCCGCCGCCTCATAGAACGTGATGGGGCGAGTGACCGGCTCCTGGTCCTCGTACATCGTGGCCTTGTCCGCCGAGATCTGCAGCTGCTGCTCTTCCTTGGTGTACGGCTTCGGCTGGGTGGAACCACAGGCGCTCAGGAGCAGGGTGATGCCGAGGCTTGCGCTCAGCATGCTGACCGGACGCATTCGCATATCACTCCCCTCCCGGGTGGTTGTCTGCGTGGGAAGCCGGCGCGGGGCGCGGCTGGAACGGGTGCAGCCGCGCGGCGGCGGCGTGCAACTGGCTCTGGAAATCGGCGGCGGCGCGCGGGGCGGGCGCGGGCGCGGGCGGCTTGGCGGGTGCAGGGCGTGCTGGCGCGGCGTCCGGCGGTGTCGCGCTTTCGGCTGCCGTCGGCACATGGATGAGCTTGGCCGGGTCCACGGTCTGCACGGACGGCTCGCTCAGCAGACCATCGGCGCTGAGGTTGACCACGCCGTGCCGGCTGCGCACCGAGGTGCGGTCGTAGGCGGAGACGAGCTGGCTGTCGCGCACTTCCCGGTGCACGAACTGGCCCGGCACCACGGGGATGCGCCGATCGACGCCGATCTCGGCGTCCTCGACCAGTCCCAGCAGGCCCTCGTCGAAATTCGCCTGCGTGATCCGGCTGACGTTGGACACGCGCTGCACTTCGGGCGTCACGAACACGGCCGGATTGATCTCCGGCAGGAACGAGCGGCCGAGCTGGTCGTATCCGCCGCGGTCGTCGTGCCAGAAATCGCCATAGTCGGGCGGCGGGATGTACGGCGTGGCGATATCGAGGTTGACCACCAGCTGGGCCAGATCGGTGGCGCCGGCGCGGTCCGCCACGGTGTAGGTGAAGGTGTCGTGGAGGACCAGCCCCATGCCCGCCGCGCGCAGCACGTCCGGGTTGGACTGGTCGATGGTGTAGGTGTAGCTGCCGTCCGCGTTGAGCACCAGGGTGCCGTAGAGGCCCGCCAGGCTCTGCCCGACCGTGCCGGCCGTGCCGGTGCCGGTCTCAGCGCCGGTGCGCACGCCGACCACGGTCAACTGCTCGGCGGCATCGATGTCGCTGTCATTGGGCAGCACGTTGCCGCTGGCCTGCGGCGCGGGAATCTGGTCGCTGGCGGTCACGGCGTCGTCCTGCGCCACGGGGTTGTCGTTGCTGCCCTGGATGCGCACGGTCAGCCGGGCCACCGAGGTGGCGCCGGCGGTGTCCTGCATGACGTAGGTGAAGGTCTCGCTCAGCACCTCGTCCGCCGTGCGCAGCGCCTGGACGTCCGGATTGTCGTTGTCGATCACATAGGTGTAGCTGCCGTCCGCGCGCAGCGTGAGGGTGCCGTAGCGGCCGGCCAGCACCTGTCCGGCGGCCGCCTCGGCGCCCGTCTCGGTGCCGAAGGTGACCACCGCGCGGGTCTCGCCGAGGATCGTGAAATCGACGTCCCGGTCGTTGGCCAGCACGTCGCCCTCGGGGTTCACCCCCGGCGTGCCGTTGGCCACGCCGCCGGCCTCGATGGCGATGGCGGCGTCGTCCTGGGCCACCGGCGTGTCGTTACGACCGATGATGGTGATGTGCAACTCGCCCAGCGCGGCGGCGCCCAGCGTATCGACCGAGGTGTAGGTGAAGACCTCCTGCAGGGTCTGGTCGCCGGTGCGCAGGCCGTTCACCACCGGGTTGTCGTTGTCCAGCACGTACTTCCAGCCGCCGCCGGGCAGCAGCACGAGCGTGCCGTAGCGGCCTTGCAGCACGTCGCCGATGCGGCCGACGTTCTCGTCGGGGTTGTTCGAGTCGCGGGTGCCGGTGCGGATGCCGGTGACGGACAAGGTGTTGCTGTCCGGATCGACATCGTTCTGCAGCACGTTGCCGTCCGGCGAGGTGCCCGAGACCGTGTTGTTCACGCCCGAGGCCTCGATGGCGATGCCGAAGTCGTCCACGGGCACCGGTGCGTCGTTGCGGCCGAACACGGTGATGGTCAGTTGCGCCGTGGCGGACAGCCCGCCCAGGTCCGTCGCCTGATAGGTGAAGACCTCGGTCACGCTGCCCAGCCGCGGCAGGTTGACCAGTACCGGGTTGGTGACGTCCACCACGTAGCGGTAGCTGCCGTCCGCGCCGATGAACAGCGTGCCGTACTGGCCGACGACGATGCTGCCCGTGGCGCTGGTGCTGCCCGCCGCCACCGGCGCCAGCCCGCCGCCGGGGCTCAGGTTCTCGGAGACGATGCCGGTCACCGCGAGCACATCGCCGGCATCGACATCGGTGTCATTGGGCAGCACGTTGCCGGTGGGATTGAACGGCGGTCCGTTGCCGTTGCCGGCGGCGGCCAGCGCGCGGTCGTCGGTGGCCACGGGGGCATCCCAGGCGCCGTTGACCGTGACGATGATCTGGGCGAGGTCGGTGCCGCCGGCCGCATCGGCCATCTGGTAGGTGAACGTCTCCGAGACCGACTGGCCGGGCCGCAGCGCCTGCACGGCGGCCAGGCTGTTGTCCACGGCGTAGACGAAGGTGCCGTTGGCCTGGAGGGTCAGCGTGCCGTAGGTGCCCGTCACGGTGGTCGAGCCGGTGAAGGCGGTCAGCGTGCCGCCGGCCGTCTCGGTGCCGGTGCGGATGGCGGTCACGGTGGCGGTGTCGCTGGCGTCCACATCGGTATCGGCGCCGGGAGGCGTAGTCAGCACATTGCCGGTGGCGTTCTGGCCCGGGTTGCCATTCAGGGTGCCGCCGGCCTCGATGGCCGTGCCGGTGTCGTCCACGGCCACCGGGTTGTCGTTGCGGCCATGGATGACGATGGTGATCTGGGCCACGTCCGTGCCGCCGGAACTGGCGATGGTGTAGGTGAAGGTCTCGCTCAGGGTGTCGGTATCGGTCCGCAGGGCCTGCACCGCAGGGTTGCCGTTGTCCACGATATAGCGATAGGTGCCATCGGCATTGAGCACCAGCGCCCCATAGATGCCCGTCAGCGCCTGGCCCAGCGTGCCGGCGGTACCCGAGCCCGCTTCCGTGCCGGTGCGCACGGCGGTGACGGTCATCGCATCGCCGTCCGGATCGGCATCGTTGGCCAGCACGCTGCCGGCGGGATCGACGCCCGCCGTGCCGTTGCCCACGCCGCCGGCCTCGATGGCCTGCGCGGTGTCGTTCTGCGCCACGGGCGGGTCGTTGACGCCGCTGACGGTGATGACGAGCTGGGCGATGTCGGTCAGCCCGGCCGTGTCCGTGATCCGGTAGGTGAAGGTCTCCGTGACCGTGGCGCCCGGGGGCAGGTTGCGCAGCGTGGCGTTGGTGCTGTCGACGTCGTAGTCGTAGCTGCCATCCGCGCCGATGGTCAGCGTGCCGTACAGGCCGATCACCACCGTGCCGGTCGTCGCCGTGGTGTTGGCGGCTACGGCGGTCAGCGTGCCGCCGGCCAACTCGGTGCCGGTGCGGATGCCATCGACATGCAACTGGCTGTTGGGCTGGTCCGCCGCGTCCACGTCGCTGTCCGCGCCGGGGCCCGTGGTGACGACATTGCCGGTGGCGTGCGATTCGGGCGTGACGCCGTCCGTCGAGGCCGGCGAGGCGCTGCCGGTGTCGTCGTTGGCCACGGGGTTGTCGTTGCTGCCCTGAATCGTGATGGTCAGCTCGGCGATGCCGTTCAGCCCGCCCGCGTCGGTGACCACGTAGCTGAAGGTATCGATCAGGCTGTCGCCGGCGTGCATGCGCTGCACGGTGGCGTTGGCATCGTCGACCACATAGCGATAGCTGCCGTCCGCGCCAATCGTCAGCGTGCCGTACTGGCCGATGACCACCGCGCCGGTGCCGCTGCTGGTATTCGGGGCCACGGGGATGACCGGGCCCGCCTGCGCGGCGATGATGGTCCGCACGCCCGTGACCGTGTGGGACTCGCCATTGGCGGTGCTGTCCACGTCGGTGTCGTTGGGCAGCACGTTGCCGGTGGCCGCCGTGCCCGGCGTGCCGTTGGCCACGCCGCCGGCCTCCAGCGCCGTGCCGGCGTCGTTCACGCCCACCGGGTTGTCGTTGGCGCCGTGGATGGTCACGGTCAGCGTGGCCGTGGCGCTGGCGTTGGCGCCATCGAAGATCGTGTAGGTGAAGGTTTCGACCAGTGTCTGGCCCGAGAGCCTGAGCGCCTGCACGGCGGCGTTGTTGTTGTCGACGGTGTAGACGTAGCCGCCCGTGGCGTTGAGCGTGAGCGTGCCGTAGCGGCCGGCCAGCGAGCCGGCGCCGGGGTTCGGCAGCAGGATCGGCCCGTTGATCTCGGAGCGGAGGCTCACCACGCGCAGGGCGTCGCCGTTGGTGGCGATGTCCACGTCGGTGTCGTTGTCGAGCACGCTGCCGCGCGGGTCGAGGCCCACGGTGCCGTTGGCCTGGCCGCCGGCCTCGCGGGCATCGGCGACATCGTTGTTGGCCACCGGGGTGTCGTTGACCGGCGCCAGCACGATCTGGAAGCTGTCGGTGTCGGTCAGGGCGTCGGCGGGGTCCTCGTTCGGCGTGCCGTTCAGGGTGCCGGCGTCGCCGCTGTGGCCGTGGTCGTTGGTGATAACGGTGAGCGTGTCGGCGCCGTTGAAATCCTGATTGCCGAGGTAGACCAGCGTGGCGAGTGCAGCATTGATCGCATCGAGCGTGCCGGTCAGCGACAGGTTGGCCGATTGGTCGCCCGCGACCGTGACCCCGGCCGGCGGCGCCGACAGCGACAGCGTGCCGTGCAGCACGCCCAGCGTCACCTGCACGACGCCGGTGCCGGCATCCACGTCCGCGACGGTAATGCCGCCGATGGCCAGCGGCGTGTCCTCGGCGCCATTCTGCGTGCCGGGCACGGTATTGACCGGCGCATCGTTGATCTGCACGTAGCCCGCATCGGCCGTGGCGGCCACCCCTTCGCCCAGCGTGACGACGATCTGCGCCAGCGGGGAACTGCCGTCCGTGTCGATGCGCACGTGCAGGCTGCCCAGCGGCTGGGCATAGGTGATGGTGCCTGCGGGGGTATCGATCCGGAACAGGCCCGAGGGCAGCACGCCGAACTGGTAGCGGCCGGTGCCGTCGGTGGTGGTGGTGTAGGTGCGGTTGTCCGTCGCCGTGGCGAAGTCCCCATCCACGCCGGCCCAGGTCAGCGTGACCTGCTGGCCGGGCAGGCCGGCGCCGTCCGGCGTGACCGAGGTATCGGCCGAGGCGGTGTCGTCCCACAGCGTGCCGGCGATGATGCCGAGGCCGGCCGCTTCGCGCAGCACGTAGTTGTTCGGGCCGGTCTCGCTGCCGGTGCGTTCGCCATCCGCCGCGCCCGGGGTGCCCACGGGCGAGCCGCCCCAGCTGCTGAAGCCCGGCGGCAGGCTGGTCCAGCGCAGTTCGGCGTTGGTCGCGGCGATGGTGGCAGTGTTCGGCACCTCCACGGTGTAGCGGACCTCGACGACCGAGGTGCTGGCCAGCGACGCGAAGTTCACGGTCACGCCGCCCGTGCCGCTGAAGCTCACGCCAGCCGGCAGGTTGCCCTGGCCGTAGGTCACGCCGTCGATGGTCACGCTGACCAGCGCGTAGTTGGCGCTGCCCGGGAAGCCATCGGTCAGGGCCACGTCATAGGCGGTCATGTCGCCGGATCCGGTGAAGCGCACCGAGACTGTCGCGGTGCCGGTGCTGCCGGCAGGGTTCGGCACGAAGTCCACCACCTGCTTGTTCATGCCGCTGAAGCCGGGTTCGGCAATGATTTCGATCACGGTGTCCGACTGGGACAGCGCCGTGGTGCCGCTGAAGTCCGCCGCCGTCACGGCGAGCGGTGTATCGCGCACATTGCCAGCCTGATTCGCCACGCGCGCATTGAATTCGATGGAAACGCCTTCGAGGTCGAGATCCCGGTCGGCATTGGCCAGCGTGCCGAGCGCGAAGGTCACCACGGTGTTGCCGTTGGCATCGCGGCTGACGAGGATCTGCGTCGGCAGCAGCACGCCGTCCGGCGCGGGGCCGCTCAGCGTGGCGGTGATCGGCAGGGCGATCGGGCTGTTTTCGTTGCCGCTGACGTTGAGCGAGCCGCTGCTGATCAGCGTCAGCGTGGAGACGATGCCGCCGGCGGAGACGAAGGTCATGCGGATCGTGCCGTCGTTCAGGAACTCGAGCCCGTTCTGCAGCGTGACCTGCACCGAGAAGTTCTCCGTGACGCCTTCCGGCACCAGTGCGACGACCCGGTAGCGCAACACCTCGCCCACGGCCACGTCCTCGTTGAGCGCCGTGGTGGGGGAGGGCGCGGCGGTATCGGGCAGGCCGCCCACGCGGGAGATCTGGATGCCTGCCGACACCGGCACGATGACCGTGGCGGCGCTCTGGTAGTCGTTGAGCGTGCCGCCGTTGAGCAGGCCGTCCGTGCCGGTACGCTCGCCGGCCGGGTTGGCGGCGGGGCCGGTGGTGCCGTCGAGGCTGGTCCACTGCACCACGGCCACGTTGGCGAGGTTCAGCGCGCCGCCGATGACCGGGCTGACCGTGCCCGTGAAGCGCAGCGTGATGCTGCCGCCGGTGGGGATGTCGATATTGGCGCCATCGGCGGTGCGGATCTGCGAGCCGTCGAGAATGAAGTCCGGCCCGCCGTTGGCCGTGGCGCCGCCTGCATAGACCGCCTGGGACAGCGTCAGGTTGATCAGCCGGCCCGGCACGTTGTCCGAGAAGGTGATGTCGTAGGCGTTGACGTCGCCTGCGCCACTGCCGTTGGTGATGACCACCGTGAACTCGACCACATCGCCGGCATCCACGCCCAGCGGGGGCAGGGCGGAAGTGCTCTGGGTGATGGTCAGCGTGGGCTCGACCAGCGTGGTGGTGGGCGCCGCGCCCGATTGCGCCACGGTCCGGTCCACCGGGGCGGTGCCGTTGGGCACGTTGCCATCCGGGTCGCTGAAGGTCGCCTGGGCCTGGTTGGCGTGGGTGGTGCCGGCCTGGTTGCCCGGCACGTTGCTGGCCACCAGCCGCAGGCGGATGACAAATTTCTCGTTGCCGACCACGTTGTCTGCCGTGGCGCCGGCCACGGAGAAGGTCATGCGGGCGCCCACGCCGGCCGCGCCGGCGGTGCCGCCGAGGCCGGACACGCTGTCGATCGTCAGGTTGCCGTTGAAATTCGCCGTCAGCGCCGCGCTGCCGGCCACGGTGGTGATGAGTTCGTAGCCGAGTCCGCCGTTGAAGGACGTATCGAGCTGCATGCCGGGCGGAATCAGATCGTCCACGCGCAGGCTCTGGGTGCTGCCCTCGGGCACGGTGACAACGATGTCGTAAAGCATGCTCTCACCGACCACCAGGTTGGCGCCGGTGGTCTGCGTGGCGCTGGAGTCGCCGTCATCGAGCGAGCCGCCGGCAAAGACTTTGGTCACCTCGGGCGCGGCCACCTGTTCGTCGGCCGTGTTGGTGATGTCGGAAGTGGTGAAATCGGCACCTCCGTCCACGCTGGCGTAGTGGGTCAGCGCCGCCGTGCTTTGCAGCGTGCTGCTGGCGGCAATGGCATTGGCCACCACGGTGTCATAGGTGATGACGACGATGTTGGAGCCGTCGGTCACCGCCGTGCCGCCGGTGCGGCCCGCCAGCAGGGTGGCCACGGCGCCGGCATCGAGGAAGGTGATGGTGTTGCCGTTGACGGTGTAGTCGGTGCCCTCCACCAGCGCCACGCCGTTGCCGCGATAGATGCGCAGGTTGGCGGCGTCGAGGCTGCCGTTGAGGAAGCTCAGGCCCGGCGGCAGGGTGATGGAGACGCCCACGTCGAACGCGCCGCCGCCCCCGGTGTTCTCGACGGCCGTGGCAAGCCGCACCACGTCGCCCGCATCGATCCCGGTCACCGCGCCGTTCAGCGCCGCCAGGTCGGTCACCGAGCCGGTGAACGGCGCGCCGCCGCTGCCGGGCGCCGCCCAGGTGCCGGTGGTGCCGGTCACGGTGCCGTGCGAGGTGGACACCACGCCATGCTCGATGCCCAGCACCGGCTCCGCCACCGAGATGATCACCGCCACATCGGACGAAGACAGCACGGTCTGGTTCAGCGTGGTGGTCTGGCTGGACTGCGCCAGCACGTCCAGCGAACGCTGGTCCGAGAACGGCTGGTCGCCCACGCGCATGGTGAACTGGATCTCGATGCGGCTGCCGGTGACGCTGGCCGTGGCGAAGTCGCCGAAGGTGAACACCACCGAATTGCCGGGGCCGGTGGTCACGCCGGTGATCGGGCCGAGGTTGGTGTTGCCGGCACCGAGCGTCCACTGGTTGACCCCGCTGCCCTGGCTCCAGGCCACGCCGGAGGCATCGAACAGCGGCAGCGGCAGGTAGGTGGTCAGGCTGAAGTTCTCGTAGTCGCCGGTGACGAGGTCGTAGCTGAGCGTGAAGGTCACGGTGTCGCCGGGGCGCAGTTCGCCGCTGGCGGGCGGGGTGCCGCCGTTGACGGCCACGATCTCGATGTCGATGTGGCTGACCGGGATCGTGGTGGTGGAGGCGGACTGCTCGCTTTCGGTGAAGCCGGTCAGGTTCAGCGGGTCCTGCACCAGCGTGGCGGTGACCGTGGCGGCGTTGCCGATGGCGTCGCCCTCGTTGATTTCGGGCTGCGGCCGGGTGGTGCCGCTGTAGCGCTGGCCGAGCAGCGCGGTATAGCTGATGACCGCCGTGGTGGCGCCGTTCTGCGTGGCGTTCAGGGCGAAATCGCCCACCAGCGCGGCAATCGGGAAGTCCGGCGACTGGCGCAGCGAGGCGGCGATGTCGAAAGTGAGGGTGGTCGTGCCATCGGCATTGACCGTGGTCGAGGTGACCAGCGCGAGCGTGTGGGTGATGCCGTTCTGGGTGACCACGAGCGTGGGCGTGCCGGTCAGCGTCTGGCCGTCGCCCAGCGTATCGACCACGGTGAAGCTGCCGTTGAAGAGCAGGTTCTGGCCGAAGGCGAAGTAGTCGGAGATGGCCAGGTTGAGGTCGTAGCGCAGGGTGTCGCCCGGCGACGGCCCGGCGCTGCCCACATCCCCGCCGGCGGCGATGGTGGCCTGCTTCTCCAGCGTGATGGCGCGCGCGGTGAAGCTGGCGACGGCGCCGTCGCCGGAAGCGGTGAAGGCGATCGAGGTGGCCGGCGGCGTGAGGTCGCGCGGGTCCAGCGGCACCCAGTTGCCGGTGGCGGTGACATCGCCGAATGTGATGTTGACGGCATCGCCGGTGGACGAGTCGATGATCGGCGTGCCGGCCGCGTTGGTTTCGGGCACGTAGAAGCTGACCACGTTCTGCACCGGGCCGGTCAGCGTGGCGTACTCCACCGTGTAGCTGGCGATGAAGATGTTGTCGGCGGCAATCGCGGCGGCGATGGCGGTGGGGTTGGTCAGCACCGCGCCGTCCTGCAGCGTGATGGAGACCAGCACGCCGTTGCCGCCGGGGGTGATGGCGGTGACCTGGATGTCGTCCGGCAGGACCTGGGTCACGCGCACCGTGTTGAGCGGCTGGGGCGTGGCCGGCGTGATGGTGACCGTCTCGTGGTGGACGAAATTCGGCCCGGTGGCGGTCTCGCCCTCGGTCATGTCCAGCGTTTCGGTGATCGTCAGCAGCGTCGGGTGGACGGTGAAGTCCACCAGCGCGGCGCCGATCAGGCTTGGGTCATCGGTCGGATTGTTGAGCGAGTCGTTGCCCAGCTCGAACCCGGCGCGGGCGCGGATCAGCAGGTCGGGCGAGCCATTCGAGAAACTGGTGTCCGCCAGCTCGCTGAGCCGGGCGGTCACCTGCATGGTCACCGGCGGCTGGCCCTGCGACAGGCTGCCGAACGGCAGTTGCAGCACCACCAGCTGGTCTCCCGGCCGCATGCCGACCGACGCCGCGTTGATGATGATCGGGTTGCCGGAGCCATCGCGGGCCAGCGGATGCACGGCGTTGCCCTGCGCGTCGAAGGTGACGGTAAAGGCCGTCACGGCCTGCCCGAGGTAGGTGGCCGAGACGAAGGTCACGCCATCGTCGCCATCGCGCCCGCTGGCGGACAGGTAGAGGTCCACGTAAGGCCCGTAGCCGACCTGCGACGACGGGTTGGTCATCGTCACGTCGAAGGTGACCGTGCCACCGAGCACGACGTCCTTCGTGGCCGTGCCGATCGAGAGGGTAGGGCTGGCATCGGCCATCAGGCCCTGGTAGTCGCGCACGGCGGCATCGCTGAGGGCCAGCGGCTTGTCGAGGATGCCGCTGGCCACTTCGAGGGTCCAGTCGCCGCCCGCGCTGGCGCTGCCGGTGTCGTCATCGGAGGCGCCGACATCGGCGTCCGTCAGCCGGGCCAACTGGCTCACCAGCGCGCGGCCGGCCTCGCCGGCGCCCACCTGGCAGCCGAACAGCAGGATGTCCGCGTCCTGCCGCATGGCGCCTTGCCAGGACTTCAGCGTGTCGGCAAAGCCCGCCAGCGACTCGGCCGTGTAGGTGCGGTTGCCCAGCGTGAACTGCCCGCTGGTGCCGTGGGAAAAGATCTGGATCGAATCGACCTGACCGGTCTTGGCCATCTGGGCCAGCGCAGCGGAGATGGCGTTCAGCGCGTCCGTGCCGGGGTCGACGACGATGGCTGTGGTGTCCACCGGCAACTGGGCAGTCAGCGCTTCGCGGTTCTCCAGCCGGCTGTCGATGACCACCAGGTGGCGCGGCGCGGTCGGCGCCGGGGCGGCGGCATTCTCGCGCGGCTCGGTGGCGGCGGGATGGGCGTCCGTGGCGCTCTTGTCGGCGGTGGCATGGTGCTGGTCGGACGTTGCTGCGGCGGCGGCACCGTCGAACAGGATGCGGGGTTCCAGCGCGAGGGGGTGCGAATGCGGGCGAAAGACGCCATGCGGCTTCATTGGATTCCCCCTTCATCAACGGTGCCGAGGGCGGAGCCCGTCTGGCAGAGGTGTGGCGATCTGAAGTGCGGTGTCATTGTCGTGCCGCAACCCGTTGATTGGAAACACTAGGCGACTAATTTCATATCTGGCACGAAAAGTTTTAGTACTAATCAGAAAACGCTGCGATAGAGTCACACAGGCAGTCGCGCCGCAAGCGCTGAATACAACACACATCTGGGAGACATCCATGACTTCGAAATTCGTAGCCGTTGCGTGCCTTTCGGCGATTGCCGCCTTCATGTCCACGACCGCCAGTGCGCAGCAGCAAAAACCGGCCAACGCGCAGGAGGCCAAGGCCGCCTTCGCCGAGAAATTCAAGGCCGCCGATACCAACCAGGACGGCAAGTTGAGCCGCGAAGAGGCCGAGGCCGGCATGCCGGAAGTCTTCAAGAATTACGACAAGATCGACACCAAGAAGACCAATGGCATCACGCAGAAGCAGATCGGGGCCTACTTCGCGGCGCGCGCCAAGCAGCAGAAAGCCGCGCGGGATCCGGGCAGCCTGAACTGACGGCTTCCGGGCCATCGTCCCATGACCTACCTCACCAGGCATCCGGCCATCCTCTTCCTGGCCATGATCGTGCTCATGGCGCTGGCGGCGGGGATCGGATTCCTGGTGCTGCGCCGCATCAGGCCGATGGCGGACGACAGCCGGGACGACTTCAATATCGTGCAGGGCGCCACGCTCACGCTGCTCGCCCTGCTGATCGGGTTCACGCTCTCCATGGCGGTCGGCCGCTATGACCAGCGCAAGAACCTGGAGGAAGAAGAGGCCAACGCGATCGGCACCGAATTCCTGCGGGCCGAGCTGGTGGAGGGTCCGGAGACGGCGCAGATCAAGGCATTGCTGGTTCGCTACCTGGACCAGCGCATCCTCTACTACCGCACGCGCGAACCCGACGCCCTGCAGCAGATCGAGCAGGCCACGGCACAAATCGGCGACGACCTGTGGAAGGTGGTGCGCGGCGTGGCGCGCGACAAGCCCACCCCGATCACGTCGCTGGTGGTGTCGGGCATGAACGACGTCCTCAATTCCCAGGGCTATACAGAGGCCGCGTGGCTGAACCGGATCCCGGTGTCGGCCTGGTGCCTGATGATCGTGATTGCGTTCTTTAGCAGCCTGATGCAGGGCTATGGCGCGCGCACCAAGAGCGCCAAGGCCGCCCTGTTGCTGGTGCTGCCGATGACGATATCGCTGTCACTGGCGCTGATCGCGGACATCGACAGCCCGCGCGGCGGTTTGATTCGTGTCCCACCCCAGAACTTGCACAACCTGGAGACCGCGCTGAAGCGCTAGGGTCTATCGGTTGCCGTTGTTTGATTGGTTTGTCCTAACCGGGAGTACCAGCCATGAAATTCGCCCCTCTCCTCATCGCCGCGACGACATTGGCGTGGACATCATCGGGGTGGGCCCAGGCCCAGCCCATTGGCGGCAAGCCCGCGACGGCAGCGACCAAGGCAGCGAACGCGGCCGTGCTGAACGAACTCCCTTTCAACGACAAGGCCGACTTCGAGGATGCCCAGCGCGGTCTGGTGGCCAAGCCCGACACGCTGACCATCCGCAATGCCAAGGGCGACGTCGTCTGGGACCTGGAAGCCTACAAGCAATACATCGGGCTCGACAAGGCCGCGCCGGACACCGTCAATCCGAGCCTGTGGCGCAACGCCCAGTTGGGCATGCAGAACGGACTGTTCAAGGTGTCGGACCGGATTTACCAGGTGCGTGGCTTCGACCTGTCGAACATCACCTTCGTGCAGGGTGACACGGGATGGATCGTGCTGGACCCGCTGATCTCGGCCGAGACGGCCAAGGCGGCGCTGGAATTCGTCACGAAAACCCTCGGGCAGAAGCCGGTGGTGGCCGTGGTGTACAGCCACTCGCACGTGGATCACTACGGCGGCGTGCGCGGCGTCGTGAACGAAGCCGATGTCCGGTCCGGGAAGGTCAAGATCTTCGCGCCGGAAGGCTTCACGGAGCATGCGGTCAGCGAGAACGTCATCGCCGGCAATGCGATGGGGCGCCGCGCCGTCTATATGTATGGGGCGCTGCTGCCCCGCAACGCGCGCGGTGGCGTGAACGGCGGGCTGGGGCAGACCGTGTCGACCGGCGACGCCGGGCTGATCGTCCCCACGGACATCATCAGCAAGACCGGCACCGAGATCACCGTGGATGGCGTGAAGATGGTGTTCCAGATGACGCCAGGCACCGAGGCGCCGTCCGAGATGAACACGTTCTTCCCCCAGTTCCGGGGCATGTGGATGGCCGAGAACACGACCAACACCATGCACAATATCCTGACGCTGCGTGGCGCCCAGGTGCGTGACGCGCTGAAGTGGTCGAGCTACCTGAACGAGACCATCGACACCTACGGCAAGGATGTCGATTTCAAGTTCCAGGCCCACCACTGGCCGATGTGGGGCAACGCCAAGATCATCGACTACTGGAAGAAGCAGCGCGACCTGTACAAGTACACGCATGACCAGTCGGTCAACCTGATGAACAACGGCTACACCGGGGAAGAGATCTCGGAGATGATCAAGCTACCGCCGGAACTCGACAAATTCTGGCCGAACCGGGGCTATTACGGCACGCTGCGCCACAACTCCCGGGCGGTCTACCAGCGCTACATGGGCTGGTACGACGGCAATCCGTCCGACCTCAACAACCTGCCGCCGGAAATGGCCGCCAAGAAATATGTGGAGTACATGGGCGGCGAAGCGGCGGTGCTCAAGCGCGCCAGGGCGGATTTCAGCAAGGGCGACTATCGCTGGACGGCCGAAGTCCTCAAGCATGTGGTATTCGCCAACCCCAACGGCAAGGCGGGCAAGGACCTGCTGGCCGATTCCCTCGAGCAGCTGGGATACCAGGCGGAGAGCGGCCCATGGCGCTCGGTCTACCTGATGGGCGCCTATGAACTGCGCAATGGCGTGCCCAAGGCCGGCGGGACGACGACCGCGAGCCCGGACACCATCAAGGCGATGCCGCCGGAGATGCTGTTCGACTATCTGGCGGTTCGCTTGAACGGGCCGAAGGCCGCTGGCAAGAAGATCGGGCTGAACCTCGACTTTACCGACCTGAAGAAGCAGTACGGGCTGGCGGTCGAGAACGCGGTGCTGAACTATGGCAAGCCGCTGGCGCAGCCCGACGCAAAGATCACGCTCTCGAAAGCGACGCTCGATGCCATCCAGCTCAAGGAGACCACGATCGAGAACGCCATCGCCAAGGGCGATATGAAGGTGGAGGGCCGCCGCGAGGCACTGAGCGAGTTCCTCGCCCTGCTCGACACCTTCCCGTTCTGGTTCAACATCGTGACGCCATGAAGACGACGACCGCGGTGTTGATGGCCACGCTGGTAGCGTGGCTTGGGCCCCTCCCGACGACGGTGGCGGCGTGCGGCTCCGACTTCGTGCTGGGAGATGAAGTCGGCGCCGCGCATCCGGCCTCCATTGGCGTGGCCTTCGCGCTTCACGATGCCATTGGCGCGGGCAGGTTGCCTGCTGCCGAAAGCAATACCGGCGCGCAGGCGCGAGAACGTGCGGACGATGCGGCACATAGGCTGGAGCAGCGGCTCGAATCGGCCGGGCCGAAGCTGCCGCCGATGGCGCTGCTGCAGGTGGAGTCGCGGCTTTGGACGCGATATGGTGCGGCGAGCCGCCGGCACGCCGCCCCCGATGCGCATCACGACGCGGGCCCGGCCGATGGCGACGTGGTCGTGGTGACCGGGGAACCCGTGCTGCGCGCCTTGCTGGACGGCCGCATCGGCTGGGCGCAGGCTGTGGATGCCGGACTGGTCGTGGTCGTGGGCGAGCCCGCCGCCCAAACCCGCGTGGCGACGGTGCTGGCGGCGCGATTTGCCATGGCGGGTGGATCTTCGCTGGCGAGCCATGTAGCGAGCAGCCGGCACTAGTCCGCCCCCCGAAGCACAATCGTCGCACGGCGAGCATTGCAATCGCCGGCCGCTGGAGAGGTCACCATGCAATGTTCGGTCGGAATCTTCAACGACGTGCCGATGGCGGTCCTGTTCGTGACCGTCGGCCTCGGCTATGCGGTAGGCAAGCTCAAGATCGGGCCGATCGGGCTCGGCGGGGTGTGCGGCACGCTGATCGTGGCGCTGTTGATCGGGCAGACCGGCTGCCAGCTCCACGGGGAGCTGAAGGAGGTGGCCTTCGCGCTGTTCATCTTCGCGATGGGCTATTCCGGCGGCCCGCAGTTCTTCGCCAACCTGAACCGCTCCAGCCTGCGCTTCATGGTGCTGCCGCTGATCGAGGCGATTGCCGTTATCTCGATCGTACTCACCGCCACGCGGATGATGGGCCTGGACCCCGGCACGGCGGCGGGCCTTGCGGCTGGCGCTGCCACCGAATCGGCCGTGGTCGGCACGGCGGCCGAAGCGCTCAAGCACCTTGGCCTGGGCGCGGCGGAAACCACGCGGATGGAATCGAACATCGCCACCGCGTACACGCTGACCTATCTGGTCGGCCTCGTCAGCATTGTCTTCTTCACCAGTCAGGTCGCGCCGATGCTGTTGCGGCTCAACCTGAAGACGGCGTCCCGCGAGCTCGCCACCCGGCTGGAGGCCGCCTCGGATGACGACGTGGCCACGCAACCGGCGCTCCCGCGTCTGGTAGGCCGCGCCTATCGCGCCGAAGGGGCCGCCGGGCTGACCGTCGGCCAGCTTGAACGCCAGATTGGCGGGCGCACCCTCGTCGCGGGCCTGTTCCGCGGCAGTGAGGCCGTCACGGCGGACCCGGACCAGAAGATCGAGGCGGGCGACATCGTCGCCCTGATCGGCGTGCGCGAGCGGCTGGTCAATGCGGGCGAACGGGTCGGCGTGGAGGTGTTGCCGCCATCTGCCCACCATGATGTGCTCCAGCTCGACGAACGCCAGGTGATCGTCAACAAGCCCGGTCTGAACGGCCGCACGCTGGGCGATCTCGCCCGGGCGGCCACGCAGCGGCATATCCGCTTCGTCTGGGTGCAGCAGATCATGCGCTCCGGCATGAGCTTGCCGATCACGCCGGCGACGCAGTTGCTGCACGGCGACCGCCTGACGCTGGTCGGCACCGACCCGGCGCTGAGCGCGGCCGCGCAGGAGCTGGGCACGGCCGTGCGCCACGTGGACACCACCGATCTCGTCTTCCTCTGCGTGGGGATCCTGCTGGGTCTGCTGGTGGGCATGCTGTCCGTGACCGTGTACGGGATTCCGATCTCGCTCGGCAGCGGCGGCGGGGCGCTGCTGAGCGGGCTGGTGTTCGGCTGGATCAACTTCAAGCGGCCCGGGCTGGGTGACATGCCGCCGGCTGCGGTCCAGTTGCTGAAGGACCTCGGCTTGGCGATATTTGTCGCCAGCGTGGGATTGTCGGCGGGGCCGGATGCCATCACGCTGGTGCGCGAGCATGGCGCGATGCTGCCGCTGGTCGGCCTCGCCGTGTCGCTCGTGCCGGCTTGCCTGTCGCTATGGATCGGCCACGTGTTCCTGAAGATCGAGGGCCCGTTGCTGATTGGCGCCATCGCCGGGCAGCACGTGAGCACGCCGGCGATCAGCGCCATCCTGGCCGCCAGCCAGAGTTCGGTGCCGCTGCTCGGCTATACGGTGACCTATGCCATCGCCAATGTGATGCTTCCCGTACTCGGGCCGATCATCGTGGCGCTGGCCTACCGGCTGGGGTAGCCGTCCCCAGCCCAGATTTTCTCTCTCCCTCCGCTGCGCACTCTGCCGCAGCAAGCCGCGCTCCACATACTGTACGTTTGTACAGTATAGTAGCGCCACACCAGACCCCGCCGGGGCCTGCGAAGCCATCGTAATTCGCCGAGCCGATCGGAGTACGATGGTGGGCTCCGGCGGTGCGTCCGCCCCCTGCATTGCGCTTAACCCATTGATTTGCGAGGCAAAATTGTCCGACCATGGCCTGATCCGCATCCGCGGCGCCCGTCAGCACAATCTCAAGAATATCGACCTTGACCTGCACACGGGCCAGATGACCGTGGTAACGGGCCCCTCGGGCTCGGGCAAGTCCAGCCTGGTCTTCGATACGCTCTACGCGGAAGGCCAGCGCCGCTACGTGGAGACCTTCAGCGCCTACGCGCGCCAGTTCCTGGACCGCATGGACCGTCCGCAGGTGGACAAGGTGGACGGCGTGCCGCCGGCCATCGCCATCGACCAGACCAACCCGGTGCGCAGCTCCCGGTCCACCGTCGGCACGATGACCGAGCTGAACGACCACCTGAAGCTGCTCTACGCGCGCGCGGCCGAACTGTTCGACCGCCAGACGGCGCTGCCGGTGCGTCATGACTCCCCCGAGACCATCTACGCCGAACTGGCCGCCCGCACCGCGCCCGGCCAGCCCTTTGCCGACGCCCGGCTGGTGGTGACCTTCCCCGTGGAACTGCCGGCCTCGGCCACCGAGGAAGAAGTGGCGCAATGGCTGTCCGTCAGCGGCTACACGCGCGTGCACGGCCAGCGCGTGGTCGAGTCCGCCACCGGCAGCCGCAAGGTGCTGGACGTGGTGGCAGACCGCTTCCGCATCGCCAATGTGGACAAGGCCCGCGCCGTGGAGGCCATCGAAGCCTCCCTCAAGCGCGGCGGCGGTCGCGTGAGCGTGCAGGTGGTGACCGACGCCGGCGACGGCCCGGTCTGGCGCTTCTCCACCGGCCTGCACAGCCCGGAAAGCGATATCCGCTACGCGGACCCGCAGCCGGCGCTGTTCTCGTTCAATTCCGCCTATGGCGCCTGCGAGACCTGCCGGGGCTTCGGCCGGGTCATCGGCGTGGACCTGGGCCTGGTGATTCCCGACAGCCGCAAATCGCTGCGCGACGGGGCGATCAAGCCGATGCAGACGCCGGCCTGGAAGGAATGCCAGGACGACCTGATGCGCTACGCCGCCCGCGCCGGCATTCCGCGCGACCTGCCGTGGAACCAGCTCAGCGAGGCCGAGCAGCACTGGGTCATCCACGGCTCGCCGGACTGGAACGGCCAGTGGAACAAGCAGTGGTACGGCGTGATGCGGTTCTTCAGCTACCTGGAGTCGAAGGCCTACAAGATGCACATCCGCGTGCTCTTGTCGAAGTACCGCAGCTACACGCCCTGCGAAACCTGCGGCGGCGCGCGCCTCAAGACCGAATCGCTGCTCTGGCGCCTGGGCGACAAGGCCAATGCAGACGCCGTGCTCCAGCCGGATCACCGCTTCCTGCCGCGCGGCGTGGACTGGGATCGCACCCAGCTGGAGGCGCTGCCGGGCCTGACCGTGCACGACCTGATGCTGATGCCGATTGCCCGCATCCGCCGCTTCTTCGACGATCTGACGCTGCCGAGCGCCTTGCTCGACGACGCCCTCAAGCTGCTGCTGGCCGAGGTGCGCACGCGCCTGAAATACCTGTGCGACGTGGGCCTGGGCTACCTGACACTGGACCGCCAGAGCCGCACGCTGTCTGGCGGGGAGGTCCAGCGGATCAACCTGACCACGGCGCTGGGCACCTCGCTGGTCAACACGCTGTTCGTGCTCGATGAGCCGAGCATCGGCCTGCATCCGCGCGACCTGAACCGGATCGTCGAGGCGATGCATCGGCTGCGCGACGCCGGCAACACGTTGGTGGTGGTGGAGCACGACCCCTCGGTCATGCTGGCCGCCGACCGGCTGATCGACATGGGCCCCGGCCCTGGCGAGCGCGGCGGTGACATCGTCTTCGACGGCACGCCGGCGGCCATCCGCCATGAACGCACGCTGACCGGGGACTACCTCGGCGGGCGGCGCCTTGTGACGGATGCGTCGCACTGGCAGGCGCGCAAGGTCGATGCGGACACGCCGCGCCTCCGGCTGGAAGGCGCCACCGAGCACAACCTGCGCGATGTCAGCGTCGAGATTCCGCTGAACCGGCTGGTCTGCGTGACTGGCGTGTCCGGCTCGGGCAAGTCCACGCTGCTGCAGGACGTGCTGTACCCGGCCATGGCGCGCCATTTCGGCAAGGCCACCGAGTCCCCCGGCGCGTTCCGCGACCTGATCGGCGCCGAGCAGGTGGATGACGTGGTCTTCGTGGACCAGTCGCCCATCGGCAAGACCGCGCGCTCCAACCCGGCCAGCTACGTGGGCGCGTTCGACGAGATCCGCAAGCTGTTCGCCCGCGCGCCGCTGGCGCTCCAGCGCGGCTACACGGCCGGCACGTTCAGCTTCAATTCGGGCGACGGGCGCTGCCCGACCTGCGGCGGCTCGGGTTTCGAGCACGTGGAGATGCAGTTCCTGAGCGACGTTTACCTGCGCTGCCCCGATTGCGACGGCACGCGCTATCGCGCCGAGGTGCTAGAGGTGAAGATCGCCCGCGCCGTGCGTGGCCAGCCGCCGCGCCAGTTGAGCGTGGCCGATGTGCTGGAGCTGACCGTCAGCGAGGCGACGGCGCTGTTCGCCGACGATGCCGCCGTCCTGCGCGTGTTGGCGCCGATTGCCGACGTCGGCCTGGAATACGTGAAGCTGGGCCAGCCCGTGCCGACGCTGTCCGGCGGGGAGGCCCAGCGGCTCAAGCTGGCCGGCTTCCTGGCCGAGACCGCGCAGACCCAGCCGGTGAAGAACCGCAAGGCGGTGATCCTGCCCCGGCGACTGTTCATGTTCGACGAACCCACCACCGGCCTGCATTTCGACGACATCGCCAAGCTGATGCGCGCGTTCGGCAAGCTGCTGGACGGCGGCCATTCGCTGATCGTGATCGAACACAACCTGGACGTGATTCGCGCGGCGGACTGGCTGATCGACCTGGGCCCGGAAGGCGGCGACGCCGGCGGCGAGGTGCTGTGCGTGGGCACGCCCGAGGACGTCAAGGGCTGCGAACACTCGCATACCGGCCATGCGCTGATCCAGTATGACCAGGCCATGGGCGAGGCCGGCACGCTGGCCGCCGAGCGCGCCGAGATGGCCGAGCACGGCCTGCCGCTGCAAGCCGCGCTGCAGGCCAAGCGCGCGCGCCGGGCCATCGAGGGCGAGGGAGTGGTGCGCATCGTCAACGCGCACGAGCACAACCTGAAATCGCTGAATGTCGATATCCCGCACGGGAAGTTCAACGTGATTACGGGCGTCTCGGGCTCGGGCAAATCCACGCTGGCCTTCGACATCCTGTTCCACGAGGGCCAGCGCCGCTATCTGGAATCGCTGAATGCCTATGCGCGTTCGATCGTGCAGCCGGCCGGGCGGCCGGAGGTGGACGCGGTGTATGGCATTCCGCCGACCGTGGCCATCGAGCAGCGGCTGTCGCGCGGTGGCCGCAAGAGCACGGTGGCGACGACCTCCGAGGTCTGGCACTTCCTGCGCCTGCTGTACGTGAAGCTCGGCATCCAGCACTGCGTGCATGACGGCGCGCCGGTGACGTCGCAGAGCGCGGCGTCCATCGTGGCGCAACTGCTGCGCGACCATCGCGGCCAGCATGTGGGCCTGCTGGCGCCGCTGGTGGTGAACCGCAAGGGCGTCTATACGGATCTGGCCAAGTGGGCCAAGGCGCGCGGCAACACCCACCTGCGCGTGGACGGCGAATTCCTGCCGGTGGACCCATGGCCGCGCCTGGACCGCTTCCGCGAGCACACCATCGAACTGCCGGTGGGTGACATCGTGATTTCGGCGGATAACGAGGCGGCGCTGCGTGCGCTGCTGGACCAGACGCTGGAGGTGGGCAAGGGCGTGATGCACCTGCTGGCGCCGCTGGATGGGCTGCACGACGCCATCCACGATGGCAACGGCACCCGCCACGTCGGCGAAACCAAGGTGTTTTCGACGAAGCGCGCCTGTCCGGTCTGTGGCACGAGCTACCCGGAACTCGATCCGCGCATGTTCTCGTACAACAGCAAGCATGGCTGGTGCACCACCTGCGTGGGCACGGGGCTGGCGCTGACCCGCGAGCAGCGCGCGGCATACGACGACACGGTGCTTGGCGCCGACGACAACCGCGGGCGCGAGCAAAGCCTGCCGTCCGAGGAGCAGGAGCCGGAAGGCGTGGGCGATACGCCTTGCGCCGATTGCAGCGGCACGCGGCTGAACCCGGTGGCGCGCGCGGTGACCTTCGAGGCCAGCGCGATTACCGATGTCGCCCAATGGACCGTGTCCGATACGCGGCGCTGGGTGGACGGCCTGCGGCTCAAGGGCCGCGATGCCGAGATCGCGCGCGACGTGGTGTCGGAAATCGCCAGCCGGCTGCAGTTCCTGGAAGAAGTGGGGCTGGGCTACCTGAGCCTGGACCGGGCCGCGCCGAGCCTCTCGGGCGGCGAGGCGCAGCGCATCCGCCTGGCGGCGCAGCTCGGCAGCAACCTGCAGGGCGTGTGCTACGTGCTGGACGAGCCGACCATCGGCCTGCATCCGCGCGACAACCAGATCCTGCTGGACGCCCTGCGCAAGCTTGGCGACAAGGGCAACACGCTGGTGGTGGTGGAGCATGACGAGGACACCATCCGCCGTGCCGACCACATCATCGATATTGGCCCCGGCGCCGGCAAGCGCGGCGGGCATCTCGTGGCGCAGGGCGGGGTGGCGGCGCTGGCCGCCGCGCCGGACTCCACCACGGGCCAGTTCCTGGCGCGGCCGATCATCCATCCGCTTCAGCCGCGCCGCGCGGTGCGGCCGGCGCGCGCGGGCCGGGAAGCCGAGCCGGCGCAATGGCTGACCGTGGAGGGTGCGCATCTACATAACCTGCGCCATGTCACGGCGCGGATTCCGCTGGCGCGTCTGGTGGCGATTACCGGCGTGTCCGGCTCGGGCAAGTCCACGCTCGCGCGGGACGTGCTGATGACCAACCTGCTGGACGCCGTGGGGCGCTCGGTAATGTCGTCGCCGGCCACGCGCCGGGCCCGGGCTGCCGCCGAGAAGGCCGGCAAGCCTACGGCCACGCGCGCGCTGAATGTGGCGCATGCGTGGCATGGCTGCACGTCGATCAGCGGTTGGGAGTCCATCGATCGCGTGCTGGAGGTCGACCAGACCCCCATCGGCAAGACGCCGCGCTCGTGCCCGGCCACCTATATCGGTGTCTGGGACGCGATCCGGAAGATGTTTGCGGAGACGCTGGAGGCCAAGGCGCGCGGCTACAGCGCCTCGCGCTTCTCGTTCAATACCGGCGACGGGCGCTGCCCGGCCTGCGAGGGCCAGGGCGTGCGCACCATCGGCATGAGCTTCCTGCCCGATGTGAAGGTGCTGTGCGACGTCTGCCATGGCCAGCGCTTCAACCCGGAGACGCTGGCGGTGACCTGGCGCGGCAAGAATATCGGCGATGTACTGACCATGGAGATCGACGAGGCGGTGGAGTTCTTCGGCGCCATCACGCAGATCGCCCATCCGCTGCAACTGATGAAGGATGTCGGCCTCGGCTACCTGACGCTGGGACAGCCATCGCCCACGCTGTCTGGCGGGGAGGCGCAGCGGATCAAGCTGGTGACGGAGCTGTCGAAGGTGCGTGACGACATCACGCGCCGGGGCCAGAAGGCGCCGCACACGCTGTATGTGCTCGATGAACCGACCGTGGGCCTGCATATGGCCGATGTGGCGCGGCTGATTCGCGTGCTGCACCGGCTGACCGATGGCGGGCACAGCGTGGTGGTGATCGAGCATGACCTCGACGTGATTGCCGAAGCGGACTGGATCATCGATCTCGGCCCGGAGGGTGGGGCGGCCGGCGGCACCATCGTCGGCGCGTCGGACCCGGAGACGCTGTCGCGAAACGCGGCGAGCCATACCGGCGCGGCGCTGGTGCCGGTGCTGGCGCGCGAACCCCACGAAGGCGCCGAGCAGGAAAAGCGGGGGATCGCAGTGGAATGAGGGTGGAATAAGCGTGAATGTGATGAAAAAGACCTGATCCAGGTTGCTCCCACTGCATTCCTGGCATAGAGTCGTTCCGATATCCCCGTCATCCGACGGTCCGTAGCCGATACCGGAACCGACCCGATGCCCCGTTTTTCATCACGCTTTCTTTCTCGTTTGTCTGATGTGCCGTTGGCCAGCCTCGGGCTGGCCACAGTCGCCTTGCTGGCGGCGTGCACCACGCCGCCCCCGGCCCCGCCGCAGCGCATGCCTGCGTCACCCTCCACCACGATTACACCGGCGCCGGGCGTCACCTACGGCGGCTCCGGTGGCCTGAGCCGTTCGCAGATGGAAGCCGCCGGCAACGCCTGCGAAAAGGCCGTCACCAACGCGGTCAAGCAGCGCTATCCGCAGCCCGGCAGCGTGATGATGATGCCGGACCGTGAGCGGATCTATCAGCAGACCAGCACGCAGACCGGCGTCAACGGCGAGGGCACCTTTGAGCCCGATGCCTCGGACTCGGCCATGGCCTTCCGCTACACCTGCCTGTTCAACACGCGCACCAGCCGCGTGGACGACGTGCAGATGCGGTACTGAATCGTTGACTTATCCAGCATTTCGCTGATATCGCGCCGCTAACGGTGGGGAACCTCTTCCCATCGGCCGCGATCTCCCGGCAACTTCCCTCTGATCTATTAAGCGGACGCTGAAGCGGCTTCAGCAGGCCCGCGCGTTTTCCCGTATTGTCTCGATCTGGCGACATGGACGGCCCCCCGTCCGGCGCCTTCGCCCCGATCGCCCCTACTGGTAATCCGACCGTGCAGACCCCCGCCAGCCAGCCGTCCTCCGCGCCGCCCAGCCCGGCCACGCAGCCCCCGCTCGACAACGCCATGACGCCCCGCGAGAAGCGCGGCATGGCGGCGATCATGATCGCGGTGGCGCTGGCCACGCTCGACACGGCCATCGCCAATACCGCGCTGCCGGCCATCGCGGCGGACCTGCGCAGCACCCCGCAGGCCTCGGTCTGGATCATCAACGCCTACCAACTGGCGATGGTGGCCACGCTGCTGCCGTTCGCCGCGCTGAGCGGCATCGTCGGTCACCGGCGCATGTATCTGAGCGGGGTGATCGTCTTCGTCATCTCGTCGGTGATCTGCGCGATGGCGTGGTCGCTGCCGTCACTGGCTGCCGCGCGGGCGCTGCAGGGCATCGGCGCCGCCGCCATCATGAGTGTGAACACGGCGCTGATTTCGGCGATTTTTCCGATGCACCGGCTTGGGCGCGGGCTGGGGCTGAACGCGTTGATCGTCGGGGTGTCGTTCGCGGTCGGGCCGACCGTGGCGTCCGTCATCCTCTCGTTCGGCACCTGGCCGTGGCTGTTCGCCGTGAACCTGCCGATCGGGCTGCTGGCGCTGTCCATCGGCTGGCGCTCGCTGCCGGAGAGCAAGCGCAGCACGCATGGCTTCGACCCCGTGGCGGCCATCCTCAACGTCATTACCTTCGCGGCGCTGATCTTCGCGCTCGGCGAGGGCGTGCAGCGCGAGCCGGTGGAATACGTGGTGGCAGCCGCCGTGGTGTTCCTCATCGCCTTCGTGCTGCTGCTGCGCCGCGAACGCGGTCATCCGGCCCCGATGCTGCCGGTGGACCTGTTCCGTCGGCCGATGTTCGCGCTGTCCACGCTGACCGCCGTCTGCTCGTTCGCCGCGCAGGGGCTGGCCTTCGTGTCGCTGCCGTTCTATTTCGAGCATGTGCTGGGGCGCAATCCGGTGGAAACCGGCTTCCTCCTGACGCCGTGGTCCGCCGTGGTCGCGCTGATGGCGCCGCTGGCGGGGCGCCTGTCTGACCGCTATCCGCCCGGCCTGCTCGGCGGGGTGGGGCTGGCCGTCATGGCGGTCGGCATGGCGTCGCTGGCGATGATGCCGGCGGATGCCAGCGCGCTGAACATCGGCATCCGCATGGCGATCTGCGGGGCTGGCTTCGGTTTCTTCCAGTCGCCCAACCTCAAGGCACTGATGGGCAGCGCGCCGCGCGAGCGCTCGGGCGGTGCCAGCGGGGTGATTGCCACGGCGCGCCTGATCGGTCAGGCCACGGGCGCTGCGCTGGTGGCGCTGTCGTTCAGCATTGCCGGCGAGCATGGGCCGACCCTGGCGCTGTCGCTCGGCGCCGGTTTTGCCGGGCTGGCGGCCATCGCCAGCGGCCTGCGGCTGGTGACGCCGCAAAGTGCGGACAGCGCGGACAGCGCCGCGATGCGGGCCGCCGGCAAATAATCAGGAATTAAGCGGCGCCGCTTTGTGCGCGCACAGCTTGTAGAAACTGCATGCCGTAGGTGGATGATTCGCCACACCGGGCGCCTGCCGCGCTCGGTATGAAACTTGCCGCTTCTTCCGTATCGGGGCCGCGTCTCGCGCCCCAGCCCATGGAGGAACGCAATGAAGCGATCAGACGACTATGGCCGACGCCGGTGGCCGGACCAGCGTTACGGCGGCTCGGAGCAAGGCTACGGTCACGTACCGGGCGATGATCGGAACTGGCGGGAACGCGACCTGTCGGGCGGCCGGTACGGCAACACGCGCGACCGCAATCCCTATGACGCCAGCGACAACGGCTGGAACGCGCCCGACGACAATGTGCGCGACGATGGCGCCTGGCGGCGCGACCGTACGGCATGGGGCACGGAATCGGGCCGGCAGGGCAACCAGGCACGTGGCGGCCCGGTCTACTATCCAGCACGCTCCACCTACGACGAGAACCGCGACGAGAGCACGCCGCACAACCGCGGCTACGTGACCGCCTACAGCAGCGGCTATGAGGATGGCTATCAGGCCGCCTCGCGCTCGCCCGGCACCACGCCCGCCCGGCGCGCCGACCCCAATCCCCCTTACGAGCCCTACCAGCCCCAGCCCCAGCCCCAGCGCGGCTACGAGGCCGAGGCCGGCCGCAACTACCGCCAGCGCTCACGCGGTGACCAGTCGTTCGGGCAGGAGCGGTCGCCCTATGGCTATTCGCGCCGGGTGGGACCGAAGAACTACACCCGTACCGACGAGCGCATCCGTGAGGAACTGTGCGAGCGGCTGGCCCATCAGTCGGGCCTCGACGTGAGCGAAGTGGACGTCACGGTCATGGGCAGCATCGTCACCCTGACCGGCTCGGTGGACAATCGGCGCATCAAGTACGAGGTGGAAGACATTGCCGATGACACCTTCGGCGTGACGGATGTGATCAACAAGCTCCACATCCGCCCGTATGGCGTGCTGGCCTCGGAATAATCGAACTAGTGTCGAACTAGTGTCGAACTAGTCCGATTTGCCCCCCTCGCGAAAGACAATGCCCCGGTTCGCCGGGGCATTTTTCATGGGATGGCCCGGAGACGGGCACCCTAGAGATCGCTGCCGTTCGGCGGATTTTCCATGCGCTTGTCGGTCTGGTCGGCCCGGTCGACCGGAGTGTCGGACGGCAGGGACTCGGCGGCGCGCTGCACTTCGTCGGAGATCTCGTCCTCGGGATTGTCTTCCTCGGCCACGTGGAGGTCGCGCTCGGCCTGGCCCAGCTCCCGTTCCAGGTCGCTGGCATCGGTGTCCAGGTTGGGATCGAGCGTGCTGGGGATGCTCTCGGGGTCGCTGGCGCCGGTCTGGTCCCCTCGTCGGGAGGGCGTGTCATGCGGATGGCGGGACGTCTTGCTCATGATGGGGCTCCTGATGATCGATTCATGGTCGGTTCACATGTCCTTCGACAAGAAGGGCGGCAAGTTGCATGCCAGTCGGCACATCCCGCTCGGCGGGGCGGCCGGCATGCGCAACGGCAGGGGCGAAGGTTTAGGGTTTTCACCAAGACCCGCCGCCGCCTATAGTTCGAGGCAGGGGACCGCGACACACATTCGCCACGCAGACCGCCCGCCAGAGGCTGGAATGCCAATTGCTCAGGGATGGTGGGCTGCGTGACCTACGCGGTGCAGGGCACCGCCAGGCGTCAGCCAGGGAGATCACGATGAACTTGTCCGGCATCCTGGTGACGATGAGCCTGGCCTCGTCGGTAGCCGTCTCCTCCACGCCCGTGGAAAAACAACTGCTCTCCATCAGTCCGCGCGACTTCGCCCACCAGTTCAACGCCGTGGCGACGGGCGCCGGGTCTCGCCTCGCGCTGCCCGATTTCCGCGCCAAACCCGGCTGGCATCGCGCCAAGACCAGCGAGGGCATTTCCGTGCTCGTGCGCGCGGCCCACACCGGGTACGCCATCGACGAGGTGGTGGTGGTCTGCCGCGCCGTGGAACAGTGCCTGATGACGATCTGCACGGCCGCGCTTGCCATCGACGCCACCGTGGACCCGGTGCTGCTCCAGCGCTTCATTGCCGCGCGCATCGCCGCGCAGTTGGGCGAGGTTGCCCTGGTCATGTCGGGTCTGGTGTACCTGGTGGTGTCGCCCAAGGACGACGACTATGTGGCGCTGGTGATCCGGCCGTACCAGCCGCAGCAGGAACTGACCGCGCCGCGCCAGGCGGGGCTGCTGCGCGCCGGCTATCCGCAAGGTTAGGGCGCTGCCCTCCTAGTGCAGCGGCGGACTCATCCGCCGCGACGTCATGCCTGCGGCCCGCGCGGGAGAGAACTCGGCTACGCGATGCTCGAGCAGCCGCTGCAATTCCGTGGCGCCCCGGTAGTAATGGGCGAGCAGCAACCGCAGGTCCGGATCGTCGATCGGCTCGCGCAGCAGTGCGCCATAGGCGCTGGCCGCGCGGCCGGCCTGTTGTGCCGCGTGGCGCAGCAGCAGCAACTCGCCGGCGTCCGGCGAGGGCGTGCCGGGGCTGCCCGGCGTATCGCGCCGCGGTGGGGGCACGGCAGAGCCGTGCGAAGTACCGTGTCCGTCGCCCAGACTGGCGCCGGCCCGGACGGCCAGTTCGGCTGCCGCACAGCGCTGCATGTTCGCCCGATGCGCCAGCACGGCGCGCATCTGCGGGTCAGACGCCGCAGCGGCCACGGCGGACAACGACTCTGCGCACGACTGGGCATGGCGGCTCAGTCGGGCGAGTGTAGTAGTCAATGCATCCATCTACGTCTCCGTCATGTCCTTGCAGTTGTCTTGTCATGTCTCACTGTAGGAGACGGTAGCCGTTCCGGGACCAAAGCCCTATCCATATCGCCCTGAAATTTCGTGCAGATCTGAGTTGAATGCACGCAAAACGCCGCCCGCCTGCAAACGCAGGGGGCGGCGCGGGTGATGACCGGTCGGCGGGCTTGGCGCGAACTTAGCGCTTGGTGCCCGGCGCCGGGTCCGGCGAGTCACCCTTCGGGCCGGATGGTGCGTCGGCGGTCGGCACCGCGGGGGCGCCTTGCTCGCGCGGCTTCTTCGAACGTGCCGTGGAGTCCTTCTTGGTGGTCGTGCTGTCCTTGTGCATGGTCGAGCCGCTGCTCATCGTGCCGCTGCTGCCGGGTTGGGTGGCAGAAGGCAAGGTGCCGCGCTGCGTGCTGGGGCCTTCAGGGGCCGGCGGCGCGCTCGGGTTCGGCACGTTCGGCGAGACGGGGGCCTGGCCGCCCCCCTGGGCCATGGCAGGCATCGCGATCAGCGCGCTGAGGGCGAGGGCGGTTGCGGTAAGCGTGCGTTTCATGTCGGTTTCTCCAAGATTGTGTCCTCACGGTAGTTCCACGATATTCGGGACGGCCGCCTGCCACTTGGGGGCGATGCCTGAAACGCATGTAGGACATCGACTACTTTGCCGCCGGTGCTGGGTTTTGCACGTTTTATATCGGCATGTAAAAGGGGAAAGGTCGGAGATGGGTACGAGGACGCCGGGCGTGCGCCGTGGGCCGCACGGGCCGTGCTGTGGCGCGCGGTATGGAATTTGCGTCCCGGTTGAGAAGCACGAGAGAAGCACGGCGGCGTGGCGTGGCAAGAGAGGGCGCCGCGATCGATGATCAACCGGAGATCCACATGAACCAGGGCAACTACAGGGGTGGCGGGTCCGACGACCGCACCTCGGGCGGCTACGGCAGTGACCGCGACGACGATCGCAACACCGACGACCAACGCGGCAGCACCCAGCGCGCCGGTTGGCAGAATCAGGGCGGCAGCCACTGGCAGCGCCAGCAACAGGCCGACAGCGGCAACTGGCTGTCCCATCAGCAGCAAGGGAATCAGCAACAAGGCGGCGGCTCCGATTGGCAAGGGCGCCCCAGCCAGCAGCAGGGCGGCGGCAGCGACTGGCAGGGCAGCGGCCAACAGGGCGGCAACCAGCAGGGCAGCAACCAGAGCACCTCGCAGGAATCCTCCGTGCGGACGGGAAGCGGCTACGGCGGCTATCAGGGTCAATCGGAGCGCTACGGCAGCGAGCAGAACGAGCGTAGCCGGGGCGAACGCGAACGCTATGGCGAGGACCCCTCGTCGCTATACGGCCAGCGCAGCGGCTATGGCGGTGACCCGCGCCGCATGGAAGCGCACCGCTACGGCGGCAACCGCGCCGGCGAGGGCTGGAACCCCGGCGGCGGGCGGGATCAGGGCGGCCCCGCCGGCTATGGCGAAGGCCGCTACGGCGAGTATGGCGAAGGCCAGCAGCGCGGATCTGGATCGCGCGAGCGCTTTGTCGGCTCGGGCGAGCGTGAGCGCTGGGGCGACTGGCATCAGCAAGGGCGTGCCGGCCGTGGCAGCGAATGGTCGAGCCAGCAAGGCAGCCAGGGTGACGAATGGGGCCAGGGCCGGGGCCAGGGCGGCGCACGCGGCGGCTGGGAAAGCCAGCAGCGGAGCCGCAGCATGCAACAGCAGAACCCGCGCATGCAGGAGCGCAATCGCCAGATGAGCGGTCAGTGGCCTGACGCGTCACGCAGCGGCGGCGCGCCGTGGGATGAGCCGGGGCATTCGCCGGATATGCGGACCCACTATCCCGGCGCCTATGGCGTGTCCGACTACGAGCCATCCGCCGGGCAGCAGGGCACCCGTAACTGGGGCGGCCAGTCCGCCGGATCACGCGGCTATGGCGGCGCCAGCCGCTCGGCCGGGTTCGACCGGGCCGGCTACGACCGCGACGACCAGGCCTACGAGCAGTTCACCGGTGCCAACGAGCGTAGCTCGCTCAATCGCGGCTATGGCGGCGCGGGCGGCTCGGCGGCGGCGCGTGCCCAGCGCGTGGCGCCCAAGGGCTACCAGCGGTCGGATGAACGTATCCGCGAAGACCTCTGCGAACGCCTGACCCACAGCGGCCGCCTCAACGTCCGCGACGTGGAGGTGACGGTATCTGGCGGCGTGATCACGCTGAGCGGCTCGGTGATGGACCGCCAGCAGAAGTACCGCATCGAGGATATTGCCGACGATGTGTTCGGCGTGAAGGACGTGCAGAACCAGTTGCGGGTGCAGCGCGAAGCGGGAGGCCAATCGGGCAGTCAATCGGGCATGCAATCGGGCATGCAATCGGGCAGCCGTCTCGGCGGTTTGAGTAGCTCGGGCAGCTCGGGCAGTGCGAGCACCACCCCCGGTTCCTCGTCCAGCGGCTACACCAGCGCACTGGAGGCCGGCCGGACCGGCAAGGCGCCCACGGGCACAGATCCGCAGTCCGGTTCGACCCCACCCGGAAAATCGTCCACCTGATGGAAGGGAGCCACCATGAGTGAACTGAATACGGCGCCCGGCGCGGGCGCCGACCGCAGCCAGCGCGCCACGCGCGTGCGCTCCGATGCGTCGCTGCATGACCTGTTATGCGAGCGCCTCTGGCGCAGCGGGATCGATGTGAGCGAGGTGTCGGTGACCGTGCAAGAGGGCGCGGTGACGCTGGAAGGCGCCATCGGCACCCGGGCTGACCGGGCGCGCGTCGAGGACGCCATCGACCGGATTCCCGGCGTGCGCGCCGTGGAGAACCGCGTCCGCGTGGCGCCTGACCGGTCTTCGGCAGGCCGCTAGCGGAAAGCGCGGAAAGACTGAACGCGGAACCTTAACGCGGAACGAATCAAGCCGGACGTTGCAACGCAGGACGACCATCCGTATCACAGCAAGAAGAAGGAGACGCCCATGCCATTCGCCTATGCAGGAACGCGCCGCCGGCGCAACCGCGACCGTCGTCGCAACCATGACGCGATTGGCGCCGATGCCGGCCAGCGTGGCGAGAACCCGCAGGCGCCGCAATCCAGCCCGCAATCCAGCCCGCAGTCCAATGCCGAGCCCTCGGGCCCGCAGTCCAACCCGCAGGCGGAGCGGGGCAAGCCGGACGAGCGGGGCAACGCGCCGCCCGGCGTGGGGGAGCAGGACCTCCACGACCCCGGCAGCCGCGACCCCGATGCGCCGCCCGTGGACAACCGCTCCTGACATGAAAAACGCCCCCGAGGGGGCGTTGTCACAGGACGGGGGGATGGGCCTCAGGCCGCAGCCATGCGCGCAATCCCGCAATCCATCTGGAACGTGGAGGGGCTGGATGTTTCGGCCTCTTCCGTTTCTTCTACGTCGTCTGCTGCCTCAGCCTGCTCGTCCTCCACGCGCAGCGAGACTTTGAGGCGCTCCGCTGCCGCACGGCCCACCCGGATGGCTTCGTCCCGGGTCTTGTGACGGCTGATGGCGCGCGGCACGCCGTCCGCCCGCAGATCCCAAAAGCCGTCGTTCAGCACGATGTGAAAATTCTTCGGCATGGTGAATGTGCTCCTGGTCGCTTCCCGATTATTGAGAGGTCCGTCTCCACGCGGACTGCCAATATTCTCGGATGGCGACCCCGGCATGCTGCATCGGCGTTTGTCTGACAGGGCTGTCGGTGGCCGCCGCTTGGCGCGTGACGCGGGCGGATCTCGTCGTGGTGGGAGCGCCCGCGCCCCCCGCCATGTTCATGTTTCGCCGCCTGTTCAATCGGGCTGAACAGCGCGAAAAGTTGAACAGCGGCGTCCTTTGGTCCATGATCGGGGTTACTTTTCCCGATTCCCGTTCGGCGACCCGGAGGACGCAGCCATGGACCAGAAGGCGGGCGATATCGACTGGGTGGAGGCCGCGCTGGTGGCCCTGCACCGCACTACGGGCATGCAGGCCCGCATCCGCCATGGCCGGCGCGACCCGGGCGGCGAGGCGCCGGTGGCCGCCATTTCCCTGCGGCGCGGCGACGCCGCCCATCGCTACGCGGTGGAGTGCCGGCGCTCGGTGCGCACGGTCGCGGACCTCTCCGTGGTGCGCGCCCAGTTGCAGGAGCGCGCGCCGGGCCTGCTCGTCACCACCTACCTGACCCCGGCGCTGGCCGGGCAGTGCCGCGAGATGGGGCTCCAGTTCCTCGACACGGCCGGCAATACCTTCCTCGATGCCCCGGAATTGTTCGTCTTCGTCATTGGCCAGACCCCGCCGGACAGCGTGGTGCGGCCCGCCGTGCGCATCAGCGGCAACCCGAGTTCCCAGCGGATGGTCTTCGCGCTGCTGTGCCAGCCGGAACTGCTCCAGGCCACGTACCGGGAAATCGCCCGGGTCAGCGGCATTGCGCTGGGCTCGGTGGGGGCGGTGTTCAACGGGCTGTCCGCGCGCGGCTGGCTGCTGGAGACGCGCGAGGACGAGGGGCGGCGCCTCACCGCGCCGGACCGGCTGCTCGATGAATGGGTGGCCAACTATCCGACCATCCTGCGCCACCGGCTACAGCCGCGCCGCTTCAGTGCGCCGGCGGCGGACTGGTGGCAGGCGGTCAACGCAACGGAGCTGGGCGGCTACTGGAGTGGCGAGGTCGCGGCGGCGGCGATGGTCGGCGGGATTCGTCCGGCCAGCCAGACGCTCTATATCGCCCCCGCGCGGATGGCGGGCGCGCTCCAGATGCTGACCCAGAAACACCGGCTGCAGCCGGACCCGGACGGCACGGTGGAGGTGCTCGAAGCGTTCTGGGACCCATCGGTAGAGGGGCTGGAGTCCCCGCCGCCGGGCCGGCCGGACCTGGCGCCGCCCATCCTCGTTTATGCCGACCTGATGGCCACGCTCGATGCGGACCACCTCGCGGAGGCCACGCAGTTGCGCAAGGCGCGCATCAAGGACGTGCTGGACCGGTTCTAGGCCACCGGCCAGCCGTCGCCTGATCTCGTTCAAATTTCGTCTGCTCGGCTCCCTTACTGGTTCTTCATCGCCGCAGCCAGCCGCGCGATGATCTCCCCCTCGCTCTTGAATGCCTTCTGCGCATAGGCCGAATACTGCTCGGGGCCCATGTAGTTGGTGATCATGCCGTACTGGCGCGTCACGTTCAGGAACTTGGGGTCCTTGAGCGCGTTGCGGAACGCTTCGTCAAGCCGCTTGACCACCGCGGGCTTCATGCCGGCCGGCCCGATCACGCCGAACGGCGAGTTCGACCAGACCGGATAGCCGATTTCCTTGAGCGTGGGGGCGTCCGGGAAGTCCGCCGCGCGCTTCTCCGACAGCGTGGCCAGCACCCGCATCTGGCCGCTCTGCACATAGGGCAGCAGGGTGTTGGACAGCACAGCCACGTCCGACGAGCCGCTCAGCAGGGCGGTGATGGCCTCGGCGTCGCCCTTATAGGGCACGTGGGTCCAGTTCGACTGGGAGACGCGCGCCAGTTCCGAAATCGTCAGATGCTGGCTGCCATAGATGCCGGTGGTGCCATAGCTGATGCCGCGCTTGTCGGCCTTGGCCTCGGCAATCAGCTCCTGCATGGTCTGCCACTTGGCGTCCTTCTTCACCGCCACCGCGAAGTTGTAGTCCGCGATCATCGACACGTAGGTCAGGTCCTTGAGCGGGTCGTAGCGCATCTTCTGCACGTGCGGCAGGCGGAAGATCACCACCGGCGCCATGCTGAGCGTGTAGCCGTCCGGCTCGGTGGTCACCATCTGCGTGGCGCCCAGCGTGCCGCTGACGCCCGGCTTGTTCTCCACCACGATGGTCTGGCCCAGCTCGCGCCCGGCCGCATCGGCCAGCGCGCGGGCCACCTGGTCGGTCACGCCGCCGGCGCCGTAGGGCACGATCAGGCGGATCGGGCGGGTGGGGAATTCATCGGCGGCCTGCGCGACGCCCGGCAGGATGCCGGCGCCCGTGGCGGCCACGGCGGCGCCGGCCATGGCGAAGCGGACAAAGGTACGACGTTGCATGTTGTCTCCTTGGGTTCGTCACGCCGGATCGTGGTTGTCCGGCTGGCAATACATCTGCCGCAGTATGACCGGGAGACAGGGCGCGCGGGGCGCCTGGTAGAAGGTGCGAGCCCGCTATCCGTCGATTTCATCGACGTCATGCGCCGGCTGCATTGGCGCCTCCGGGTAAGTCCGGAGGCGCCGGGGGAGCGTTGGAGGAAGCGCGCCCGACGAATGTCAGGCGGCGATCACGCGGGTGCGGATGAAGGCATCGTCACGCATCAGCGCCTCGGCCCAGCCGGCCGGCGGCACCAGGCTGATGTCGGTGATGGCGTAGCCGATATCCCCGGCAGTTTGCAGCTGCTGCGCCACGATATTGGCGCCGATCTCGGCCAGCGCCTGGTTGAAGTGCGACAGCGTGCCGGGCCGGTTGTAGTGGATGTTCAGGATGCGCGCCGGGGCCTCGAGCGGGTTCGGCTGGATCTCCGGCAGGTTCACCGCGCCGATGGTCGCGCCGGTCTCCAGGAAGTTGGCGAGCTTGGTCGCTACTTCCACGCCGATGTTCTCCTGGGCTTCCTCGGTGCTGCCGCCCACGTGCGGGGTCAGGATGACATTGGGCTTGCCCTGCAGCGGCGTGACGAACGGATCGGTGTTGCTGCGCGGCTCCTCCGGGAACACGTCGATGGCGGCGCCGGCCAGGTGGCCATCGTCCAGATGCTGGGCGAGGGCCGGAATATCCACCACCGTGCCGCGCGAGGCGTTGAGCAGGATGGCGCCGCGCTTCATGGACGAAAGCGCCCGCGCGTTGAGCAGGCCGCGCGTCTGGGGCGTGGCGGGCACGTGCAGCGTCACCACATCGGCCTGCGCCAGCGCGTCTTCCAGCGTGTGGGCGGGCATGGCCGAGCCGAGCGAGAGGCGCGGGCGGATGTCGTAGAACACCACGCGCATGCCCATGGCTTCAGCCAGGATGCCGACCTGCGCGCCGATATTGCCGTAGCCGATCACGGCCATGGTCTTGCCGCGAATCTCGAACGAGCCCTTGGCCGACTTCTGCCACTCGCCCAGATGGGCCGCGCGGCTTTTCTCGGGGATGCGGCGCATCAGCATGATCGCCTGGCCGATGACCAGTTCGGCCACCGAGCGCGTATTGGAGAACGGGGCGTTGAACACCGGAATGCCGGCGTGGGCCGCCGCGCCGAGGTCGACCTGCGAGGTGCCGATGCAGAAGCAGCCCACCGTCAGCAGCTTGCCGGGCTGGGCGAAGGTTTCCGCCGTGAGCGTGGTGGCGGAGCGGATGCCAAGCAGTTCGTGCCCCTGCACCGCCTGCTGGAGGGGCTCGCCGGCGAGGGCCTTGCCCTGCGTGGCGACGTCGATCTGATGGCGCCCCAGCATTTGCTGGGCGCTGGCGTGGATATTTTCGAGGAGGATGGCGGTGGCCATGAGGGTCTGCCGAGGGTCAGGAGGTTGGAGATGCTGTGGGCGCGCGGCCATGAGGAACTGAGGGCCTGGCGCGTCGATGCGCTCACCTTATCACTGTCCCTTACCCGTGCTCATGAAGTGGGCATCGCGGGCCACTCGCGGCGCCTCATTGGGTAGATGTCTTTGTCATCGTACAACTAGGGTAATTTCGGTCAACATCCCTTATTCGAATGCTTGCAGCGCCGCTTTTGTTCTCATATGATGTCCGATAACTATAACGAGGACGGAGACAACATGATGCAAGACACCCCATTCGACGCACGCAGGCGGACCCTGCTGAAAGCCGGCGGCGCTGCCGCAGCGGCGGCGGCCAGCGGCGGGGCGCTCGCCCAGGCTTTCGAGTTCAAGCCGAGCCAGCGCTATCCCGACGCGGCCGTGGAAATCCTCGACCCCAGCTTTGCCAAATACCGCCTGTTCAGTTCCACCGTGGAGCAGCTCGCCACGGGCTTCCGCTGGGTGGAAGGGCCGGTCTGGTTCGGCGACGGCCGCTACCTGCTGTTCTCGGATATCCCCAACAACCGCATCATTCGCTACGACGAAGCCGCCAACCAGTGGAGCGTCTTCCGCCAGCCGGCCAACTTCAGCAACGGCCACTGCCGCGACAAGCAGGGCCGGCTGATCAGTTGCGAACACCTGACGCGCCGCGTCACCCGCACCGAGTACGACGGCTCCATCACGGTGCTGGCGGACCGCTACCAGGGCAAGCGCTTCAACTCGCCCAACGACATCGTCTGCAAGTCCGACGGCTCGCTGTGGTTCTCCGATCCGCCGTTCGGCATCGGCGGCGAGTGGGAGGGAGACAAGGCCACGCCAGAGCTGCCGCACGCTGTCTATCGGATTGATCCGAAAGACAACGCGGTCACGCAGGTCATTGCCKATCTGAACGGYCCGAACGGCCTGTGCTTCTCGCCGGACGAGAAGAAGCTCTACGTGATCGAGGCGCGCGCGCAGCCGCACCGCGTGGTCTGGGCCTATGACGTGGCGGCGGACGGCGGTCTGTCGAACAAGACCAAGCTGATCGACGCCAACGGCCCCGGCGCGCTGGACGGCATGAAGTGCGACGTGGATGGCAATATCTGGGCGGGCTGGGGCAGCAGCGGGGCGCCCGGCGCGGACCCGGCCAAGCTGGACGGCGTGCGCGTGTTCAATCCGCAGGGCAAGGCCATCGGCCATATCCACTTGCCGGAACGCTGCCCGAACCTCTGCTTTGGCGGCCCCAAGCGCAACCGCCTCTATATGGCGTCCAGCCACTCGCTGTACGCGCTGTACGTGGAGACGCGCGGCGCGGTCTGATTCTCGATATTCATCGAAAATCGCTGAAAAGTTTCATCTCGCCGACGAGAAAACTGAATTCCATTCCGTATGGATTCTGCCAGCATGCCTGCATGCTGGCAGATACGGGATGGGGGCAATCGATGATGGGGAAGTCGGTTTTTCTTTATGGTGCGGCGGCGTGTTGCGCGGGCCTGGTCCCGCTGGCGGCGCAGGCCACGGAGGGGGCGCTGGGTCGCCCGGTGTCCGGCACCAGCGTGCAGGCCAATGCAGGCGTGGTACCGCCCGAGCCGGTCTGGGTGGTCAACTTCGGCGAGATCTACCTCGACGGCTCCGTGGGCAATGACCGGCAGGTGCCCATCGGCGGGCGGACTACGCTCGGCGTGGAAGCCAAGATCGCCTTCACGCTGGCCACCGCCATGAAGGTCTGGGATACCGGCCCCGGCGCATGGAACTTCGCCTCCAGCTTCACGTTGCCCTATGTCTGGACCACCGTGCACGCCACGGCCGGCGCCAGCGGCGCGCTGGGCAACTTCTCGACCGGCACGTCGGACCGGGCTTCGAACTTGTTCGATATCTACTTCGCCCCGATCATCGCCGGCTATCACTTCTCCAAGACCAGCCACATGGCGTTGAGCTTCAACGTCTGGGCGCCGACCGGCCAGTACAACAAGGACGCGCTGGCCAACCCGAGCCTGAACAACTGGACCTTCATCCCCCAGGTGGCCTTCACCCACCTGATGCCGCAGTACGGGCTGGAGTTCAATGCCGTGGGCGCGTTCCAGTTCTACACGCGCAATACGGCCACCGACTACCAGAACGCGGCGCTGTTCACGCTGGACGTGATGGGCGTGAAGCGCTTCGGCCCGTGGGGCGTGGGGCTGGTCATGGGCACGGTGCAGCAGCTCGGCGGCGATAGCGGCCCCACGGCAGACCTGCTGCACGGCTTCCACGGCCACGACTTCGCCATGGGGCCGATCGTCACCTACGACACCAAGCTCGGCGGCAAGCATCCGCTCTCGTTCGGGCTGCGCTGGGTGCCGACGGTGAGCAGCAAGAATCGGCTCGACAGCACCTCCACCTTCATGGCGACTGTCACATTGGTGCTGTAGCAGCATTCCACCTCAAGCAACGATTCACTGACAATACGCACGACTATCACTTTCCTGTCACGAATCGCCGGCACCATCGGCGCTCAAACTAGAAATCAGGGAAGTCTGAAATGCGTTATACCCACTCCGCGATCGGGATCGCGGCAGCTGTGCTTGTCTCCGCCTTGTTCTACGGCTGCAACAGCAGCGACGATGCCCCGGCATCGAACCCGGCCACGCCTTCCGGCCCGTCCACCCCGGCTACCCCCAACGATCCCAGCACGCCGGACAACCCCAAGCCCGCCGAAGTGACCGGCAAATGGACCACCGGCGACCTGCACGTCCACACCGTGGAATCGGACGACGCCCAGAGCCTGCTCGCCAACGTGCTGGACGAGGCGCTGGTCAAGAACAACCTCGACTGGACCGCCATTTCGAACCACCTGCGCCCGTCCACGCGCGACCAGAACGGCACCAACATCGTCGGCGGCCCGCTGCCGTTCTCACGGGCCATGGCCGAGTACGAGATGCCGGCCGTGCGCCAGATGCAGGTCAATGGCTCGTACGTCAACAAACTGATCTTCTCGGCCTTCGAATGGGACATGCCCACCCATGACCACATGAACGTGGGCATTTTCGGCGGCGCGCCGCTGGGCACGGCCACCAAGGCGGCCAACGAGTTCGAATACTTCTTCACGAACCGCCCCGATACCCAGTTCGATCCGGTGGACGTGGCCAACTGGAACGCCAAGGGGCCGCGCGCCTTTACCACCCACGCGGACGCCGTGAAGGCCGTGGCCTGGCTGCGCGACAACTATCCCGACACCAGCTACGCGCTGATCAACCACCCCTCGCGCAACACGGGCAAGTACACCGCCGCCGACTACCGCGAATTCAACGACACCGCCCCGAACATCGCCTTCGGCGTGGAGGGCATGGTCGGCAACCAGATGGAGCCGGACCGCGGCGGCTATACCACCGCCTACGTGAACGCCAACCTGAAGAACCGCGTCTACGGTGGCGTGGACTACGTGGTGGCGCAGGTCGGCGGCATCTGGGACGCGCTGCTCGGTGACGGCCGGCGCTTCTGGAACGTGGCCGATTCCGACCACCACTTCAAGACCATCGGCACGAACAGCAGCGGCTACTTCCCGGGCGAGTACGCCAAGACCTATGTCTGGATCGAAAACCAGTACACGGGCATCAAGGGCGTGCTGGAGGGCGTGCGCTCGGGCCGCATGTTCTCGGTGTTCGGCGACCTGATCAACGCGCTCGACTTCAACGTGGCCGGCGCCGCCGGCAAGGGCGAGATGGGCGGCGAGCTGAAGGCCAAGGCCGGCGAGACCGTGACGGTCACCATGCGCTTCAAGAGCCCGGACCGCAACCACTTCGAGTACCCGATCAACAGCGGCATCAACGTCAACGTGCGTCCCACGGTGGACCACATCGACCTGATCGCCGGTGACGTGACGCCGCGCGCCGCGGCCGGCACGGCGGGCTACAGCAAGGAAACCAACGACTCGACCAAGGTGATCGCCACCTTCACGTCGGCCGACTGGAAGCTGGATTCGGACGGGTACTACGCCGTGACCTACACCTATACGGCGACGAAGAACCAGTACTTCCGCCTGCGTGGCACCAACCTCGGCATGAACGTGGCGGGTGAGACCCAGGACGGCAATCCGCTCCCGGACGCCAAGACCACGGTCACCGAGGACGCCGCGCGCTTCAACGCCATCAACGCCCGCAACTACAACGACCTCTGGTTCTACTCGAACCCGGTCTTCGTGACCGTGGGTTCGTGACCGTGGGTTCGTGATGGTAGGTAGCTGAGTTTGTGGCGTTAAACGACGGGTCGAGATAATGGTAATTATCAAGGCACCTGCGTTTGTGTAAGAGGTGGTTTTCCCCTCTCCCGGAAGCGGGAGGGGGGAGAAAAACAAACAGCGGTATCATCGCGCCCTTCGCCTTGATGTCCGCATTGCACCTTGTCTGACCCTGAACGTACTGCCGTCCGTCGCCGGCAGCGCCCGCCGGTTGCTCCGGAGCGGCTGCTTGGCCCGCATCACTTCGCTTTCTATCGCGGTTATCTCGAAGGCATCGACCTCGCCCGGCTGGCTGACCGCTATCTGGAGACGGGGCTGGACCTGCGCGTCGCCCGGACCACCATCGGCTGGATCGAGTCCGAATTGGCGCGCGGCGTCAAACGGCTGGAAACCCGCGAAGACGGCCAGCCGACCATCTCCGAGCGCGCCTGGCTGGCGCTGTTCCGCACGCCGGCCGACGAGAGCGCCACCGCGCGCCAGAACCGTCGCCGCAAGTTGTTGCGCGTGCTCGACGCGCTCAAGCCCCAACTGGTTTCCCGCCCCACGCGCGATGACGCCGTAACTGGCTGGTTCGCGCCGGCCATCGCCCAGCGGCTGGTCGAGGCGGGCTGGGCCACGCTCGGCGCGCTGCAAGCCGTGATCGGCCATGAGGGGCCGCGCTGGCACCGCCATGCGCGGCGCATCGGCGACCATACCGCCCGGCGCATCGAAGCATGGCTGGCCGATCAGGCCGACGATATCGGCGCGATTCCCGCCGCCGCACTGGTGCCCCGCCGCACCGCCACGGCGGCCGAACTGGCGAGCCTGCGCGCGCCGTCAGCGGCGGTGGCGCCGCTCGAATCGCTGCTGCTGCCGCCCGCGCTGGACGGCCGGCAGGGCCACAACCGCACGCCGCATGGCGTCGATTCCCGCATTTCCGCCCAGAACGACCTGATGGCCATCCACGCCTGGCTGGGCGTGCATCCGCCCGTGGGCGGCCACACCTGGCGCGCCTATCGCACGCAGGCCGAGCGCTTCCTGCTCTGGGCCGTGTTCGCGCGCGGCAAGGCCTTGTCCGATCTGACCGTCGAGGATTGCAGCGCCTACCTGATCTTCCTGGCCGATCCGCAGCCGGCGGCCCAGTGGGTCGGCCCGCGCGGCACGCCGCGCTATCGCCACGACTGGCGGCCGTTCGAGGGGCCGTTGTCGGCGGGCAGCGTGCGGCAGGCGTTCACCATCGTCAAATCGCTGTGCGCGTGGCTCGTCAACGCGCAGTACCTGCGCTACAACCCGTTCGAGCTGCTGCCCAAGCCCAAGGCGGCGGGGCAGGGCCGCATCAAGGTGGCGCGCAGCTTTACCGACGCCCAGTGGCAGTTCCTGCGCAAGTTCACCGCCGCGCTGCCGGGCGATGACCCGCGCACGGCGCGGCTCCAGTTCATGCTGCGCTTTGTCTACGCCACCGGCTTGCGGATTTCCGAGCAGGCGCAGGTGACCGTGGGCGACCTCGCCCAGCAGGATCTGGCTGCCGACCAGCGCGGCGTGTGGACGCTCTCGTTCGTCGGCAAGGGCACGCGCGCCCGTGAGGTGCATGTGCCGGGTCCGGTGATCGAGGCGCTGCGGGACTATCTGGAAGCGCGCGGACTGGGGCGCGAGCTGGAGCGGCTGCACCCGTCCACGCCGCTGATCGGCCGGGTGAAGGACGATGGCGCCGTGGGCCGGCTGTCCGTGGCGCAGCTCGATGCCATCTGGAAGGGCTTCTTCGCGCAGGCGGCGCAGGCCATGGCCGCCGATGACCCGGCCGGCGCGGCGCGGCTCGGACAGGCCAGCGCGCACTGGCTGCGCCACACGTTTGGCTCACACGCGATTGCACGCGGGGTGGCGCTGGATGTAGTGCAGCACCAGTTGGGCCATGCTTCGCTGGCGACCACCTCGATCTACGTCCACGCCGAGGACGCCCGCCGCGCGCGCGAACTCGATCAGGCGGGGATGTACTAGTCGGCTGCGGGCAGGCAGTCCAGGAACGCCTGCGCCAGCGCCGGCACCGGGCGCTGCTGGTTGTGCAGGACATAGCTTTCGAACGGGATGGCCGGCTCGAAGCGAATGGCGCGCACCCCCGGCAGCTTCAGGCTGCGCACCACCACCGGGTTCACCACGCTGACGCCGAGGCCCATCTCCACCATCGTGCAGATGGTGGCCGCGTAGGGCGTTTCCAGCGTCAGCACGCGCCGGTCCGGCACAAAGGCGGCATCGACGATGGCGCGCGTACCATCGCCATGGGTGAGCGAGATGAAGCGCTCGCCGTCGAGGTCCGCCGCGTGGACGACACGCTTGCGCGCCAGGCGGTGGTCGGCGGGCACGATGCACACCCCGGGCTCGTCGCGCAGCAGCGCGCTGTCGATGCCCGCCGTCTCCACCACATAGGACACCAGCCCGAAGTCGCAGAACTGGTTCGCCGTCCATTTGGCGACGGTCGGCGAGTCACTGGTATGCACGGCGATGGGCACGTCCGGGTGCTGCTCCCGGAACCGGGCGATGGCCTGCGGCATCACGCTCATGGCGATCGAAGGCACGGTGCCGATGCGCAGCGTGCCGACGCCCCCCTCCCGGATCGACCGCGCCGAGGCGCGCAGGCTGTCGAGCCCTAGGAAGGAACGCTCCACGTCCCGGAACAGGGCTTCGGCCTCCACGGTCGGCGTCAGCCGGCCGGCAATCCTCGCAAACAGCTTGAATCCCGTCTCCCGCTCCAGTTGCGAGATCACGCGGCTGATGTTCGGCTGCGAGGTGTGCAGCTGGGTGGCGGCGGTCGTCATCGAGCCGGTCACCATCACAGCCCGGAAGGCTTCGATCTGTTTGAAATTCATACGGGCGATGGTATATCAAATCCGTATGTACACGCCGAAATAACTGATTTGACGATATGACCGTCGGATTTCCATACTTGGCTCCAACGTACCGGAGAACAACACACGCATGGAATCGAAAGTCAGCCGCCGCCTGACCCAGGCCACCGCCCCCGAGGTCTGCGAACACATCTACCTGCCGCGCCTGGCGCGCGAATTCGGCAGTGGATTCCCGTATTTGAGCGATATCAACCAGGCGCACCTGCTGATGCTGCACGGCGCCGGGCTGGTGCCGGCCGAGGTGGTCGCGCAACTGGCGCAGGCGCTGGTGCGCATCGAGGCGGAAGGCCCGGACGCCGTGCCGCTGGACCCGGCCCGCGAGGACGCCTATTTCAACTACGAGGCCCGGCTGATGGCACTGGCCGGCGCCGACGTGGGCGGCCGGCTGCACGTGGCGCGCAGCCGCAACGACATCCTGGCCACCCACGACCGCCTGCGCGCCCGTGACGCCGCGCTGGCCATCCTCGACGAACTGCTGGCCACCCGCACGGTGCTGCTGGACAAGGCCGCCGAGCACGCCGGCACGGTCATGCCCGGCTACACCCACCTGCAATCGGCCCAGCCGATCACCTACGGCTATTACCTGGCCGGCGTGGCCGAGTCGCTCGGGCGGGACATCGCCCGGCTGCGGCAGGCGCTGGCCCGGCTCGATGCCTGCCCGCTCGGCGCCGGTGCGCTGGCCGGCACGGCGTTCCCGATCGACCGCACGGCCACGGCGCGCTGGCTCGGATTCTCAGGCCCCACCACCAATTCGCTGGATGGCGTGGCCTCGCGCGACTTTGCGTGGGAAATCCTCGCCGCCATCACCATCGGCACGGTCACCTGGGGCCGCGTGGCGCAGGATCTTTATGTCTGGGCGACGCCGGAATTCGGGCTGATCGACTTCCCGGACAGCGTGGCCGGCACGTCGAGCATCATGCCGCAGAAGAAAAACCCGGTCGTGCTCGAGTACCTGAAGGGGAAGGGCGGTCACATGATCGGTCTGCTCACGGCCTCGCTGGCGGCGCTGAAGGGCAGCCATTTCACGCATAGCGGCGACGGCAACCGCGAAAGCATGCGCGGCTTCTGGGAGGCGGCGGACGAGTGCAAGCGCTGCGTGGCCCTGCTGCGGCTGGTGCTGACCCACGCCACGCCACAGGCCGGTCACATGCTGGCGCGCGCCCGCCGGGACTTTTCGATGGCCACCGATCTGGCCGACACGCTGGTGCGCAGCGCCGGCATGTCGTTCCGCGAGGCCCACCACGTGGTGGGCGCGGTGGTGCGCGATGCGCTGGACCGCCATCTGCCCGCCAATGAGATCGATTCGGCGATGGTCGATGCGGCGGCGCTGCGCCACACGGGCCGCGCCGTGCACCTGTCGCCCGAGGCCGTGGCGCGCAGCCTCGACCCCGAATGCAGCGTGGCCGCCCGCACCGCTGCCGGCGGGCCATCGCCCGTGCTGGTGCAGGCGCAGGTTCTGGCCCAACAGGCCGACCTGTTCGCCGCGCGAGGTGATGTCGACGCCATGCGTGAGCGCGTGTTGACGGATCGCGCCGCGCTGAAACGGGCCATCGCCGAACTTGCGAGCACGGGGGCGTCGATCGATTGACGCGCTCCGGGTGGCGGCTTCAAGCCGCGATCGCCGCCCCCCACCAGTCCCGGATCGCATGGGCGAGGGTGTCGCCCTGATGGAGCCCGGCGGCGGCGCTGGCTGGGCGGCGGGCGGGGTCGAGAACGTTCGGGCCCATCGTTTTCAGCGCGGCCGGGCTGGGCGCCACCACATGCACCGCGCAGCCCGCCGCCTGCAGCGCCGCCACTTCGGCGCCCAGGTGGCCGCTGACCGGGTTGCCTTCGGCATAGCCGAACGGCGACAGGACCAGCACCCGCTCCGCGTCGATGGCCACCTCGGCGTTGGTCATCGACGCAATCCCCCCATCTATATAGAAGGCGTCGCCGATCTGCACCGGCGGCCAGACGCCCGGCACGGCGCAACTGGCGGACACGGCCTCTACCAGCGGCACGCCGCTGGCCGCATCGAACACCCGGCGCGCGCCGGTGGCGGCATCCACGGCCGCCATGCGCAGCGGATGCCCGGGCCAGTCGGCCTGGGGCAGCCGCGCGGCGATGATGGCGCGGCGCGCGGCCGGGGCGGGGGTCTCGCTGCGGCGGGCGAAGTCGCCGATGCGCTGGCGCGCCGCCGTCAGGTCGCCCTCGACCTTGGCCACCAGCTTGCGGTTCTGCGCGTCGGCTTCGGCCTGCGAGTAGGGACGGAACTGCTCGGGGGAATCGGCGGGCGGATGCAGTTGGGCGTGCAGCAGCGCCTCGATGTGCAGGCCGCACGCCAGCTGGGCGCCGACCACCGAGCCAGCCGACGTGCCGACGAACAGCCCGGCGCGATGCACGGCCACGCCGGCCCGCGCCAGCCCGGCCAGCACGCCGACTTCCCACGCGATGCCCGCCACGCCGCCGCCGCCGAACACGGCAGCCGTGCGGAATCGATGCTGGCCGGCCATCAGATGATGCCCTCCAGCGCCAGTTGCCGTTGCGCGTCGTCGTCGATGCCGAGCAGCTCGCCGTAGATCTCGGCGTTGTGCTGGCCCAGTGCCGGCGCCGGCTCGATCGGCTTGGCCGGCACGCCCGAGAACTTCGGGAACACGCCCGCCATCTTCACCGGGCCGATCTTCGGGTGCTCCACCGTGGCGATGCTCTCCCGCGCCGCGTAGTGCGGGTCCTGCATGATGTCCTCGATGGTGTAGATGAAGGAGTAGGCCAGCCGCGCGGCGTCCAGCTTGCGGCACAGCGCGTCCTCCGGCTCCGCAGCGATCCAGTCCGCGACCAGCCGGTTCAGCTCGTCCACATGCTCCCAGCGCTGGCTGTGCGAGGCGTAGCGCGGGTCTTCGGCCAGATCCGGGCGCCCCATGGCCACGCAGAGCCGCTGGAAGCCGGCGTCCGCCGAGCAGGTGAAGATCAGGTAGCGCCCGTCGCGCGTGCGGAAGTGCTCGCCCGGCGCGGCGGCGAAATGCTTGTTGCCGCGCCGCTCGCGCACCACGCCCAGCCGGTCGTACTCGGGCACCAGCACCTCGGTGAATCGGATGATGGACTCGTACATCGACAGGTCGATTTCCTGCCCCTCGCCGCCGTGCACGTCACGGTGGTAAAGCGCCATCATTAGCGCGAAGGCACCGAGGATGGCGGTCTGGTAGTCGGCGGTGGAGGTGCCGCTGCGCACCGGCGGGCGGTCCGGGTAGCCGGTGATGCCCATCAGGCCGCCGAAGGCCAGCCCGATGCGGTCATAGCCGGCGCGCTCCCGGTACGGGCCGGTCTGCCCGAAGCCGGACACGCGCAGCATGATCAGGCCCGGGTTGTGCTGGCGCAGCGTCTCGAAGCCGCAGTTCCATTTCTCGAGCGTGCCGGGGCGGAAGTTTTCCACCACGGCGTCCACCTCGCGCACCAGGCGGTACAGCAGCGCCTGGCCGGCCGGCTCGCGCAGGTTCAGCGTGATCGACTTCTTGTTGCGCGCCTCCACCTGCCAGTACAGGCATTCGTCGTCCACAAAGGGGCCGAGGTCGCGCACGGTGTCGCCGCGCTCGGGCACCTCCACCTTGATGACTTCGGCGCCAAAGTCGCCGAACAGCGTGCAGGCCACCGGCCCCGCGACCATCGTGCCGAGGTCGAGGATGCGCAGGCCGCTCAGCATGTGCGGGCCGGGCGTTTTCATGACCGGTCCTCCAGCGTGGCGGGTTCCTCGTCGGCAGCGGGTGACTCGGCCGCCTCGGCCGGCGCAGTCTTCAGCCGGTAGTCAGAGAAATCGGCCTTGCGCGTCATGTGCCAGTAGTCGTCGTTGCGGAACGGCGTGGTGGCCACCACGCGGCCCTGCGCGTTGCGATACCAGTTGCTCATGCCCTTGTGGGTCCAGATCATGGCGTTATGGGCGGCCTGCACGCGCTGGTTGAAGGCGTCGTGGCGGTCGCGCCGGATCTCGATCTCGAAGCGCCCCGCGCTGTGCGCCATGGCCTGCCGCACGATGTTGAGGATGTAGCTGACCTGCGTCTCCAGCAGCGAGACCACGCTGCCGCCGTGGCCGAGCGCCGTGTTCGGCCCGGCCAGCATGAAGAAGTTGGGGAAGTCCGGCACGGCCACGCCAAGGTAGGCTTCGGCGCCGTGGCGGTCCCACGCCTCGCGCACGGAGCGCCCGCCCCGGCCGAATAGCTGGAACGAGGCCAGCATGTTGATGGCGTCGAAGCCGGTGGCAACGATCAGCACATCGGCCTCATGCCGCTCGCCCTTGTCCGTGACCACCGCGTTGCCTTCCACCCGGGCGATGCCGCCCGTGACCAGCGAGACGTGCGGGCGGGCCATCGTGCGATACCAGCCGTTGTCCATCAGCATGCGCTTGCCGAACGGGGGGTACTCGGGCAGCACGTCCGGCAGCAGGTCCTGGCGCTCGCCCAGCTCGGCCTTGATGTAGTCCGTGAAGTAGGCGCGATGCCGGTCGTTGGTCTGGTTGATGGCGCGCTCCGGGTGCGGCCATGCCGGGTCGATCTGGAGCGAGCCGTGGATGCGGTCGTTGAAGATGTAGGCCAGCCGCTGGCGATACCACTCCTGATAGAACGGCACCTCGCGCAGCAGGAAGCGCGCGGACTCCGGCACCGGCTTCTGGAACTTCTCGAACGGGGCGGCCCACTGGCGCGAGCGCTGGAACACGGTCAGCGCGGCCACGTGGTCGGCAATGGCCGGCACCACCTGCATCGCGCTGGCACCGTTGCCGATCACGGCCACGCGCTTGCCGGTCACGTCCAGGCCCTCGGGCCAGCGGGCAGTGTGGAAGCAGGGACCGTCGAACTGGTCGAGCCCCTCGATATCGGGCATCCTCGGCACATTGAGCAGCCCCACGGCGCTGATGACCATGTCGGCGTGCAGTGTTTCGGCCTGGCCTTCGGCGTCGAGCGTGTGGACGGTCCAGCGCAGCGAGGACTCATCGTAGTGGGCCGATTGCACCGTGGTGCGCAGCCGGATATGACGGCGCACGCCGAAGCGGTCCGCCACGTCCTCGAAGTATTGCTGGATCTCGCCGCGCAGCGCGAAGTAGCGCGACCAGTCGCCCTTGGCAAACGAGTACGAGTAGATATGGTTCGGCGTATCCACGCCGGCGCCCGGGTAGCGGTTCTCGTACCACGTGCCGCCCACCTCGTCGTTCTTCTCGATCAGCACGAAGGGGATGCCGGCACCCTGCAGACGGATGGCGGCGCACAGCCCCGCCACGCCGGCCCCGATCACGACCACGCGGAAGCCTTCGGGCACGTCGATACGGCCGTGCTGGTCGATGCGCATGTCCGCGTCCAGCCCCAGCCAGGCGGCGATCATCGGCCCGTAGGAGGCCGGGATGTCCTCGCCCACGCTCAGCCGCATCATGGCGACCAGCGTGTCCGGGTCTGGCGCGGGCAGCGCGGGGGCCACGCCGGACTTCCACGCCAGGATGGCGTCGCGGGCGGCGGCCAACACTTCCGCGCGGACCTCATCGGGTAGCCCACCGGGATCGTTGTCTTCCAGGCCGCGGATGCGCGAGCACTGGTAGCGCGGATCGAGCCAGCGGCGGTCCCCGGTCAGGTGCAGCAGCACCATCAGCAGGGTGGGGTAGTTGGCGTCTTGCAGGGCGTGGTCGAGCATGGCCTGCCATTTGGCGGCGGCCTGGATGTCGGTCGTCATGGGGCGAGGGAGTCGGATGGATGGGGAGTTACTGGGCGCTTATTGGCCGCTTACTGGGCAGTCAGACCGGCGGACTTCACGACGGCGCCCCACTTGGCGTACTCGGCGCGGATGTCCCGCGCGAACGCCTGCGGCGTGTCCGTGTTGGGCTCGAAGCCGAGCGTCAGCAGCTTGTCGCGCACCTCGGGCTTGGCCATGATCGTGCGCAGGTGGCCGTTCAGGCGGGTGACGATGGCCTCGGGGGTGTCCTTCGGCGCCACAAGGCCCAGCCAGCCCACCGCCTGGTAGCCGGCCACGCCAGCTTCGGCGACCGTCGGCACGTCCGGCAGGATGGCGGAGCGCTTGTTATCCAGCACGGCCAGCGCGCGCAGCTTGCCGGCCTTGATATTGGCCTGCTGGGCGCCGATGGTGTCCACCATCACCGGCACGCGGCCCGCCATGACGTCGATGGACGCCTGGCCGCCGCCGGGATAGGACACCGAGCCCATGCGCAGATCGGCCTTGGCGGCAAACAGCCGCATCGCCAGCTCGAACGCCTGGGCGCCGGAGGCGAACATCATCGGGTCCGGCTGCGCGCGGGCGGTCTGGATCAGCGACGGCACGCTGTTGAACGGCGCGGACGGCGCGCCCACCATCACCATCGGCGCCGTGGCGATCATGCTGACCGGCTCGAACGCGGTCAGCGGGTCATACGGCGTGGCCTTGACCAGATGCGGCCCGATCACCATGGTGCCGCTGACCGCCACGCCCAGCGTGTAGCCGTCCGGCGCGCTCTTGGCGACGGTGCCCATGCCGAGCATGCCGCCCACGCCCGGGCGGTTTTCCACCACCACCGGCTGGCCGATCATCGCGCCCAGCTCGTTGGCGATGATCCGCCCCACCGTGTCGGACGCGCCGCCGGCGGTATAGCCCACCACCAGTCGCACCGGCCGGGTCGGCCAGGTGTCGGCACGAGCGGGCGTAGGCAGGGGCAGCGTGGCGGCCAGGCCAAGCAGGATGGCCAGTCGCGGCAAGGAAAGCACGCGGGGGATCGCACTGGCGAGGCGGCGGAACGTCATGGGTTGTCTCCGGGTGTGTGCACGTGTTCGTGCTTGGTATGGTTGCATTTCATCCCGGGCGTGTTCAGTATTCAAACGGAATCTTTACCAATATTCACTATGTGAACATCTCGACCGGGGAGAGGCCGAAAACATGACAAAAGCAGAGACAGAAGCAGAGACGGAAGCCGGCGAGGACACCGGCAGCGCTCCCAAGGGTGCACAGACCGTCACACGAGCGATGGTGCTGCTCAAGCTGATTGCGGCCCATCACCCCGCCGGCGTGGCGCTGGGCGTGCTGGCGCAGGCGGCCGGGCTGGACCGCGCCACCGCCTACCGGCTGGCGACGAGTCTGGTCGAATCCGGCATGGTCGAGCGCGAACAGCGGCTCTACCGGCTCGGGCTGGACGCCATGCAGCTCGGGCTGGCGGCGATGAAGGGCGCGCCGATCCTGGACCGCTGCCGCCCGGTGATGCAGCGGCTGGCGCGGCGCACCGAGGACACGGTCTTCCTCGTGGTGCGCAATGGCGACTACGGCCACTGCCTCCATTGCGAGGAGGGCGCCTTTCCGGTCAAGGCGCTGGTGCTGCAGGTGGGCGGCATGCGCGTGCTCGGCATCGGCTCGGCGGGCGTGACGCTGCTGTCGATGCTCGACGATGGCGAGATTGCCGCGCTCTACGCGCGCCATACGTCCGAATTCACGCCGCACGGGCTGTCGCTGGCCAAGCTGCGCACGCTGGTGACGCGCGCGCGCTCGGCCGGGCTGGCCAAGACGGACAGCCTCGTCAACGAGGGCGTGAGCGGCGTCGGCATGCGCTTCGAAATCACGCCGGGCAACTTCGCGGCGGTGAGCGTGGCCGCCATCCGCAGCCGCATGCAGGAGTCCCGCAAGCAGTGGATTGCCGACCTGATCGCCGAAGAACTGCGCTCGGCGGGCTTCCGGTGCGCGTATGCTGGGACCGGGCTGGATGGCGCCCCGGGTGCCGATCTGGCGTAGCACCTTCGACCCCAACGGAGAACGGACGATGCGAATCCCCCTGCGTGGCATGGCCTGTCTGGCGATATGTCTGATGCTTGGCGCAGGCCCGGCTGGAGCGGCTGGGCCGGCGGATGGCGTGGAGACCTACACCGGACTCTGCGACGCCTCGGCCGGCTTCGCCCTCGGCCCCGACCACTTCGTCGTGGTGGGCGACGAGCACAACGTGCTGACGGTGTACCAGGCCGGTCAGCCGCGCGCGGTCAAGACCTTCACGCTTGGCGGCTTCCTCGGCACCGATGACGATGGCGAGTCGGACCTCGAAGGAGCCGCCGTTGTCGGCCAGCGCGCCTACGTCATCTCGTCGCACGGCCGCAATGCCAAGGGCAAGGAGCAGGGGCGCCGGCACCGGCTCTTCGCGGTGGAACTCGATCCGGGCCGGCTGTCGCTGAAGCCGGTGGGCCGGCCCTACAAGGATCTGCTGAAAGATCTCGTGGCGTCTCCGGCGCTGGCCTCGCTGCCGCTCAAGACGGCCGCCGAACGGGCACCGGAAAGCCCGGGCGGGCTCAATATCGAAGGACTCGCGGCAGCGGATGGCGGCTTGCTGATCGGCTTCCGCAATCCGCTGGTCGATGGCAAGGCCATCCTCGTGCCGCTGGTGAACCCTGATGGGCTCATCGACGGCAAGCCGGCGAAGTTTGGCAGCCCGCTACTGCTCGATCTGGGCGGGCGCGGCATCCGCAGCATCGAGCGCGTGGGGCAGGGGTATGTGATCGCCGCAGGGCCGGTGGCTGACGATGGCACCTTCGCCCTATATAAATGGTCCGGCGCCGCCAATGACCGGCCCGTGGCGTTCGGCCAGGCCGCCATCGCCACGCTGAAGCCGGAAGCCATCTTCACGATGCCGGGCACGCAGCGCCTGCGCATTCTCAGCGACGACGGCGGTGTGCTGCGCGATGGCGTGGCATGCAAGCGCCTGCCGGCGGCCCGGCAGGGGTTCCGCAGCGTGACGGTGGCGCCGTAGGCGGCGCTAGCGCACCAGCACCGCGCGGCCGATATAGAGCACCGGGCCGGTCGGGCGGCCGATGGGCGATCCGGCGGCGGGCTCGAGCGTGATCTCGAACAACTGGTTGTCCTGGAGGGCCGGCAGGCGGTCCAGCGCGACATCGAGTGACTGGTCAGCCTGTACCAGACCCAGCGAGACCGGCCCGCTCCAGTCGTCGGCCTTGGTCCAGAATTGCAGCGCGCGATTGGTCGGTGCGGCTTGCGCGCCGAGCGGAATCAGTTTCAGGCGGCGCGGGCTGGAAGCCTGGATCAGCCAGCCCGGCGTCTTGTCCTGCGGCGCGGCCAGCACCACCACATAGCGCGGCGGCGCGGGCGGCGCGAACGCGCGCAGGCCCAGCATGGCGGCCAGCAGCAGCGAGCAGGCCGTCGCCCCGAAGGCAATACCGCGCCAGAGCGCCAGCGAATGCCACCATCCGGGCGTGCCGGTGGCAGGCGTGGCTGGCTTGGGGCGCTGTTCGGCATGGCCGATGCTGCGCGCGATGCCCGCCCAGACGCGGGGCGCGGGCGTGACGGGCTCGGCCAGCGCCGACAGCGGATGGAGGCGCGCTTCCCAGTCATCGACACGGTCTTGCAGGCCGGGCTCCTGCGGCAGGCGCCGCGCCACGTCCTCGCGCTGGGCGGCGGAGAGCGTGCCCAGCACGTAGCCGGCGGCGAGGTCGTCCAACGCATCCCAGTCGTCGCTCATTGCATGCACTCCTTCAGCGCCTGCAGGCCACGCCGCACCCAGGCTTTCACGCTGCCCAGCGGCGCGTTGAGTCGCGTGGCGATCTCGCTGTGCGAGCAGCCATCGACATAGGCATACAGGATGCTGTCGCGCTTGGGCGGGTCCAGTTGTTCGAGGCAGATGGCCAGCCGGCCGAGCATCACGCGGGTCTCGCCGGCCGGGGCCGTGCCCGCCACGGCGGCCAGTGCCGCCTCGTCCTCGATGGCCTGCGCCATGTCCTCGTCGGGCAGCACCAGCCGTAGGCGGTCGCGCACGAGGTTGAGCGCCTGATGCCGGACCAGGCTGAACAGCCAGCCGCGCGCCGCGCCGCGTGCGGGGTCGAACGTATGCGCATGGCTCCAGACCTTGACGAAGGCGTCATGCAGCACGTCTTCCGCCAGCGCGCGGTCCCGCACGATACGGACCGCCACGCCCAGCAGGTACGGGGCCGCATGCTCGTAGAGGCGGCGCAAGGCCGTCACGTCCCGCGCGGCGCAACCGGCGAGCGCGGATTCGTAGTCGAAATGGTCGTTGACGGAGGGCAGGGCGGCGGTCAAGAGCGGGCTCTGTTGGCGGCAGGGCTGCGGGGCTGGGGTCGGGGCCCGGGGGCGCCCGAGCGCACATCTTACGCCCGACCGTCAGCGGCGGCCTGCTGGGCTTTCCCTAATGCCGCGCGCGCCAGCCCGCTCAGGCCGCCGCTTTCCAGAACAGGTAGTCGGCCTGATAGCGCACCATCTGCGCCGCGCCGCGATTGGCCGCGCTGCAGGCCGCGGCCGGCGCCACGCCGCCCCGGGTGGCCACGCGCTGGATAAAGGTGACGCCGCTCATCATGCCGCTGGCGGTCGTCGGATTTGCCTTCACGAGCTGGTGCGGGATGTTGCCGTCGCCGCCGGGCGCCACGGCCACCTGGGTGGCGGTGACCTTCGAGCCGTCCGTGGCTTCCCATGTGGCCGGCGGGCCGTAGTACTTGCCGACCGCCTTGCCGCTGCGGTCGTTCAGCGTGGCGGTGGGGCCGACGAAGGCCCATTCGAACTGGTCGGCGGCGTTGGCCTTGGGTCGGCACTCGTAGCGCAGTTCGCCCACGCCGACCGTCTGCATGGCGAGCTTGTGGCCGTCGGGCACCTTGATGGCGTCGGCGACAGGCGTGGGCGTGGGCGCAGACATCGAACCGGACTGGTGCATGCCGCCGCAGGCGGTCAGGGCGAGGCAGGCCGAGACCGGAACGAGAAGGGAGATGCGGATCATGGTGGGGCTCCTTGGTGTGTCGTGGATCGGTGCGAACCCGGAGGCCGCACAGACGCTACACACCAGCGGAGCGATTGGATGCAGTCAGGCGGAAGTATTTATCCGGCCGACTTGCCTGCGGCGGCCTGGAGGATCAGGTTGGCCACCTCCTGCGGGCGGGACAGCAGCGAGACGTGGCTCGCCGGAATCTCCACGGTCTGCGCGCCCATGCGCTTGGCCATGAAGCGTTCGAGGTCCGGGTTGATCGTGCGGTCCTGGGTCGACACCGCGTACCACGTCGGCTTGTCGCGCCAGGCCGCCACGGTGGTCTTCGCCATGGTGATGGCCTTGCCCATCGGCTGCTGGACGGCGTAGTAGCCACGCGCCTGCGTTTCTGGCAGATCCCCGGCGAAGTCGTGCAGGAATGCCTGTTCGGAAAGCCGGCCGTATCCATCCGCACCCCATTGCAATCCGCCCGAGGCCGGCGCGGCGGGGAACGTCTTTGTCAGCGCGGGGTAGTCCTCGCCGGCGTCCGGCGCGCGGGCGGCGATATAGACCAGCCCGGCCACTTTCGAGTCATCGCCGGCCTGGCTGATGACCATGCCGCCATAGGAGTGCGCCACGAGCAGCGTGGGGCCGTCCTGGACCGCCAGGGCGCGCTTGACCGCATCGACGTCCGCGTCCAGCGATGTCGTCGGGTTCTGCACCGAAGTGACGTGGTAGCCCTTCGCCTGCAACAGCGGAATGACCTTCTCCCAGCTTGATCCATCGGCATACAGGCCGTGCACCAGCACGATGTTCTTGACGGGGACGGTGTTCGCCGGCGAAGGCGTCTGCGCCATGGCGCCGGAGGCGAGGGTGAGGGCGGCGAGCGCGGCCAGGGTGGCCGGGAGGGTGCGGTGGAGTTTCATGGTCAGTCCTTTCGATCAGGTAGAGGGATGAATTGCAGCGTCATGGGCTGTCTGCAGTCAGACGAACCGCCCGCGTCGGCTATTCCGTCTCCGGTGACTTCCTGCGCGCAGCCCCGTGGGATCGTGCAAACATCGTGCGAAATCCGCCGGCAACCCGCCGCGCCCGGGCAATATCGATAGTTGAAAGACTTCGTTGTGCGCGCCGCGCCCCTTTCCGATACTGAATGCCGCTCCGCATTCCAATCTGAACAGGGACTTCCGATGCCGTCGCACTCCGTGGCCAACACTCGCCGTACCGCGCTCAAACAACTCGTATCCCTCGCCGTTGCCGGCGGCGCAGGCTCGCTGCTGGCCGCGTGCTCTCGTGGCGACGAGACCGCCACGCCGAAAGCGGCGGCCGGTGCGCCGGCGGTGGTCGGCAAGGTTGGCGACAAGGTGCGCTTCCGTTACCCGGACAACCCGACCTTCGATCTGGTCTACCTGGCCGACCAGCTCGGTTATTTCGAAGGCACGAACACGCGGCCCGAGTACATCGGCAAGGTGGCGGCGCCCCAGATCATCCCGCTGGTGGGCACGGGCGAGATCGATTTCGGCTCACGCATGGTGCCGCTGGTGATCTCGGCGGTGGCCAGCGGCTCCGACATCAAGGTAGTGGCGGCCGGCAACAAGACGCTGCAGGACGCGCCGCACATGAAGTACTTCGTGCGCAAGGCGTCCGGCATCCGCGCCCCGAAAGACCTCGAAGGCAAGACCGTCGGCATCAACAGCTTCGGCGCGTGCGCGGAGTTCGTCACCAAGACGTACCTGCGCGAGAAGGGCGTGGACGTCAACAAGATCAACTTCGTCGTGATTCCGGACGATCAGGCCGAGCAGACGCTGGTCACCGGCAACACCGACCTGGCGATCATCCACGCACCGTTCTCGGGCCGCGCCGACCACGCCGACAAGCTGGTGCGGCTGTGGAGCGACTTCGACCTCGACGCCGGGCTGGGCGGCATGCAGCCCTACAGCGCGCACGGCAAGTTCATTCGCGAGCATCCGGAATCCGTGCGCGACGTGGTGACCGCGCTCGCCAAGGCGGCCAACTGGGTCAACGCGAACCCGGAGGACGCGCGCAAGCTGGTGTCCAAGCGCATCAACCTGCAGCTCGACTACGTGGACCGCTACGCCTACGTCGATAACCTCGTCGTCACCGAGCCGCCGATCCAGTATTACATCGACGTCCTCGAAACCGAGGGCAAGCTCCCCAAGGGCAAAGTCGCCGCGCGCGATCTCTACACGAACGAGTTCAATCCGTACGCCACGCAGGGACCGGCGAAGGCATGAGCACGACCGACTCCCACAAGATCACCGCGCGCGGCGTGCGCATGGACTATGCCGTGCGCAACGAGGCGGGGCGCCCGGAGAACGTGGCCGTGCTGCGCGACTTCGACCTTGATATCCGCGACGGCGAACTGCTGTCGATCCTGGGGCCGTCCGGCTGCGGCAAGTCGACCTTCCTGAGCATCCTCGCCGGCCTGACTGACCGCACCGGTGGCAACATCGCCATCGACGGCAAGCCGCTGCAGGGCATCAACCCGGCGCAGGGCGTGGTGTTCCAGGGCTACGCCTTGTTCCCGTGGCGTACCGTGCTCGAGAACATCGAGGTCGGGCTCGAGATTCGCGGCGTGCCGCGTGCGGAGCGGCGGCGCATTGCGGGCGAGTACCTCGAACTGGTAGGGCTGACCGGCTTCGGCCCGCGCTTTCCGCATGAAATCTCGGGTGGCATGAAGCAGCGCGTGGCGATTGCGCGCGCGCTGGCCTACAAGCCCGAAGTGCTGCTGATGGACGAGCCATTCGCCGCGCTGGACGCACAGACGCGCGAGATCCTGCAAGGCGAGCTGCTGCGGATCTGGGAGCAGACGCGCAAGACCATCGTGTTCATCACCCACAGCATCGACGAGGCGATCTTCCTGTCGGACCGCATCGCCATCATGACGCGGCGCCCGGGTACGGTGAAGGCGATTCTCGACGTGCCGCTGCCGCGCCCACGCGCGCCCGAGGTGCGAAATTCCGAAGCGTTCGTGCGACTGCGCCAGCAGGCGTGGGACGTGCTCAAGGACGAAGTGCAGTTCGCGAACCCGGCCGCCATGCCGCGCCCGCTCGGCGCTACGGCCAATCCCGGCGAGCGTGCGGCCGCCGAACCTGTGCTGGCGAGGGCCGCATCATGAGCGGCAAGGCTACCGACCGCGCGCTCGGCGTGCTGGGCATCATCGGTTTCCTGCTGCTGTGGGAGCTGGTGCCACGGCTGGGCATCGTCAGCGCCGCCTACCTGAGTCCGCCATCGCAGATCCTGGGCGCCATCTGGCAGCTGGTCGGCAGCGGTGCGCTGTGGAAGCACCTGCTCGCCAGCCTCCAGCGCTCGCTGTGGGGCCTGGCGGCTGCCATCGGGCTCGGCGTGACGCTGGGCCTGCTGATGGGCTGGTTCAGCCGCTTCGAAGCGATTGTCGATCCGATTCTGCAGCTGTTCCGGCAAACCTCGGCCTTCGCGCTGTTCCCGGTGTTCATCCTGTTCCTCGGCATTGGCGAGACCTCGAAGGTGGCGATCATCTTCTGGGCGTCGTTCTGGCCGGTGCTGCTGAGCACGATTGGCGGCGTCAAGCAGGTGGACCGGCTGCTGATCGACTCGGCCCGCTCGATGGGCGCGTCGCGGCTGTTCGTGTTCCGCAAGGTCGTGCTGCCGGCGGCGTCCCCGTCGATCTTCACGGGCGTGCGGCTGGCGGGCACGTATTGCATCACCGCTCTGGTGGCGGCGGAGATGATCGGCGCGCATTCCGGGCTCGGCTTCATGACGCTCAACGCGCAGGAGGTCTTCCAGATTCCGACCATGTACGCGGGCATCCTGCTGCTGGCGGTGCTGGGGCTGGTGCTCAACTATGGGCTGGCACGCGTGGAGCGCCGCATGACGCGCTGGCGCAAGGGGCTCACGCTCAATGGCTGAGATCGCGTCCGAATGCGGGTGCGCGCCGGCGGCCGAAGCGCCGCGTTTGATCCCCGGCGCGTGGCATGCCATCGCGCTGGCGGTGGCGGCCGGCCTGCTCGGCCTGGCTGCCGCGCCACGCTGGCTAGAACAGTCGCCGCATCTTGTCGAACGATTGCCGGTTGCCTTGCAGGCGGGGGCGCGGTACCTGGAGCGGGAGCCCGACTGGACGACGCTGCCGCGCGGCCCGTTGCTCGAAGCCGTGCGGGCGCGTGGCGAGCTGGTGGTGGGCGTGCGGCAGTACGCCCGTCCCGCGCCGCCTAGCCGGCCAACGCCGCCTGAACCCGATGCGTTCGATGTCTCGCTCGCGCGCTATCTTGCTGAACGATTGCAGGTGCGTCTGCGGGTAGTCGGCCTGCCTGCCGATGCGCGCGGTGTGAGCGTGCCCGGTGTCGATCTTGTGGTGGCCGGCGCCATCGATAGCGGTCCGTATGCCGTGCCGACCGCCTACACCGGCGGCGCCGGCGCGCTCGTCACGCTGCGCGGCAGCGACTATCGTGCGCCGAGTGATCTCGCCGGGCGCGCGGTCTGTGTCGCACAGGGTAGCCCTTATGCGCATCCCGTCACGGAGACGCTGGGCGCGCAGGTACGTTCCTATTCTTCGTCGATCCGCGCCGTGGCCGCGTTTATGGCCGGCGAATGCCAGGCGCTGGCGGAAGACGCCCCTGTGGTGGCGCGGCTGATGGGATTGCCCGAGTGGCGCTTCTATCGGCGGCTCGACGCGGGCCTGCTTCCCGACAACGCCAGTCCGCAGATCGTGGTCCGGCAGGACGACTCCCGCTCCGCCGCGTGGCTCGATCGTGCCGTGCGGCATTGGAAGATCGGCGGGGCGCTCGCCACTGCCCGTACGCAGCGCGCCGGCGATATTGCCTACGAAGCCAGCCAGCTTGGCGACGGCCTCGTCTGCCATTCCTGACGCCAGCCGATGTCTGCCTGCGGCTATCGATATGCGGGCCGCAGCGCCTAAGCATCCTCGAAAAAATTCGTCGTGACGTGTAGGGGGGCCATGCTCCAATGGCCGCTTGTTCCCCCACTCGCTGCACCATGACCAACCTCTCGGAATTGCACGTCCTACAGCGCTCCGGTGCGCCTGTGGGGCGCATTGCGGACGACGCCGAAGCCATCGCCGTGGCGCATGCCCTGGCGGCCGATTTTGCCGAAGGCGCCGCGCGACGCGACCGCGAGCGCATCCTGCCCTGGGACGAGTTGAACCGCTGGTCCGCCAGCGGGCTTGGGGCGATCACGATTCCGCGCGCGTTCGGCGGTGCCGGCGTGTCGTACGCCACGCTCGCAGAGGTCTTTGCGATCCTCAGCGCCGCCGATGGCTCGCTGGGTCAGATCCCGCAGAATCACTTCGGCCTGCTCGGCGTGCTGCGCGAGATCGGCACGCCGGCGCAGAAGCAGCGCTACTACGCCGAGGTGCTCGCCGGGCAGCGGCTTGGCAATGCGGGGCCGGAACGCCGCTCCGCCACGAGCCAGACCGTCCTGCAAACCGGCACGCGGCTGCGCCGCACAGAACAGGGCTTGCGGCTGACTGGCCAGCGCTTCTATTCGACCGGCGCGCTGTTCGCGCATCGGGTGCCCGTACGCGCGCTGGACGACGAAGGCCGCGCCGTGCAGGCATGGGTGCCGCGCGATGCGGCGGGCCTGACCGTGAACGACGACTGGTCGTCGTTCGGCCAGCGCACCACCGCCAGTGGCACGGTGCTCTTCGACAACGTGGCCGTCTCAGAGGAAGACGTGTTGCCGGTCTGGCAGCTTGCGGAGCGCCCCGGGATCTACGGGCCGACTTCGCAGCTGATCCAGGCCGCCATCGACCTGGGTATCGCACAGGCTGCCTTCGACGATGCCATCGCCTTCGTGCGCGCCTACGCGCGGCCGTGGATCGACGCCAAGGTGGAGCACGCCACCGACGATCCCTATCTGATCGGCGATGTCGGCCGGCTTGCCGTGGATCTCCACGCCGCGCGCGAAGTGCTGGGGGAGGCCGGGCGCACGCTCGATGCCATCGCCGCTGGCACGGTGACGGACGAACTGAGCGCGGAGGCGTCGGTGGCCGTGGCGGAAGCCAAGGTGCTGACCACCGAGATCGCGCTCGCGGCCAGCGAGAAGCTGTTCGAGCTGGCGGGCTCCTCCGCCACGCGCGCCAGGCACAACCTCGACCGCCACTGGCGCAACGCGCGCACCCATACGCTGCACGATCCGGTGCGCTGGAAGCTCCACCTGATCGGCAACTATCACCTCAACGGCGTTCTGCCGGCACGGCACTCCTGGAATTGATATGACCTTGCTGTTTACGCCTCCACCTGCTGCCGATCATCGGGACAGCCGTCCCGCACCGGCCGCGCCGCCGCCGCGCGCCCATCGCATTGCCGATGACGCCGAAGCCATCGCCGCCGCGCAACTGCTGGCGGAACGCTTTGCCCCCGACGCCGCGCTGCGCGACCGCGAGCGCCGCCTGCCGTGGGAAGAACTCGACGCGCTGAGCGCCAGCGGCCTGCTGGGCATCACCGTGCCGCGCGAGCACGGTGGCGCCGGCGTGTCCAACGGCACGCTGGCCGAAGTGATCGCAACGCTCGCTGCTGCCGATGGCTCGCTGGGCCAGATCCCGCAGAACCACTACTACGCGCTCGAAGTGCTGCGCGTGGGCGGCACGGCGGCGCAGCGAGCGGCGTTCTACGCCCGGGCGCTGGCCGGTGAGCGCTTCGGAAATGCGCTGGCCGAGATCGGTCACAAGGACTTCAAGCGCCGCACGCGGCTGGTGCCGGATGGCGACGGCTTCCGGCTGATCGGCAACAAGTTCTATTGCACGGGTGCGGTCTTCGCACACCAGATTCCCACGCTGGCGCAGGAGGATGGGCGCGAGGTCACTTACATCGCTATCGTGCCGCGCGATGCAGCCGGCATCACCATCGTCGACGACTGGGATGGCTTCGGCCAGCGCGTCACGGGTAGCGGATCGGTGACGTTCGACAACGTGCGCGTCGAGGCGGACTGGGTGCTGCCGTTCCAGGCGTCGTTCGAGACGCCGACCACCATCGGTCCCGTGGCGCAGCTGATGCATGCGGCCATCGACCTTGGCATTGGGCGCGGCGCGTTCGCCGCCACGTTGCCGTTCATCCGCGATCATGCACGGCCCTGGGTGGATGCGAAGGTCGCACGTGCCAGCGAAGATCCGCTGACGATCCATCAGGTCGGTGACGTCAAGGTCAGGCTCCGCGCCGCCGAGGCGCTGGTGCGGCGGGCCGGGCGCATCGTCGATGCGGCGCAGCGCAGCCCCGACGCCCAGACCGTAGCGGCGGCATCCATCGCCGTGGCGGAAGCGCGCGCGGCCACAACCACCGCCTCGCTGCTGGCCGGCACCCGGCTGTTCGAACTGGGCGGCACGGCATCGACGCTCGACGGGCAAGGGCTAGACCGCTTCTGGCGCAACGCGCGCACCCATACCCTCCACGATCCGGTGCGATGGAAGTATCACGCCATCGGCAACTACTACCTCAACGACCGCCCGCCGACGCGGCACGGAGCCCTCTGATGGCGCGCAAGCAGATCCTGCTCAACGCGTTCAACATGAACTGCGTCGGGCACATCAATCACGGCCTGTGGACCCACCCGCGCGACCGCTCCACGGAATACAACACGCTCGAATACTGGGTGGAGCAGGCGCGCACGCTGGAGCGCGGGTTGTTCGATGGGCTGTTTATCGCCGATATCGTCGGTGTCTACGACCTCTATCGCGGCAATGTCGATGTCACGCTGCGTGAGTCGATCCAGCTGCCGGTCAACGATCCGCTGCTGCTGGTACCGGCCATGGCCGCCGCCACGCGCCACCTTGGCTTCGGCGTGACGGTCAACCTGACCTACGACGCACCGTACCTGCTGGCGCGGCGCTTCTCCACGCTCGATCACCTGACGCGCGGCCGGGTTGGGTGGAACATCGTCACCGGCTATCTGGACAGCGCGGCGCGCGCCATGGGCCTCGACGGGCAGTTCCCGCATGACGAGCGCTACGACCGCGCCGACGAGTATCTGGACGTGCTCTACAAGCTCTGGGAGGGCAGCTGGGAGGAGGGCGCCGTGCTGCGCGACAAGGCCACGCGTACATTCGCCGATCCGGCCCGGGTGCACAAGGTGGTCCATCACGGCCGCTACTACAACGTGGAGGGTTACCACCTCGCCGAGCCCTCCGCGCAGCGCACCCCGGTGCTATTCCAGGCCGGCAGTTCGGGGCGCGGCCAGCAGTTCGCGGCGCGCCACGCGGAATGCGTGTTTATCTCGCCGCCGTGCAAGGAGGCGGCACGCAAGACCGTCAGCGCGCTGCGCGAGCAGTTGGTGGCGGCGGGGCGGCGCCCGGATGACGTCAAGGTCTTTGCCGGCGCTGCCGTGGTCACGGGCCGCACCGAAGCGGAGGCGCGCGCGCTCCACGCCGAGTACCGCGACTACGCGAGCCGCGAAGCCGGGCTTGCGCATTTCGCCGCCAGCACGGGCGTGGACTTCGCGCGCTATGGCCTCGATGAGCCGGTGGACTATGGCGGCGGCAACGCCATCGAGTCCGCGCAGCGCACCGCCGCCCAGCATGGCTGGACGCGCCGCAAGCTGCTGGATCTGTTCGAGCTGGGCGGACGCTATCCCGCCATCGTTGGCGACCCCGCACAGGTGGCCGACGAACTCGAGTCCTGGATCGACGAGACCGGCATCGACGGCTTCAACCTGAGCCGCACCGTGGTGCCGGAGAGCTACACGCACTTCGTCGACCTGATCGTTCCCGAGCTACAGAACCGGGGCCGCTACAAGACGGCCTATGCCGAGGGGTCGCTGCGCCACAAGCTGTTCGGCGACGGCGACCGCCTGCCAGATCGCCACGCGGCCGCGCAGTTCCGCCGCCTTTGATTCTTCATCCTGCCCATCACCATGCTGAAATCCTCACTGCGGCTTCCCCTGTTTGCTTCGCTGGCGATCGTCGCTTCCGCCTCTTCAGCCGCGCACGCCGCGCCGCTCACCATTGGCGTCACGCCGGGCTCGCTGGCCGACTCGGTCGAGGTGGCCGCCACCGAGGCCCGCAAGCAGGGCCTCGACGTCAAGGTGATCGAGTTCACCGACTGGACCACGCCGAACGTGGCGCTGGCTGCCGGGGACCTCGACATCAACTACTTCCAGCATCAGGCGTTTCTGGACAACGCCGTGAAGGAGCGCGGCTACAAGTTCCGCAGCGTGGCGCTTGGGGTGCTGCCCAACATCGGCCTGTATTCCACCCACATCAAGCGCTTCGGCGACCTCAAGGACGGCGCGCGCGTGGGCGTGGCGAACGATCCGGTGAATCAGGGGCGCGGCCTGCTGCTGTTGCAGAAGGCGGGGCTGATCAAGCTGCGCGATGGCGTGGGCGCGAAGGGCAGCGTCAACGACATCGTGGACAACCCCAAGAAGCTCAAGTTCGTGGAAGTGGAGGGGCCGCAGCTCGTGCGCGCGCTCGATGACGTGGACCTCGCGCAGGGCTACCCGGCGCACTTCGTCAACGCCGGCAAGCCGCAGGTGGCGGGCTCCGGGCTGCTTTACTCGGGCATCGACGACACCTACTTCGCCATCCGCTTCGTGACGCGGGAGAACAATGCCAGCGATGCCCGCGTGGCGCGCTTCGTGAAGATCTACCAGGAGTCGCCGGCGGTGCGCAAGCAGCTCAGCACCTCGTTCGCGAACAACGACAAGCTCTACAGCCTGCCCTGGCTGAAGCCCTGACTGGAGACTTGTGCAGATGGCCGCCACCTTTCCGTTGTTCCGCAGGGGACTTCTCCAGACTGCTTCGCGTAGCGCGCCGCCCGTGGCACGCGCGGAAGGCACAACCGCGCCCAATGCGGGTTCGATCCGATTCGAGGGCGTGGGCAAGACTTATCACGCGGCGAGCGGGCCGGTGGAGGCGCTGCGCGAGATTGACCTTGAGATTCCCGCTGGCGGCGTCTTCGGGATCATCGGTCGCAGCGGCGCGGGGAAGTCGAGCCTGCTGCGCACCATCAACGGGCTGGAGACGCCGAGCGCAGGCCGGGTCACCGTGGGCGGTGTCGATGTCGCGACGCTGGGGACGGGCGAGCTGGTGACGTTGCGCCGGCGGATCGGCATGATCTTCCAGCACTTCAACCTGCTGTCCGCCAAGACCGTGGCCGAAAACGTGGCGCTGCCGCTCAAGGTGGCCGGCGTGCCCCGGGCGGAGATCGCGGAGCGCGTGGCGTCGCTGCTGGCGCTGGTCGGCCTCGACGGCAAGGCGGATGCGTACCCCGGCCGGCTGTCGGGCGGACAGAAGCAGCGTGTGGGCATTGCGCGGGCGCTGGTTCATCGGCCCGACATCCTGCTTTGCGACGAGGCCACCTCCGCGCTGGACCCGGAGACCACGCAGTCGATCCTGGCCCTGCTGCGCGACATCAACGCGCGGCTTGGCATCACCATCGTGCTGATTACCCACGAAATGCGCGTGATTCGGGCGATCTGCGACAGCGTGCTGGTGCTGGAACGCGGGGCCATCGCCGAGACCGGGCAGGTGTGGCAGGTCTTCGGGAATCCGCAGCATGACGCCACGCGGGCGCTGCTGGCGCCGCTGACCACGCGTGTGCCGGAGGACATCGCGCAGCGCCTGCATGCGCAGCCGGAGGGCGCGGGGGACTGGCATCGAGTGGTCGAACTGCGCTATGCCGGCGGCGAGGTGCCGGATCTGTCGCGCGTGGCCGCCGCGTTCGGCGCCGGCGTGCGGCTGCTGCATGGCAGTCTCGACCGGATTCAGGGGCACACGCAAGGCGCGCTGCTGCTCTCCATCCCCGCCCACGCCACGCCGGACGATGCGGCGAGGGCTGACGCGCCGCTCGCCCATCACGTCACCACGCTAGGTTATGTCTCCGATACTCATTGACCGCCTCTGGGCCGCTTTCCTCGATACGCTGACGATGGTCGGCGCCTCCGCGCTGATCGCCGCGCTGGCCGGGCTGCCGCTCGCCGTGCTGCTGGTGGTGACTGCGCCGGGCGGCATGCGGCCCGCGCCGCGCTTCCATCGGCTGGCTGGCACCCTGGTCAACGGCTTCCGCGCTACGCCATTCATCGTGTTGCTGGTGGCGTTGCTGCCGTTCACGCGGCTGGTGGTAGGGGTGACGATTGGCGTCTGGGCGGCCGTGGTGCCGCTCGCGATCAGCGCCACGCCGTTCTTCGCGCGGATTGCCGAGGTGAGCCTGCGCGAAGTGGACCATGGCTTGATCGAGGCGGCCCAGGCGATGGGATGCCAGCGCCGCCACATCGTCTGGCATGTGCTGCTGCCGGAGGCGTTGCCGGGCATCGTCGGCGGGTTCACGATCACCGTGGTCTCGCTGATCGGGGCGTCCGCGATTGCCGGCGCGGTCGGTGCGGGCGGGCTGGGCGACCTGGCGATCCGCTACGGCTACCAGCGCTTCGATACGGTGGTGATGGTCGTGGTGATTGTGGTGCTGATTGCGCTGGTCACCGGCGTACAGGCAGCCGGCGACCGGTGGGTCAGGCGCTTGCGCGCGCGCTGATCGGGCGATTCAACCCAGGCGGGCATCGACCAGCACGCGGCCCGTGAGCCGGCGAATGCGGGGATCGACAAAGTAGCCGCCACCTTCCACATAGCGCAGGAACGCGCGGTCGCAGACCGTGCAGGCCCAGACATCGCAACGGTTGGCCGGGTAGTACAGCGGCGCCACCGGGGCCTCGGGCGACCAGAAGCCGACGCTGTCGGGGTCGTACTCCTGGAACGTCGCTTCCTCATAGGCGCTGGCAACCAGCGTGCCGATCTTCTTCAGTTGTGCGTCGGGAAACGAAATTGGCAGGCTGGCCCAGCCGCGTAGCGCGTCGGCGGCGCAGGTGCAGTCGGCGGTGACGTGGTCGGTGCGCTGCGCCAGTTGCAGCAAGGCGTCGAAATCAAGGTAAGGAAAGTCTTCCACGGTGGAGGCAAGGCTGGGGAGTGGGGCGATCTTACCCCCAATTCCCCGGCAAGGCGTGTCACACCGTCGGCGCAGTCCGCACACCGCCCGCCCCAGCGATGCGGCGGTCGAGCAGCCAGACCGCGAGCAGCGTGACGCCCATCATCGGGAACACGGCGCCGAGCAGGCCCAGGCCGATGGCCCAGGCGCGCATCGGCGGCAATGCGGCGGGATGGCTCGGTGCGCCGAGCTTGCGCGCCGGCTTGCGCTGGATCCACATCACCAGACCCGTGATGGCCATCGCCATCAGGCCCAACGAAATCGCCGCGCTGATAAGCTGGTTGGCCAGCCCGAAGTAGCGGCCCATATGCAGGGAGGTGCCGTACGAGATGGCCTGCGCCACGGGCCCGTAGTCGGCGAAGCGGAGATCCTTGACGACTCGCCCGTTGGCGGGATCGATATGGAGCGTGCGCTCGCCGCTCGGATCGGCAGGGAAGCAGGACGCGGTATAGACGCCGCCGGGCGCCTTCGGGAAGACCACCTGGCAGCCGGTGGTGATGCCTTGGGCGGCCACCACGGCCACGACCTGATCCAGTGTCAGCGGCGCGGTCTGCGCCGGGGCTACGCTGGGCACGGCGGTCAGGCCGACGGCCCATGGCATGTCCGCCAGCGGCAGCGATTCCATCGTGTGGTGATGCTTGGCGTGATCGGCGCCGGCGGCCGGGGGCGCGGCATGCGCGTGCATGTCGCCCTGACCATCGGCCGGACGGCCGAGATTGGCGGCCGTGGCGAGCGCCTTGAACTGCTTGCCCCACGAACCCGTCCACGGCAAACCGGACAGGATGAACGCCAAGGCGCCCACGGCCAGCCATGCGCCGAGCACGAGATGGATTTCCTTCCATCCGCCGCGCGATCCCGTGGCGGGGCCGGGCACGAAGGCGCGCGCGCCGCGCTGGCGCAGGCGCGGCCACCACATCGCCAGGCCCGTGGCGATCATCACCAGCACCCAGCATGCCGCCAGTTCCATCAGCAACTCGCCCGGCTTGCCGACGAGCAGGGCGCGGTGGATCATGCGCACCTGCTTCATGAAGCGGTCTTCCACGCTCAGGCTGCCGAGGTAGGTGCCGGTGTAGGGGTTCAGGAAGACGCTGTCGCTGCCGCCCGCAGGCAGGCGGAAGACGAATTCGGCGCTCGCCCGGGGATCGGTATTGAGCGTGTAGTTGGTGACTGTCGCCCCGGTGGGCGCGGCCTCCCGTGCGCGGTCCAGCAGGCGCTGGGCAGGTAGCCGCTCGCCGGACGGCTCGACCTTCAGCAACTGCGGGTAGAGCAGGGGCTCGATCTGCGGCTGGAAGCAGTAGAGCGTGCCGGTCACGGCCAGCACGATCAGGAACGGCATCACGAACAGGCCGGCGTAGAAATGCCAGCGCCAGAGCATGCGGTACGAGGCGTCCGCGCTGGCGAGGGCGGCGGGCCGGGGAGCGATTTGGGGCATGAGGCGTGCGAAAAGAACGTGCGCCAAGGATACCTTCCGGGTGACGGTTGCGGCTGCGACCTAATGCCGCTGGCGCGTGTGATCGATGGTGCCCCCAATGCCTGGGACCGCTTCGCGATTGCCTTCCGCAAGGCGCCGGCCTGAGCGACGGGCGCGTGATGCGGGCGAGGTATCATCGCCGCTGCATCGCGCCAACCATCGCTCAGACCATGAATCCCACCTCGATTTTCTTCGCCCAGGCCTGTCTGGTCGTCGGCACACCGCTGCTGCTGTGGCGCGGCTTGCGCATGGGTGGCATCGTGCCGCTCGTGGTCATGCAGATCGTGGGCGGCATTCTGCTGGGGCCGTCGCTGCTCGGGGCCTTCTGGCCGGATAGCTGGCAGGCGCTGTTCGGCGCCACCCGGCTGACCGCGCTGACCGGCCTGCAATGGCTGGCCGTGGTGCTGTTCGCCTTCCTGTCCGGCCTGCACATTGGCGGGGGCGAGGCGCGCGGCCTGCGGAAGATCGCCATTAGCGCCGCGCTGGGCTGCGTGCTGGTGCCGTTCGTGCTGGGCGTGGGCGCCGGGCTGGGGCTCGGCCACTTCCGGCCCGGGCTGCTGGGCGAGGCCGCCACGCCCTGGCAATTCGCGATTGCCGTGGGGGTGTCGATGGCCGTGACCGCGTTGCCGGTGCTTGGCGCCATCCTGCGGGAAATGGGCCTGAGCGATTCCACGGCCGGCCGCCTCGCGGTGGCCTGCGCGGCCGTCAGCGATGCCGCTATCTGGATCGTGCTCTCGTGCATCCTCGCCAGCACCGGGCAGGCGGCCCACGCGCCGCTGCGGCTCGTGCTGACGGGGGCTGCCTACGTGGCCGCCATGTTCCTGATCGTCCGGCCGCTGCTGGCGGCGGGCCTGCCGCGCCTGCGCGGGACGGATGCCCGGCTTGCTGCGGTGGTGGTGCTGATCTTCGGCTCGGCGTGCGCGTCGGAGTTGATCGGCTTGCACTACATCCTGGGCGGATTCCTGGCCGGCGTGGTGCTGCCGCGGGGCGCGGCGGCCGATATCGGCCGGCAGCTGGAGCCGACCACGGTGGTGGTGCTGATGCCGTTCTTCTTCCTGATGACCGGCCTGCGCACGGACCTGACCACGGCCGGCGGCGACGCCCTCGTGGTGTTTGCCGTGGCCACCGTCGTGGCCGTGGTGGGCAAGATGGCGGGTACGGCGCTGCCGGCGCGGATGGCCGGCCTGGGGCGGCGCGACGCCTGGACGCTGGGCGCGCTGGCCCAGACCAAGGGGCTGATGGAGGTGGTGGTGCTGGCCATCCTGCTCGAGAACCGCCTGATCAGCGCGGCGGCGTTCTCGGGGCTGCTGCTGATGGCCCTCGCCACGACCGTCGTCGCCAAGCCGCTGGCACTGGCGGCGCTGCGGCTGCGCGAGGCCCCCTGACATGATTACCCGCCCGCCGCTCCACTGGTTCCGGATGCTGTTTGTCCTGCGGGGCTCGGTGCTGCCCAAGATCGCCCCGCAGCTCGTCACCATCACGCTGTTTGCCGCGCTGATCACCATCTTCCACGGCCGGATTGGCGACTGGAAGGTATCGCTGAACTTCGTGCCGTTCTCGCTGATCGGCCTGACGCTGGCCATCTTCCTTGGCTTTCGCAACAGCACCAGCTACGCGCGGTTCTGGGAAGGGCGCACGCTCTGGGGCAGCGTGCTCAATGAAGCGCGCTCGCTGACGCGGCAGGCGCTGACGCTCGGGGCCGACCCGCGCGACGCGCGCCAGCTGGCCTATCGGCTCTGCGCGTTCGTGCACGCGCTGCGCCATCAGTTGCGCGGCAGCGAGGCCTGGCCCGATGTGGCGCCTTTCCTCGACGAGGCGGATGCGGCCCGCCTCAAGGCCGCCAAGTTCAAACCCGCGATCGTGCTGCTGATGGCGGGTGAATGGGTGGGGGAGCGACTCCGTGCCGGCCAACTGGCGCCGCCGCTGGCCCAGTCGATGGAAATGTCGCTGAATCAGCTCAGCACGGCGCTGGGCGGCTGCGAGCGGCTGGCCGGCACGCCGATCCCGTTCACCTACTCCGTCATCATCCATCGCTGCATCTACCTGTACTGCATGCTGCTGCCGTTCGGCCTGCTGGATTCGATCGGGCTGATGACGCCGGTGATCGTCTGCTTTATCGCCTACACCTTCTTCGCGCTGGAGGCGCTCAGCGCCGAGATCGAGGAGCCGTTCGGCGAGGAACCCAATGATCTGGCGCTGACCGCCATGTCCTACATGATTGAATCGACGGTGCTGGAGATGATCGGCGAAGCCCCCAAGAGCGCCGCGCCGGCCCACCGGGACTTCATCCAGACCTGACGTTCGCGCCATTTCCCTTTGCGGCGTTCCCGGCCTATGCTGAAGCATCGCGCTGCATGCGGCGTGCCTGCCCACCCCATCCATGGCCAACGCCTCTGCCCCGCGTGACGCGCCTGCCTCCCCATGGCGGCGCTGGTTGCCCGGACTGGCAACCCTGGCGACCTACCAGCCAGCCTGGCTACCCCGTGACATTGCTGCCGGATTGGTGCTGACCACGATGCTGGTACCGGTGGGCATCGCCTATGCCGAGGCATCGGGCGTGCCCGGCGTCTATGGCCTGTACGCGACGATCGTCCCCTTGCTGGCCTACGCGCTATTCGGCCCGAGCCGAATTCTGGTGCTGGGGCCGGATTCCGCGCTGGCGGCGCCGATTCTGGCCGTCGTCATTACCGCGTCCGCCGGCGATCCGGCGCGCGCCATCGCCACAGCCAGCCTGATGGCCATCGTTTCCGGCCTGTTCTGCATCGTGCTGGGGCTGCTGCGCCTTGGGTTCATCACCGAGCTGCTGTCGAAGCCGATCCGCTACGGCTATATGAATGGCATTGCGCTGACCGTGCTGGTCAGCCAACTGCCGAAACTGTTCGCCATCCAGATCGAGGATGCCGGGCCGTTGCGCGAGTTGTGGGAGCTGGGCCGGGCGATTGCCGATGGCCAGACCAACGGCTACAGCTTCGCGGTGGGGGCGGCCAGCCTGGTCGTGATCCTGCTGCTCAAGCGCTTCGAGCGGGTTCCCGGCATCCTGATCGCCGTGATCCTGGCCACGCTGGCGGTCGCCTTGTTCCATCTGGATAGCCGCGGCGTGAAGATCCTCGGCGAAATTCCGCAGGGCCTGCCGGCGTTTGCGGTGCCGTGGCTCAGCGAGGCGGATCTGGTCAAGATCGTGCTCGGCGGCTGCGCCGTGGCGCTGATCGCGTTTGCCGATACCAGCGTGCTGTCGCGCACCTTCGCGGCGCGCGCGCATATGCGCGTGGACCCGAATCAGGAGATGGTGGCGCTCGGCGCCGCTAATCTGGCGGCGGGCTTTTTCCAGGGCTTTCCGATCAGCAGCAGCGCGTCACGCACCCCGGTGGCGGAGGCGGCCGGCGCACGCACGCAGCTGACCGGCGTGGTCGGCGCCGTCGCCGTGGCGGCGCTGTTGATGTTCGCGCCCAACCTGCTGCGCTACCTGCCCACCAGCGCGCTGGCCGCCGTGGTCATCGCCGCAGCGATCGGGCTGTTCGAGTTCAAGGACCTGCAGCGCATCTTTCGCATCCAGCAATGGGAGTTCTGGCTGTCGATGCTGTGCTTCGCCGGCGTGGCTGTGTTCGGCGCGATTCCCGGCATCTGCCTCGCCGTGGTGGTGGCGGTGATCGAGTTCCTGTGGGACGGCTGGCGGCCGCACTTCGCGGTGCTGGGCCGGGTGCCCGGGCTGCGCGGCTATCACGACATGAAGCGCTACCCCGAGGCGGCGCGCATCGACGGGCTGGTGCTGTTTCGCTGGGACGCGCCGCTGTTCTTCGCCAATGCCGAGCAATTCCAGCAACGGCTCACCGAGGCGGTGGCGGACTCGCCCACCCCGGTGCGCCGCGTGGTGGTGGCCGCCGAGCCGGTCACCAGTGTCGACGTCACCTCGGCGGACATGCTGCGCGAACTGAGCCACGCCCTGAGCGCGGACGGCATCGCGCTGCATTTCGCCGAGATGAAGGACCCGGTCCGCGACAAGCTCAGGCGCTTCGAACTGACCGAGGTCTTCAGCAATGATCGCTTTCATCCCACCGTGGGCAGCGCAGTGGATGACTATCTGAATTTGCCGGCAGACCCCGCGCGCCCGGGCTGACGCGGCTAGCGTGGCCGCGCTTTCACTCCGTCCACCCGCCGCCCAGCGCGCGGAACGTCGCCACGGCTGCGCGGGCGTTGTCGGCGCGCACGCTGGCCTGCTGGTCACGCGCCGCCAATAGCAGGCGGTCTTCTTCGAGGACTTCGAACAGGCTGACCGCGCCGCCCTTGTAGGCCTCCTCGGCGGCGCCGCGCGAGCGGGCGTGGGCTGCCACTTCCACGGCCAGTTCCCGGCTTTGCACTTCCAGCTGGGTCAGCGCGATGATCGCGTTCTCCACGTCCTCGGTGGCGCGCAGCATGGACTTGCGATAGTTGGCCAGGGCCTCGGCGTTGGCGCCCTTGGCCTGTGCCACTTCGGCGTCCACCCGGCCGAAATCGAACAGTCTCCAGCGCAGCCCGGCGATAGCGGCGGGCTGGAATGCCGACGCGGTGAACAGCTTGCTTGCGGTCAGGCTCTCGAAACCGAGCAGGGCCGATATCGACACCTTCGGGTAGTACTCCGCCGTGGCAACGCCGATCTGGGCGTTCGATGCCGCCAAACGGCGTTCGGCCGCGATCACGTCCGGCCGGCGTTGCAGCAGGTTGGCCGGCCCTTGCGCCACGGAGATCTGCGGTACGGTCATACGCTCGGTGGGCGTCGTCAGTTCGGCGCTGTAGGTGCCCGGCTGCGCGCCCATCAACACGTCGAGGCGGTTGAGTTGGGTCTCCAGTTCGATCTGCAACGGCGGGAGCGTGACGCGGGTCTGCGCGAGCTGCGCTTCCGCCTGGGCCCGTTCGCGCTCGGCGCCGATGCCATCGGCCAGTCGCAGTTGCACCAGTTCCAGCAGCCTGGCATTGGTGCGCACCTGTTCCTGTGCAATGGCGATGCGTTGCTGCGCGCCGCGTACGCGGAAGTAGGCATCGGCGGCTTCCGCCACCACCAGCACGCGCACGCCCAGATGCTCGGCTTCGGCGGCCTGGGCTTCCGCGCTGGCCGCCTCGGCGCCCCGGCGCAGGCCACCGGCCACATCGATCTCCCAGCTTGCCCCCACGCCCGTGCTGTACAGCGTCTGGTTGCGGTCATAGCCCGGCAGGTTTCTGCCCAGCCTGCCTTGCGGCCCTTCCAGAGACTGGCGCTGCTTGCCGACGCTGGCGGAGAACGACCCCTGCGGCAGCAATTCGGCACCGGCCCGGCGCGCGGCGGCGCGGGCCTGATCCACGCGGGCGATGGCCGCCGCCAGATCCAGGTTCTGCTCCAGCGCGCGCTGGATGACCCGCGTCAGCGCGGGATCGTCGAAGCCCAGCCACCAGCTATCCAGCGACGGTGCGGGCTGGGTGGCTTCGCGGGCAGCCAGGGCCGCGGCATGCGGGTAGGCCGCCGGCATATTCGCATCGGGCGCGTGGTAGTCCGGGCCGGCTGCGCAGGCGGCGAGGGTGGCGGCGACGCCGGCGGCGATCAGGGTAGAGAGAAGGCGCGGGAGACCGGCGCGGGTGGGGCGGGGCGAATGAAGCGGCATTGCGGACACCTTTCGACAGCAACTAGGGAGAATTGCATCAACTAACTTGCATGATGATAGTGACTAGTCTAGACTAACTTTCAAATTGATAGCAACGTGTATTTCAAGGAGTCCGGAGATGCAGAAAAAGCCACTTGGCGAGACGCCGTGCCCCATCGCCCGCACGGTTGCCCGGGTCGCTGACAGCTGGAGCGTGCTGATCCTGCGCGAGGCGTTCTACGGCATCACCCGCTTCGATGCGTTCCAGCAGAACCTGGACATCGCCCCGAACATGCTGACCCGCCGCCTGAACTCGCTGGTGGAGGAGGGCATGCTGGAGCGCCGCCAATACTGCGAGCGCCCGCCGCGCTACGAATACATCCTGACGGACCGCGGCCGTGACTTCCGCCAGGTGCTGCTGGCGATGCTCGCCTGGGGTAACAGGCATCTCGCGCCCGAAGGCGAAAGCGTGCAACTGGTGGACCGCCAGACCGGCGAGCGCGTCGAGCCGGTGCTGGTGGATGCCGCCAGCGGCCGTCCGATCGTCGGACACGATTTCCACGTCGTGCCCGGCCCCGCCGCCACCGAGCGCCTGCGCCAGCGGCTGGAGCGCTCGGCCGAAGCCTGAGCCGCCCACCTGACCTGATCCCCTTTTACCAACACCGCTGCGCAGGCAGCGGGCAATCCCCGCATGCAGAGAGGAAGTGCCATGAGCAGCGATACGCTGACTGAACGGGTCGGAGCCGACTCCATTCCCGCGACGAAATCCAAGGTCAGCGCCAAGCGGCTGCTGGCGACTGGCCTGTTGGTAGCGGCCGGGCTGGCCGGGGTGGGCTACGGCTACCACTGGTGGACATCCGCCCGGTTCGTGGAAAGCACCGACGATGCCTACGTCGGCGGCGATGTCACAGTGATTGGCGCCAAGGTGGGCGGCTATATCGCGGAAGTGGCGGTGACCGACAACCAGTCCGTCCGCGCCGGTGACCTGCTGGTGCGGATTGACGACCGCGACTATCGCGCCGCGCTGGCCAAGGCCGAGGGCGCCGTGGCGGCCCAGCAGGCACTGCTGGCCAACCTCGATGCGACGGCGCGCTTGCAGGAGGCGGTGATCGGGCAGGCCAAGGCTGGCATTGCGTCGACCAACGCCGACACCGTGCGCGCCCGCGACGACCAGGCCCGCTACGCCAGCCTGGTGGCCAAGGCGGCGGTCTCGATCCAAAGCTCCCAAAAGGCGGATTCGGACTACAAGCAGGCGCAGGCCAATGGCGAGCGCGCGCGTGCGTCGCTGCTCGCCGCGCAGCGCCAACTGGATGTGATCGGCACGCAGAAGCAGCAGGCGCAGGCCGCGCTGGCGCAGGCGATTGCCGAGCGGGACATCGCCAAACTGAACCTGAGCTATACGGAACTGCGCGCGCCCGTGGATGGCACCGTGGGCAACCGGCGCGCCCGCGTGGGCGCTTTTGCCGGCGCCGGCAGCCAGTTGCTGGCCATCGTGCCGGCGGGCGGGCTGTGGGTCGACGCCAATTTCAAGGAAGGGCAGCTGGCGCATATGCGCCCCGGCATGCCGGTGGAGATCGAGGCCGACGTGGTGCCCGGCCGCGTCTTCCATGGCCACGTGGTAAGCCTGGCGCCCGCCACCGGCGCGCAGTTCAGCGTGTTGCCACCGGAGAACGCCACCGGCAACTTCACCAAGATCGTCCAGCGCGTGCCCGTGCGGGTGCAACTGGATGAGCAGGATGCGCGGCTTGGCGTGCTGCGCCCGGGCCTCTCGGTCATCGCGCAGGTCAATACGCTGCCGCCGAAGCAGGTGCAGTGATGACGGCCGCCAGCCTGACCAGCCCGCCGCGCGCCGTGGTGGAGACGCCTCCGGGCGAGATGTCCACCGCCGCCAAGGTGTTTGCCTTCGGCACGATGTGCGTAGGCATGTTCATCGCCTTGCTGGACATCCAGATCGTCTCCGCGTCGCTGCGCGATATCGGCGGCGCGCTCTCGGCCGGGACCGACGAGACCGTCTGGGTGCAAACCAGCTACCTGATCGCCGAGATCATCGTCATTCCGCTGTCGGGCTGGCTCTCGCGCGTGATGTCGACGCGCTGGCTGTTCGCCGCCTCCGCAGCCGGCTTCACCGTGACCAGCCTGCTGTGCGGCATGGCGTGGGACATCCAGAGCATGATCGCGTTCCGCGCGCTGCAGGGCTTCCTGGGCGGCTCGATGATCCCGATGGTGTTCACCACGGCCTTCGCGTTCTTCAGCGGGCCGCAGCGGGTGATCGCCGCCGCCACGGTCGGCGCGCTGGCCTCGCTGGCGCCGACGTTGGGACCGACGGTTGGCGGCTGGATCACCGATCATTTCTCCTGGCACTGGCTGTTTTTCATCAACCTGGTGCCGGGCATCTTCGTCACCGTGGCGGTGCCGCTGCTGGTCAAGGTCGACCGGCCCAACTGGTCGCTGGTGCGCGGGGCGGACTACCTCGGCATGGGGCTGATGGCGTTGTTCCTGGGTTGCCTCGAATACACGCTGGAAGAAGGGCCGCGCTGGGATTGGTTCGGCGATGACGTGATCCTGGCCACGGCCTGGATCTCCGGTCTGGCGGGCGTGGCCTTCATCTGGCGCTCGCTGACCTATGCGAATCCGGTGGTGGACCTGCGCGCGCTCAAGGAGCGCAACTTCGCGCTCGGCTGCTTCTTCTCCTTCGTCACAGGCATTGGCATCTTCGCCACCATCTACCTGACGCCGCTGTTCCTGGGGCGCGTGCGCGGCTTCAGCGCGCTCGATATCGGACTGGCGGTGTTCTCCACGGGCGTGTTCCAGATGGCGTCGATCCCGCTCTATGCCTTCCTGGCGAACCGGGTGGACCTGCGCTGGCTGATGATGTTCGGGCTGGCGATGTTCGGCATCTCGATGTGGTACTTCGCGCCCATCACGCACGACTGGGGATCGGCAGAGCTGCTGCTGCCGCAGGCGCTGCGTGGCATGGCGCAGCAGTTTGCGGTGGCGCCGACGGTCACGCTGACGCTCGGCAGCCTGCCGCCGGAACGGCTCAAGCTGGCGTCGGGGCTGTTCAACCTGATGCGAAACCTCGGCGGCGCCATCGGCATTGCGGCGTGCGCCACGGTGCTCAACGATCGCGGAAACATGCACTTCCTGCGCGAGGCGGAGCACCTGAACATCCGCAATGAAGCGATGGGCAACCTGCTGCAGAGCGTTGCCGAGCGGTTCATGGCAGCCGGCCACGACGCCCTCGATGCGCAGACGGCAGCACTGCGGCAACTATGGGGGCTGGCCTGGCGCGAGGCCCAGACGCAGACCTTTGGCGACATCTACCTGATGATTCTGGTGTGCTTCGCCATTGCCACGGCCATGGTGCCGCTGATGCGCAAGGTGGCCGCCCCGAAGGCGCCGTCGGCGGATGCGCATTAAGAGGCGCCTGCCCGCGCATCAGTGTGCAGATCGGACAATAGGTTGCCCGCGCCAAACGGGCACCACTGGCGTATCGACAAGTATTGGTCTTCACTGCCCTAGGGGCTGGTACAACGAGGACCGAATATGGACGAAGACTCCAGCAAGCTTGGCGCCGCCGCCGTGGCAATCCGGCTGGGCACCATCGGCGCAGTCATCCTCTGCATTGCAGGCGGTTTCGCCTATGCCGGCGGATGGCTGACGCCCGGGAGATTGACCCAGGGCAAGGTGATTGACGGCTTCGAAGCCGTCAACGGCAGGCACATCGGCTTCCGGCGCAACCACGCCAAGGGGCTGTGCGCAACCGGATGGTTCGACAGCACGGGCGCGGGCACGACGTTCAGCAAGGCCGATGTGCTGGCGCCGGGGCGCGTGCCCGTGACCGGGCGCTTCGCCTTTGCGGGGGGCATGCCTTTCATCCCGGATGCGCCGACCCTGGTGCGCAGCCTCGCCCTGCAGTTCAACCCCCGGGGCGGGGAAGAGTGGCGAACTGCGATGATCGACATTCCGGTCTTCCCGTTCGCCAACGTGCAGGCGTTCTACGATCAGATGATCGCTTCGGTTCCCGATCAGCAGACCGGCAAGCCAGACCCCGAGAAGATGAAGGCGTTCGCCGCGACGCATCCGGAGTTCGGGTCAGCCATCGCCATCGTGAGCAAGCGTGCGGTGTCTTCTGGCTTTGCAAACGACACCTACAACGGACTCGACACCTTCCTCTTCGTCAACAAGGCAGGCGTCGCCATACCGGTGCGGTGGTCCGCCGTTCCTGTGCGAGCGTTCGCGCCGGCCGGTCCCCCATCGCACAACGATGCCAACTACCTCTTCGATGGCCTGATTGCCGATGCCTCACAGCAGCCATTGCAGTGGAAGATGGTGGTCACCATTGGCCACCCCACCGATCCGGTCAGTCCCAACGTTCCCTGGCCCGACGACCGAACGCGCGTGGAGGTGGGCACCGTGACGCTCGACCACCTGACGGCGGAAGAGCGCGGCACCTGCACTGACATCAATTTCGATCCGACCGTGCTGCCCGCCGGCATGCGCACGTCGGCGGACGCAATCCCGAGCGCCCGCTCGGCTGCGTACGCGAAATCGTTCACGCTGCGGCAACGCGAGCGCGCCGCCAAGCCACCCAGTGCCGTCACCGAAGCCGAAATCCAGGCAGGAGGTCGATCATGAAATCCAGTGTCCGTGATTTCTCGCTGCCTTCCCGCATCCTGCACTGGGCGATGGCGGTGCTCATCCTCGCCATGCTGTTCATCGGGATTGGCATGGTGGCGACGGTGTCCTCGCGGTATCTGGCGCTGTTGTCGCTGCACAAGGCGATTGGCATCGGCATCCTGTTGCTGGCGCTGATTCGTGTCTGCAACCGGCTGTTGAGCCGGCCGCCGGTATTGCCGCAGTCGATGCCCCGGCTGCAACGCGTGGCGGCCAAGACATCGCATGTGGTGCTGTACGGCTTGATGCTCGCCATGCCCTTGATCGGATGGGGCATGCTCTCGGCGGGCGGCTATCCGGTGGTGCTGGCCGGCGCGGTGCAACTGCCGCCCATCTTGCCGCACAGCGCTCATCTCTATGCGTTCTTGCGGGAGACACACACCGTAGGCGCGTTCTTGCTGCTCGCCGTCCTCTTGCTTCACATCGCGGCTGCGCTGTACCACGGCATGATCCGGCGTGACGGCGTGCTGGCATCGATGACGACAGGCACCGCACGGTAGTGCGCGACACCGCCGCGATAGGGCGCCTGCTCCTCGCTGGCACGCTCACGGCAGTGGGTGCAGGCCTGGGCGGGATGGCACTGGCGTTGCTGCTCCATGCGATTCAGCATCTGGCCTATCACTACAGCCTTTCTCACGTGGTGAGTAGCGAAAGCTTCCTGGCCGGCGTGGAGAGCGCCACGCCGCTCCGGAGGCTGGCGGTGGCGATTGGCGCGGGCGTTGTGGCGGGCGTCGGCTGGTTCGCCCTCTATCGCTATGGACGTCCGCTGGTCAGCATCAAACGTGCTGTCGACGAAGGCGCGCCCATGCCGCCCGGGTCGACCATTGTCCACGCGCTGCTTCAGATCGTCACCGTTGCCATGGGTTCTCCGCTGGGCCGCGAAGTGGCGCCGCGCGAGATCGGCGCACTGATTGCCTCGCGCCTCGCTGCGGTCTTCGCGCTACCGGCGGAACAACGGACCTGGATCGTGGCTGCCGGTGCAGGGGCCGGGCTGGCTGCGGTCTACGGCGTGCCGCTGGCCGGCACGGTCTTCACCCTCGAAGTCCTGCTCGGCACGTTTAACCCGAGCGCGGCGGCCTTGGCGCTGTTCATGTCCGCGCTGGCGGCGCTCATCGCGTCCCTCGGGCTCGGTTCGGGCGTGCAATACGCCGTTCCTACGCTATCGCTCAACCTTTGGCTCACGGTGTGGGCGCTGCTGTTCGGGCCGATCTTCGGTGTCGCCGGCTTTGCGTTCAGACGGGCGACTACCGCTGCCCGCGCCCACGCGCCGCGCGGCGTCTGGCTGCCCGTGCTCTGCATGCTGAGCTTTTCGGCGCTGGGGCTCCTGAGCATGCGCTTTCCGGAATTGCTGGGCAACGGCAAGGGCCCGGCGCAGCTCGGATTCCAGGGCGAGATGGCGCTGGGCATGGCCTGCACGCTGCTGGCACTCAAGGTGATCGTCATCTGCGCATCGTTGCGCGCGGGGGCCATCGGCGGCCTGTTGACGCCCGGGCTTGCGTGCGGAACGCTGCTTGCGATTGCGTGCAGCGCGCTGTGGAATGCCGCCTTGCCCGGCGTTTCGGCAAGCGCCTGCGCGATTGTCGGCGGGGCGGCATTCCTCGCTACGTCGATGCGCATGCCCCTGACGGCCATCGTTCTGGCGGCGGAGTTCACCGGTTTGCCCCAAGCGCTGGTGCCGGCGGTCCTGCTCGCGGTGGCGGGATCGGTCGGCGCGGCGCGGCTCTGCGCGCGGCTGCCCGCGCCATAGTTGGGCGCGACGGTAACGTCGGGAAGCCAGTAACAGGAGAGGTGGCTCGCCTAAGGGTTCCGGGCGCCCCCGCCCGATGGCACCTGGCGTGTCAGGAATCGATCGAGCTGGCCAGCGAACGCCTTGCTGTCCTGTGCCGAGTACGGTGCCGGCCCGCCGGTATCGATGCCTGAGGCGCGGAGCTGATCCATCACATCGCGCATTGTCAGTCGCTCCTGGATATTCTCGCGACTGAACCAGCTTCCCCGAGGGTCGAGCACGTGAGCGCCCTTGTCCAAAGCCGCGGCGGCCAGAGGGATATCCGCCGTAATCACGAGGTCACCGCTGCAGGCCAGTTCAACGATACGGTTGTCGGCGGCATCGAACCCCGCCGGCACCTGGATCGTCTTGATAAAACGGGACGGCGGCGTGCGCATGTACTGGTTTGCCACCAGCGTGACGCACACTTCGACACGCTGCGCGGCCCGATACAGCATTTCCTTGACGACAACCGGGCAGGCGTCTGCGTCAACCAGTACTTGCATTGGGGGTTCCAATTAGGGGGTGGGAGCGGGCATGGTACCGCCTGCGGGGGCCGTCTGCGTGCGCAAGCGCAAAATTGTGCATGCATCGCTAACGGGTGGCCCTTGAGTAGGCAAGGCCTGAGCCCCATAATGCCAGCGCCTTACCTGTAGGGCGCTGGCGGAGCAGCCCGGCGCTCGCAACCGGAACCTAACCATGATCGACTACATAGCGAACCTGATCCGCTCCTACGGCCTCACCATCGTCAAGGTGCTGGTTGTCCTGATTTGCGGCGGCTGGCTGATGGGCGCACTTCGCGCCGAGGCGGGCGGCGCGCTATCGAACGCAATCATCGTCGCAATGGTGATTGTCGTGGCATGGATCGTCCGCCTGGACGTGAAGGCCGCTGCTGCCAAACGGCGTTAATCGGACCTGCCACCGTAGCAAGCTTTACCCGATTCTTTCGCCCACCAGTTCTTCGCTTTTAGCCCAGAGCGCCTTGGCTGTTTGCGGATTGAAGGCATGGGGGCTGGCGCCGTCCACGAAACTGCCGTCCGAGGAAGGCTCGACGACATGGCAATTCTCGCAATAACGTCCCCCGACGTCTTCTGCCGATGCGACGACGCCAGCCCAGACCGAAGTCGCCGCTCCCTGAGGAATGCTCTTCCAGCGGATGGTCGTCTTACCTTCGGCCGCCAGCTGGGCGTTCAGCGCCTCAATTCGTTTTTGGATCATGACCGGATCTGCGTAACGCCCTAGCTCTGTCTGGATGGTGCCGGGGTGGACCGCCGTCGCGCGCACGCCGCGCGCCTTGTTGCGTCGATCGAATTCGACGGCGAACAGGACGTTGGCGGTCTTGGACTGCGAATAGGCTAGTCCTTCGGAATAGGGCTTGTGTTCAAAGTTCGGATCCTCCAGATCGACGTCTGCGACCCGATGCGACGAGGACGCGAGCATGACCAGTCGCGCGCCAGCAGGCATGAGCGTTGCGATCCGGTTGACCAATACGAAATGGCCAAGGTGGTTCGTGCCGAACTGCATCTCGAAGCCGTCTACGGTGCGTCCAAACGGCGTTGCCATCACTCCCGCATTGGCAATGACCAGATCGAAAGGTTTTCCTGCTGCAAGGAGCGTATCGGCGCAGCGCCGGACGCTTGAAAGGGAGGCCAGGTCCATCTCCACGATTTCGAATTGCCCATTGCCGCCGCTGGCCGCCGCGCGAACGTCGGTAGTCGCCGCCTCGGCCTTCCTCAGATCTCGTGCCGCACCCACCACTTCAGCGCCGTGCGCCACGAGGGATCGCGCAGTCTCGACGCCCAGTCCGGCGGATACACCCGTGACCAGCACCCGTTTCCCCTTGAGATCGATCCCGGCCAGCACATCGTTTGCTGTCGATTTCCAACCAAGCGAGCCGTTTGACATATGTTTTTCCACAGGTCGTTGAAGATGCGTACACTCTAAGTGTGTACTGCACTACATAGTCAATAGACCGATCATGATGATTTCGGAGTTTTCCCACATCACGGGACTGTCGCGGGAGACGGTGCGCTTCTACGTACGGCTCGGGCTTTTCCGGCCGACAACAAGCGGCAAGGGAGGGCGACGCCCCTATCAGCTTTTCACCGACCAGGATCGCCGGGCCGCCGAGGTGGTCCGGGTGGGGCAGTCCCTCGGCCTATCGCTCAAGGAAATCGCCGCCCTGGATACCGAGCGCCGAGAAACCGGCTTCTCTCCGGATCGCAGGACCGAAATCCTGAAGGGACAACTTGCCGGACTCGAAGCGAAGGCGGCGGAACTGGACTCGATGATCCGCTTCGTACGCGCGAAGATCGATTGGGTGGCGGCAGGCGGGCGGGGCTCTCACCCGGACCTGGGATCCTGCGGATGTGACACTGCCGGCTCCCTCACTTGACAGGCCTGTCCGCTACCGTCCCGATATCCGTCGTCAACGGCTTCCTGTCGGGCGCGGATCCGGCTGCTATCGCGCGGCTTGCCGAACGCTCGGGTATTGCGCATGAACTGCTGCAGCAACCCGCCGCGCGGGTCACCCAGGAACAGTTCGCCACGCTCTATCGGCTGCTGGCGATGGAGCTTGACGATGAAATGCCTGGCATCTTCAGCCGTCCGCTGCGTAATGGCGTGCTGAAGTTCCTGGGTCTCAGCCTGCTAGACGCGCCAAGGCTGGAGGTTGCCCTGCATCGTTTTGGCCAGTTCTTCCACCTGATCCTTGATGAATTTCGTCTGACGTTACGGCGTGAGGGTGGGGAGGGGTATGTCGAGCTGGTGGCGAACCCGGATGGCCCGGGCGTGAGCGTGCTGGGCTGCGAACTGATGCTGAAGCTGGTGCATGGGATGGCCTCGTGGCTCATCCGCCATAGAATCGTGCTCAATGGTGCCGAGTTCGCCTTTCCGCACCCGCCGCAGAGCAGCGATCATCTCTATCTGTTTCCAGGCCCGGTCCGCTTTGACTGCGCACGCACGCAGATCAGTTTCGATGCGGCCTACCTTGACTTGCCGGTCAGGCAACGCAAGCCGGACCTCGAAAGATTTCTTGCACGCGCGCCTGAAGACTGGATATTCGTCGCCTTCGCCGAGCAGTTGACCTGCCACCGCGTGCGCCAGCACCTTGCCGAATGCCTGCCTGCGTCGCCGACCATCGATGCTGTCGCGCAGGCACTCCACCACTCCGTGCGCACCTTGTGCCGGCGTCTGTCGGCCGAAGGCACGACGTTCCAGTCCATCAAGGACGAGGTGCGGCGCGATCTTGCCATCCAGCGCCTGACGCGCTCCGAAGATCCCATTGCCGCGATTGCCTACGACGTAGGCTTCGACAATCCCACTGCCTTCCACCGGGCGTTCCGGCACTGGACGGGCAGCACCCCCAACGCCTACCGTCGCCCGCTCTGATCCGTCGATCGGCGCCGGCTGGCGTCGATCGGTGCGGACTGTCAATCCTGGCCGTCGACTAACAAATCCTGCCACTTCAGGCGACGCTCACGCCGTCTGCCGGGTGCGTGCGCGGCTTCGAGGCTGAAAGCGGCACGATTTGTCAGCGAATGGGCCAGTTCGGGTAATCGGCTTTGCGCTGCCGGACATTACGATCACTCCGTCAATGTCGCAGCGCAGCAGGCCACCGAGCCGCGGGCGCTGCATCTCAAGATAAAGAGGCACGAGATGAGCTATACCGCACCCACCAAGGACATGCTGTTTGTTATCCGGGATCTGGCCGGACTGACAAAGATTGCCACGCTTCCCGGTTTCGAGGACGCCACCCCGGAGACGGTCGAGGCGGTTCTCGATGAGGCCGCGAAATTCCACGGCGAGGTCCTGGCGCCGCTGAACGTGGCAGGGGACAGGGCCCCGAGCAGTTGGCACGACGGTGAAGTGCGGACCACGGCCGGCTTCAAGGAGGCGTTTCGCCAGTTCGGCGAAGGCGGCTGGCAAGGCGTAGTCCATCCGACCGAATTCGGCGGACAGGGATTGCCCAAGCTGGTCGCCACGCCATGCATCGAGATGATGAACGCGGCGAACATGTCCTTCGCGCTGTGTCCGCTGCTGACCGACGGCGCCATCGAGGCACTGCTCACGGCGGGCTCCGACGAACTGCAGCAGCGCTACCTGCCGCGCCTGATCGCAGGCGAATGGACCGGGACGATGAACCTCACCGAGCCGCAGGCCGGCTCCGACCTCGCGCTGGTTCGCTCGCGTGCCGTGCGTCAGGCGGACGGCGCCTACAAGGTATCGGGCACCAAGATCTTCATCACATACGGCGAGCACGACATGGCCGAGAACATCGTGCATCTGGTGCTGGCACGCACGCCGGACGCGCCCGAAGGCGTGAAGGGCATCTCGCTGTTCCTGGTGCCGAAGTTCCTCGTCAACGATGACGRCTCGCTGGGGGCGCGCAACGATGTCCAGTGCGTGTCGATCGAGCACAAGCTCGGCATCAAGGCCAGCCCGACCGCCGTGCTTCAGTTCGGCGATCACGGCGGCGCCACCGGCTACCTGATCGGGGAAGAGAACCGCGGCCTGGAATACATGTTCGTCATGATGAATTCGGCGCGCTTTGGCGTGGGCGTGCAGGGCATCGCGATTTCGGATCGCGCATACCAGCAGGCCGTCGCCTACGCGAAGGATCGCGTGCAGAGCCGCCCGGTGGACGGCACGGCAAAGGAACCCGTCCCGATCATCCGGCACCCCGACGTTCGCCGCATGCTGACCGAAATGCGGGCGCTGACCGAAGGCGCACGGGCGCTCGCGCTGGTGGCGGCCGGCTACTCGGACATCGCGCACGCCGCTGCCGATCCCGAGACGCGCGCGCAACATGCCGCGGTCTACGAATACCTCGTGCCCGTCATCAAGGGATGGAGCACGGAGATGTCGCTGGAGGTCACCAGCCTCGGCGTGCAGGTGCACGGCGGCATGGGCTTTATCGAGGAAACGGGTGCGGCGCAACACTACCGCGATGCGCGCATCCTGCCGATCTATGAAGGCACCACCGCCATCCAGGCCAACGATCTGATTGGCCGCAAGACCGTGCGCGACGGCGGCGCCACCGCACGGGCCATCCTCGCGCAGATCGACGACACGCTTGTCGCGCTCGCGGAACGTGGCGCCAATGCGGCATGCAGCGCAATGTACAAGCGTCTGAGCGCGGCGCACACCGCACTGGCGAACGTCATCGAGTTCGTCGTCGCGAAAACGCGTACCGATGCCAACGCCGTGTTCGGTGCCAGCGTGGCCTACCTGAAGCTGGCTGGCATTGTGCTGACCGGATGGCAGATGGCGCGGGCGCTCATCGTTGCCATCGAGAAGCATCACGAGGACGAGGCCTTCTACGGCGCCAAGATCGCCACCGCGGCGTTCTTTGCCAACCATATCCTGGTGCGCGCGCCGGCCATGGAAGCAGCGATCACCAGTGTCGCCGGCACGGACGGATTCCTTGCCTTGAACGACGCGCAGTTCTGACGCAGTCAGACCACACCCAGACACATTGAAGGACAGCAGCATGAAAATCGACGGTTACAGCATGGCGACGCTTGGCGCGTTCGTCGGCCAGGAGTTGGGCGTATCGGAATGGGTCGAGATCGATCAGGCGCGCATCGATGCATTTGCAGACTGCACGGACGACCGCCAGTGGATCCACGTGGACGTGGACCGGGCGGGTCGCGAAAGCCCGTTTGGCGGCACCGTCGCGCACGGCTTCCTCACGCTTTCCCTGCTGGGCGGCCAGCTGACCCGCATGGGCATCGTCCCGGTCGATGCGAAAGCGGCCGTGAACTGCGGGCTGGAGAAAACGCGCTTCCTGACGCCGGTGAGGGCCGGCGCCCGGGTGCGCAATCGTGTGAAGCTGCTCGCGGCAGAGGACAAAGGCGAAGGCCGCATCATGCTGAGGACGGAGAACACCATGGAGATTGAGGGCCAGGCCCGGCCGGCTCTGGTCGCCGAGTCGCTGGCATTGCTGGTGGCCTGAGGAGAGAAACCATGGAAATGACGAAGCAACGTACAGGCAAGGCCGGCAAGCCAACCAAGGCCAATCGGCCGGCCTTGCCCGACAGCGGTGGCGCCATCGCCGCCGTCCCCAATCCCTTTGTGGGCCTGCGCCCGGAGGATCTGGCTTCCACCGCCCACCAGATCGGCACGCAATGCGTTCAGGAGCCCGCGCTGCTGCTGGAACAGCAGACGCAACTGGCGCATGACCTGCTGCGCGTGCTCGCCGGCACGGCCAGTGCCCCGCCAGCCCGCGACCGTCGCTTTGCGGACCGGGAGTGGCATGACAACCCGCTGTTCCGCATGCCGCTGCAGGGCTACCTTGCGTGGCGGGATGCCGCGGCCGGCTTTGTCAGCCGCTCTGTCATGGATGCACGCAGCAAGGAGCGCGCGCAGTTCTTCACATCACTCGTTTTCGACGCGCTGGCGCCGACCAATATGCTATTAGGCAACCCGGCGGCGCTCAGGGAGACGTTCGAATCGGGCGGTCTCAGCCTGCTCTCGGGGATGACCAACCTGCTGACCGATGCCCTGACCAATCAGGGCATGCCTTCCCAGGTCGACAAGGGCGCGTTTCGTGTTGGCAAGGATCTGGCCAAGACACCGGGAACGGTGGTTTTCCGCAATGACGTCCTCGAATTGATCCAGTACACGCCCGTCACGGCCAAAGTCCACGCTCGCCCGCAGCTTATCGTGCCGCCCCAGGTCAACAAGTTCTATGTGTTCGACCTCGCTTCGGGCAAGAGCATCGTCGAGTACCTGGTGGGGCAGGAATTCCAGGTGTTCATGGTGAGCTGGCGCAATCCGACTGCCGCGCAGCGCGAATGGAATCTCGACACCTACGTGGCGGCGCTGATCGAGGCGATCCATGCCATCCGCGATATCACCGGCAGTGACGATGTGAACCTGCATGGCGCCTGCGCCGGCGCGATGACGATGGCGGCGCTGATGGGCTATTGCGCAAGCCGTGGCGAGAAACTGGTGCATGCCGCCACGCTGATGGTGTCCGTCTTCGGCCTGGACGAGCAGTCTCAGCTAGGCCTGTTCGCCACGCCGGAGGCCGTTACCACCGCGCGGCAAAGCAGCCAGGCGAGGGGTGTGCTCGACGGCGAGGAACTGGGCCGGGTATTCGCATGGATGCGGCCCAATGATCTGGTGTGGAACTACTGGGTCAACAACTACCTGCTTGGCAAGGCGCCGCCGGCGTTTGATGTCCTGTACTGGAATAACGACACGACGCGGCTGCCCGCAGGATTCCATTGCCAGTTGCTCGACATCCTCTCGGACAACCTGCTTGCCACCCCGGGCGCGCTGACGGTGCTGGGCGAGCCCATCGATCTGTCGAAGGTCGCCTGCGACAAGTTCGTGTTGGCCGGCGTCACCGACCATATCACCCCGTGGCAGGGCGTGTACCGCTCCGCACGTGCCTTTGGCGGACAGACCGAATTCGTCCTGAGCTCCAGCGGCCACATTCAAAGCCTGATCAACCCGCCCGGCAACGCGAAGGCGAAGTTCTTCGTGAACGGCGACGATACGACCGACCCGCAAGCCTGGCTGGACGGCGCCGAGGCCACGTCCGATTCGTGGTGGAACCACTGGAGTCAGTGGCTGAAGCAGCGGTCCGGCCCGAAGCGCAACGCACCCTTGGCGCCTGGCAACGCACGCCACGCGCCGTGCGGCGAAGCCCCCGGACGCTACGTGATCGAAGCCTGACGCCCGGTCATGTCGCAGTGTTCCCAGTTTTTCAACGCAACCTGAATGGAGACCATGAAGATGGAATCGACCAACACCGCGGGCGCGTTCGCCCCGCACAAGAAGCTGTTTGACTTCGTCAAACACAACCGCCTTGACCCGGTGGCGATCCTGGAGTCGCGTCGCAAGGACATCGAGGCGCTGGCCGGCGTCAATCTCACGCTGCTGAGCGGCCTGCAATCGCTGGTCCGTCTGCAGGCCGAGTACCTGTGTGGCACCGCAGCCGATCTGCAGTCGCTCGGCACGCCGAAGCAGGGCGATGACGCCACGGCTTCGGCTGTGCGCGTGACCGACCTGCTGCCGCTCAGCCTGAACAAGGCCGTGACCGGCCTGCGCGGCCTGACCGACACCGTGTACAAGACGCAAGCCGACAGCTTTGCTGTGGTCGGCAAGCGTTTCGCGGAGAACGTGGAAGAAGTGAAGAGCATCGTGCGCCCCAAGCCGTAACCCCCGCGGCACGGCCTCCCCGGGCCGTGCCGTCCCGCCCGCTTCAGGGCAATGCATCCAGGACGACTTGATGACAATAAACGGTGCCAGCGTTGAATCTGGCCACAAGATGGCAATCCGGACCGTAGACCTGGATGGACAGGTGCTGCGGGTCGGCATCCGGCCCGGCAACGATGCGGGGCCGCCGCTCCTCATGTTCAACGGTATCGGCGCCAATCTCGAACTCGTCGAACCGTTCGTCGATGCGCTCGAGGGTGTCGAAGTGATCATCTTCGATGTCCCCGGCGCTGGCGGTTCACCCGCGCCGCTGCTTCCCTATCGCCTGTCCAACCTGTGCGTGCTCGCCGACAAACTGCTTGGTCATCTCGGCTATGAAGGGCAGGTCGACGTGCTCGGCGTTTCCTGGGGCGGGGCGCTCGCGCAGGAGTTCGCGCATCTCTACCCGATGCGCTGYCGGCGCCTTGTGCTGGCGGCAACGTCGCCCGGCGTGATCATGGTGCCGGGTAGCGTGTCGGTCCTCTCGAAGATGATCGGCGCGCGCCGCTATAACGACCCGGACTACTTGCGGCGCGTGGGCGCCGATATCTATGGCGGTGCCTTCCGCGACGATCCCGGATTGCTGGAAGCGCACGGCCGGCATATGCATCCGCCGCGCGGCCGCGGCTATGTGTACCAGTTGCTGGCGGCATGGGGATGGAGCAGCCTGTTGTGGCTCGGCGCTCTGGGCCAGCCCACGCTGGTCATGCACGGCTCCGACGATCCCATCGTGCCCCTGGTCAATGCCAGGATCCTCGCTTCGCGCATTCGACATGCAGCGCTCCACATCTTCGACGATGGACACCTCTTTCTCCTGACTCGCGTCAGCGAAGCAGCAACGGTGGTGCTGCGTTTCCTGCGTCAGCCTCAGGCCTGACGCAGTGGCCCCCCGGAATCCGGGAGGCCACCTTTGTCAGATTCGCTTTAGTCAGAATTTGTGACGCAGGCCTACGGCTGCACCGATCATCGTGCTCTGCCCGTTGCCAAGGGCATAGCTGTTGCCCAGCGACAGGCTGTTGGCGTAGACGGTTGCCAGCGATTCGAGCATCAGGCCGGCGTTCCTGGCGAACGCCGTGGTCACATAGACATCGGTACGCTTCGAGAACGCGTAGTTCGCGACGAAGGCGATCTGCCATGGGTTGGCCACTTGCGTGTTGCCGTACAGACTCTTCACGTTGTCGTAGTTGTATTCGAGCGTGAAGCCCACGGCAGGGGAGACCTGGTAGATCGCACCGATCCAGTAGAAATCGTCACGCTGAAACATAACGTCCGCCGCATTCATGTTTCGACCCCAGCGATAACCGCCCATGATCCTGGCCGGGCCGTAGGCGTAGCTGGCGCCGACCACGGCCTTCCTGACGGTGCCACTGCTCCTATCGATGGTCGGATTCCACTGGTCGTAGCCGATGGTGAGGCCAATCGGACCCGCTTCATACGCCACGGCAGCCCCGTAGGCGGAGTCGCGCCGAAACTGGCCAGGCACCTCGCCATTGCCACCAATCGGCGTCGCGATGCCGACCGTCGCGGGCAGGGCGACCCCGACGCCAAAGGACCAGTGTGCAATTGCCTTCACCGGGCCAAACTGGCCGCTGTACTTGATGGTGTTGTCTTCGCGGAAATTCGGGCCCGATTGCAGGATGATGGGCTCGTACTGCGTGGCATAGGCGGTCGGCGAGTAATTCGCGAGCATCTCGAACATCGAGGTGTACTGGCGGCCAAAACTGACCTGGCCATAAGAACTCTGCAGGCCCACCAACGCCTGGCGGCCGAACAGGCGGCCACTTTGCTGCGAAGTGCCGGTCTCCAGATTGAAGCCGCTTTCCAGGACAAAGATGGATTTCAAGCCACTACCAAGGTCTTCAACACCACGCAGGCCCCAACGCGACCCGGCCAGTCCGCCCGAGGTCATACGGGCGACGTCATGGGATGGCCCGCGATTGAACTGATTGAACGCCGTAGGTACAACGCCCAGGTGATTGACATACTCGACGTTCACATCCGCCACACCGTAGAGCGTGACGCTGGACTGCGCAAATGCCGCCCCCGAACACAGGGGCAGCGATGCGATGGCGATGTTCTTCAGTTTCACCCCGGTCTCCTCCCATCGTCTTGCATGGAGATGCGACGTCGGACCCTCCCATGGCACTCATCATAGGAGAGTACGGGGAGGGCGGTCAGGTCTGTGCCTGCGAGGCGCGCTCGGTCTCGATGCGACGCAGGTCGGCGGCGTAGTACTTGCGCCCGATCGCGAAACACAATGTGGCGCACAGGCCGGCCAGCGGAATGATCTGCAGGGCGCCAAGCAAACCGATTCTGTCGGCGAGCAGTCCCGTCACAAAGGGACCGGGCGCCAGGCCCAGCAGGTTGTTGGCGAGCGTGAGCGTGGCGAAGGCCGTCGCGTGAATGCTGGGATGCGTGAGGTTGGCCACCACGGCGCTCGCCGGTCCGGCCGTACCGCCGACCAGCAGCATGCCGGCAAAGATCAGGACCATTTGCGTCGTGCCCGCCGGCGTGTGGAAGGCCGCCACGAGCAGCACGCAGCTGGTGGTGCTGTAGGCAATGGCCATCAGCCACTTGCGGGTCGGGGCATTGCGGGCTGCCCAGTCGGTCAGCGCACCGCAGGCAATCATGCCTGCGCCGGCCGCCAGCACGAAGCCTGCGGCTGTCAGGCCTGCACGGTCCGTCGCCATGCCGTAGTAGCGTGACAGGTAGCTCGGCATCCACGCAAGCAGGGCGCCCGTGACCAGCAACTGCATGGCGCTGCCGACATAGGTACAAAGAATCGAAGGGGCCGAGAACAGGGCGGATACCAGGGGCCGCAAAGCCAGGCGTTTGGGTGCTCCCGCGTCGCCCTTGTCCTCGCCAATCCGCGCCCGCTGCGCCTTCAGGCGCGGTTCCGTCACCACGAAGCGAAACACTGCTACGAGTATCAGGCCGAAGATGGCCATCGCGGCGAACGCCCAGCGCCACCCGAGATGAGCGGCGAGGGTGCCGCCCAGGGCCATTCCCAGCACCGATCCGAACGGGCCGCCGGCAATGAACGCGGCGCTCAGGCTGGAGCGCAAGCGGCGGGGAAATACCGACAGCACCATGGCAATGCCCACGCTGCCATAGGCGGCTTCGCCGACGCCCACGCACAGTCGGGCGATGAACATTTCGCCGAAGTTTGTCGCCACGGCACAGCCGAGCGTAGCGAGGCTCCACAAGCCGGCCATCAGCATGAGGCTCTTGACCCGGCCCCAGCGGTCCGCGAGGACAGACAGTGGCAATGTCAGGATCCCCACCATCAGCGCAACAATGCCGCCGAGCGCGCCGAGTTCCGTATCGGTCAGCGCCCATTCCTGCTTCAGTAGCGGAAATACGGCATTGAGCACCTGGCGCGACATGTAGTCTGACAGCAGCAGACCAAAGCCCAGCGCGAACACTACCCACGAGTAGTAGTGGAGTCCGACTGGCCTGACTGGATCTGCTGCCATGGTCGGAAATGTGGAACGTTGTTCGAGCATGAATACCTCAGAAGGATCACTTTGACGACTCCCGGCCACTTGAGCCGAGGCGCTGACGCGTCCTTCCATGGCGCTTGCCAACGTCCGGTCGCAACGGAAGCAAGTATCTAGAATCAGTTGCGTACGGTTTGACCGTTCGGGACATGCATTTTGCTTTTCGGGATAGTCCGGGAAAACCTGAGGGCCCGGATGGGTGTCCGGTGGTCCGACGCCGACTTCGGCGAACTGCACCGGGTCACCTAGTATGAAATGCGACGAGGCGAATGCATCGAACTCGTCTTTTCCCTAACGACACGGTTGCCATGCAAGACAAGCCTGACACAACAACATTCGTGCCGTTCAGCGTGTTGCTGCGCGATGGACGGGAGGTGCTGGTTCGGGAGATTGCCGAAGACGACAGGGCTGGCCTGCTGGCGGCGTTCGACAGACTTTCCGCCGACGCGCGTTACACGAGATTCATGGCCGCCATGCAACAGCTACCCGAAGCCATGCTCGAGCACGCGACGCATCCGTCGCCGGAGTGCGAGCTTGCCCTGGTGGCAGTAGCCACCAAAGGCAAGGGCCCGTCTATCGTGGGGGGCGTGCGCTATGCCGCGGCGCCCGGCAACGATACCTGCGAGTTTGCGGTCACGATCGTCGATGACTGGCATGGGCTTGGCCTTGCCAGCCGACTGCTGAGCACGCTAATCGACACCGCTCGCCGCCGCGGTTACCGATCCATGGAAGGCTATGTCCTGTCATCGAACACCGCGATGCGGCGATTGGCTCACCGCTTAGGATTTGCCGACGTACCGTGTCCCGACGACACGACGCTGCGCGTGGTGACCCTTGCGCTGTAAGAGAGTGTTGATCGGGATGGTTGGAGGCAACGGAGTACGAATTGGATTTAACATAAGATAGATTATGCCACGGACAGGTGTAGCGGCAAAGTTGTAATGTCCGGTTCGGGGGTGCGGATGAAAACTTGGACTACTTGGAGGTAGTTCATGTATTCGTACGAGGATCGCATCAGGGCGGTCAAGCTATATTTCAAGTACGGGGGAAAGACGGCAACGGTCGTTCGTGA